>NZ_JBNPWS010000038.1:0-47661 GCF_050433705.1 Paenibacillus sp. DS2015 | reverse complement strand
CCCGAAAAAGATGGAGTCATAGATGCTGATGAAGAACAATTCAAATGACTACATAAATTCTATGGAATCGCGACAACTGTCTTGACAACTACCGCCCGTAGACAGGACACTTGGAAAAAAGTGCCTATCCTGCGGGTATTATTCATGTATATAGGGTGAGTTTCATCAAAGGGGATTCAAAAAGGGAGCTCGCTCCATTAAGCAGAAACACCTGGGTGGGTGTAATTGGTCTATAACCCTTTTTTTACAGAATACAACGAGTAATGTGCGGATTACAACGAGCAAAAAAAAAATAAGAAATATAGGTTTATGATTTCAATATAAGTAATCAATGTGATAAATAAGATGGGCGAAAGTATTGGGATTTGTGAATTCTCAATATAAATGAAAAAGTGAAATAGGAGGTTTGAAGGCATAATGATTGAGTGTGTGAATGTTAAAAAAGATTTTAGCACTGATAAAAATGTGCAGCACGTTCTAAAGGGAATTGATTTGACCATTGAGCAAGGTGACTTCATCACTATAATGGGGAAATCGGGAAGTGGAAAAACGAGTTTTTTAAATTGTATTTCATTGTTAACAGAGGTTACAGAGGGTCAAATAATAGTTGAGGGTAGACCTACTGATACCAAGAATAGAAAAGAGATTGAAAAGATCAGACAAGATTACATTGGTCTTGTATTTCAAAATTCAAATCTGATCCCATGTTTGTCACCATTAGAAAATTTGATCATTGCTATTCATGAAAATTTATCGTATGCAAAGAAAAAGCGTCGTGCAATGGAAATGCTAGAAAGAGTGGGTTTAACAAGCAAACATAGTCATAAGACACCGACACTTTCTGGTGGAGAAATGCAAAGAGTCGCCATTGCGAGGGCCTTAATTAATAATCCTAAGATGATTCTATGTGATGAACCGACAGGAGCTTTAGACGCTGCCACTGGTAAGAGCATAATGGACTTCCTTTTAGAGATGAATACTTCCTATAACAGCGCTTTAGTGATCGTTACTCATGATCATTCCATTGGAGCTCTGGGTAAACGTCAATATTTAATGAATGAGGGGTTATTAAATGAAATATAGAGAATTATTTAAACTCTATAATCTTAAAAACCTAAACCAAAATAAATGGTCAATGTTTTTTATAGTCCTTTCAATTGTAATTACAATGACCGTTTCACTTATATTGCCTCAAATACGAATGAGTAAGCAGGACTACATTAATAGAGCTATGGAAGAATCTAATCCTGCTGATCTTGTAGTTACGCAATCTTTTCCTTCCAAAAGCTTTGATAAAGCTACTAGCTCCTATAAACAGGAAGGTATTCAAACCTCCTTTGTTCATTCAGCACCTGTCTATCTTGAAAATGAAAATAATAAAATGATGCTCTATCTTTTATCAGGATACGAAAATTTATCCGACGATGAGATTGTAATCTCTGAAGGATTGGCGAACAAGCAGCGTTTAAATGTAGGGGATACAATCCGTCTTATAGGAATTAAGGAACAAGACAAAGATTTAAAGATCACGAGAATAGAATATCTTCCAATTGATGTTGTAGAGGATGCCCAGGTTTCAGGTTATATAAAAACTAAAAATTTAGAATCCTCTTATAATTCTGACGCTGGATTAGTATTTATTTCTGGTAAATCAGGAGAGATATTGAAAAAAGAACTGCAATCCGTGGAGTCTGGTTATAAATACAAAACCATTGAAGATAGAAGAAACGAATTATTCTCAGACTTAGATAAACAGATTATGGCTTTGAATTTGATTAGTACAGTAGGCTATTTATTAGCAATCGCTGTGTTAATTAGTGGAATTACAATGTTGATTGTGAGAAGCCAAAAAGATATTGCTACTCTAATGCTGATTCCTATCAAGATGAAGGACATTATTAAGGCAATGAAATTAGAGATAAACATTTTGATTTTTACCCCATTAATACTGTCAGTTATTTTCAGTATTCCACTCGCGAAAATGATTTTAGCTACGGAAGGTATTAGTGTTACTTACACAGCCGGCTATATGATGAATATTCTTAAATTTGTTGTTTTCAACATTTTTGTATTCCTTTTATATAGAAATGTTGCTCTAAAATACATGGTTAATTTAGATCCTATTCTTATTGTCAAAGGAGATAATGGTCTTCCTAAAAGGAATAAGCTAAGAAATTTTGGGATAATTATTTCTCTACCTATCGTTTTTTCTATATATGCATTTTTATTAGGTAGTGGTACTTCCATGGCGAGTAATTTTATTTTATTAATCACACTTAGTGCCATTTTCATTGGGGTATTACTACTCGTTGAACTGATTACAAGACTTCCTGTATGGAAGTATCATCGTAGTACCTTATATACATTTAAAGAAATCAAAAAAAATAAGCTCATTTTTGTAGTAGGTATTTTAAATTTAACTATGATGCTTTGGTTTATATTAATAGGCTTTGGGTTAGCAAATACCTTAAAGGAATCTGTTGATGTAGGATATGAACAATCCTTGCCCTATAACTATTTAATTAAGACAGGTGATAAAGAGGCTCTAAATAAGGTGTTGGTCAACTCCAGTGATATAAAGACATTTTCGATAATGCACTATATGGATGCAAAGATAGACAATGATAATGTCTCAAACAAACAAGTTCGTATCAATGAAATTGACCAAAAGAATTATACATCAAAGTTTAAAATTACCGAGGGGCAAGATGTCTTTGAAGGGAATCCAAGAGAGGTCCTTATTTCAAAAGCATATGCAGACGCCTATAAAATCGATATTGGAGATACCCTGGAAGTTTCTACCGAAGAGAAAACTGTAAAGTATAGAGTAAAGGGAACATACGATTCTGCTGGTATCAATAATAATTGGATATTGAAAGCTTCTGAAAATCAATATAACGATACAATTTATTTAGTAAGAGCAATAGATGATGGATTCCTTAATGAAGTGAAGGATAGCTATATTGCTAACATGAATGTAGTAGGAGATTACCTGTTATCTAAGATGGATTCATTCTTAACTAGTTTTAAATATATCTGTTTCCTTTTCATCGTGGCAGCAGTCATATTTAACGTTAATTTACTTAGTTTAATGAATGATCTCAATAGAAAAGAGTATGCAAACATCCGGTCATTGGGCATAGGTAAGAAAATTCTTGTGAAGCAATATGTGATCAAAGGCATAATTAGCATAATATGTTCTCTTGCGATGTCGTTGGTTCTATTTACTGTAGTCATATCCGTTGCTGTTTCAGCCTTGTCTAAAGGGAATGTAGTTATTGATGGAAGTATGTATATATTTATCATATTAATTTCTATTTTCTTTGTCCTCATAGGAAATATATCCCTTTACAGTGGAAAATATGATGATTTAGAAGTGATTAGAGAATGAGATTAATTATTCATACGACAAATGCGACAACTATTGTTACTTTTTTTATAGTGACTAAAATAAATATGAATGTTGTATGTGAAATCATTTACGCAAATGTATCCATTGTTTCCGTTAATTTAAATTGAAAGGAGTGGAAGGTAATGCAATCTTTAAATGCTACAGAATTCCTTTGGACTGATGAATCCGTAGAAAATTTAGAAACGAGAGAAGAGTATGGCTGTTTCTGCTTCTCCATTTGTTTCTCACTGTGCTTCTGCTTCTGTTTCTAATCTAAACAAAATATTTCTAACTGGTTAGGTTTTCTTGGTAACAATAGTTGTGATATTCGTTCAAAGTAGTTAACCAGTTAGAAGTATGAAAAAACAGTATGTTAGTGCTTTTAAGCAGGAGCAAGGGGAGTAAACTTGAACCTGCTTAATTATTTTTTTGGTGAAAAGTAAGGAGGGAGAACGTTATGATTCCATTAGTTGTATTAGTTGTTGTATTTGCTTTATTGACGATAACGCTATCTTCTCTATGGCTCTATAACGATTGTGTGTATCGAGGGATAAATCCTTGGATTTGGGTATTATTAATGATTGCCACAACCCCCATATTGGGGTTCATTCTATATTCTCTTATCGGAAAAAAACATGGAACAATAACTACCAGTAAATCTAAAAAGAATATGTATATAGCATCTGCGGTCTTTATCACTATACTTTTGCTTATCCTTTCAAGTATCGGACTAGCATTTTATTCAGTGCGCTAGTTGTCAAGACATTCTGAACCGAGATTGATGCCCTTAACTGAAAGTCTTGGCACTATCTGACTCGGGGGTAAACTCTTTAACTCGGCTTAGTTAATCACTTCAACGATATGTTGGACCTTGATTTGAACAATTTGACGATGAACTAAATAACGCGTTGGTAGAGAAGATACCTATTCTCTCGCAACGCGTTATTTATTTACCTTGAAAAGTGGTGGATTGTCAATACTAAACTAGACAACTTTTTTATGGTGTTCCATCTTGTAATCAACCTAGTCGGGAGGTTCTTACTGACAATTAGGGTCGGTTGACTGGAACGAGATTTCCAGTATGGATGTGATCGAAAATATAAAAGTTTCAAAATTAATTAATCTGGTTAATATTAGTAGAAGTGGTAATGGCTGAGCTTAGTACGGATTTTTATAATAATAGTTTTTTAGAAAGAAAGAGGAGAAATATGAAACACAAATCATTCAAAAAGCTGGTATCGTCTTTTTTAATTACGAGCATGGTATTACTTTCATTTAATTCAGCTTTTGGAGCCGCAGCAACACCAGTACAATTGAAGGACATCACTGATTCCTACGCACAAATAGAAATTAATAGCTTGGTCGATAAGGGTATTATTAGCGGTTACGAGGATGGTAGCTTCCAGCCGAATAATACGATTACCCGTGCCGAACTAGCCAAAATTATTGTATTGTCGCTTGGGTTGAAAGAGAATTCAGACCAAGCAATAGCTTTTACAGATGTAGACAAAAACAGCTGGTACAGAGGTTTTGCCGGTGCTTTGGTCGAATCCAAGATCACACAAGGAACTTCGGCTACAACGTTTGCTCCTGATTCTAAAGTGACGAGAGAAGAACTAGCCGTATTCTTTATTCGTGCTCTGGGTCTCGAGGACATAGCGGGTAAAGTCGCTATTGATGCCAATTTATCTGATCTGAGCACGGTATCGAGTTGGGCTCAAGCTCAAGTATCCCTGGCTTTTAAAATTGGTCTCATACAGGGCATTGGCAATCCTGACGCTACTGTGAAATTTAGTCCTAAGGAAAATTCGGAGAGACAAGCAGTAGCTCGGTTGGCTTACGAATTCAATAACAACAAAGATACCTTTGTTAAAAAGGCAAATGAGCTTGTTAACAGCAACTTAAAAGTGAGTATGGTTACAATAGTTAACAATAATTCCATAGAAGTAACTTTCAGTTCAGATGTCGCTACGGTGAATGCAGTTGATTTCACCTTTGATCATGGTTTGATAGTGACCAAAGCTGAATTGAAACCAGGCAGTACTAACGTAGTTGTACTGACAACGAATGAGCAAGCACCTGGGGCTGTGTACAAACTCAGTTATTTGGGTAAAGAGACAGGTAATATGATTACCAGCGCTTCTGTCGACAGTAGTGGAAGTTCCAGCAATGGTAACTCTATCGGTAATGGTAGCTCCAGCAATGGTAGCTCTAATGGTAATGGCAGCAACAATTCCGGCGGTAATACACCGGTACTATCAGTTCTTGCAGCACCAACTAATCTTGTTGCGAATGCTGGAAATTCACAAATCAATTTATCATGGTCCTCAGTTACAGGAGCTACTTATTATAATGTTTATCAATCACTCGACAATTCAAACTTTGATTTAATTAGCAAACCGGAAACAGTAACTTCAGCAACTTATGTTGTAACTGCGCTAACAAATGGCGTACCGTATTACTTCAAAATATCTGCAGCGAACACAATTGCCAATAGTACCTATTCTAATATTGTAGGTGCAACACCATTAGTTGTGTCCTCTCCAGTTAACCTTGGTGCAGCAGGCAATTATGTGATTTTGGCAGAAGCAGGGATTTCTTCCGAGCCCAATTCTACTGTTACTGGAGATATAGGAGTGAGTCCAATTGCGGCAACAGCCATTACTGGGTTTTCTCTGACGCTGGATGCCACAGGTGTATTTTCAGTTTCAAATCAAATTAATGGAAAGGCATACGCTTCAGACTATGCTTCTTCCACTCAAAGTAATCTTAGTACAGCGATAAATAACATGAAAACAGCTTACACCGATGCTGCTGGAAGAGCTGTCAATTATACCGAACTGTACGATGGGAACATAAGTGGTAAAACACTTACAGCTGGTGTTTACAAGTGGGGAACCGGTGTTTTAATAAATTCGGATGTAACGCTCAACGGTGGAGCAAACGATGTTTGGATTTTCCAAATAGCTAAAGGAATTACTCAAGCCAACAACACCAAGATTATCCTTACGGGTGGAGCACAAGCCAAGAACATCTTCTGGCAAGTAGCGGAAACTGTTTCTATTGGAACGGATGCACATTTTGAGGGAATCATATTAGGCAAGTCAAATATCACTCTGAAGACTAACGCATCAATAAATGGCCGATTGTTGGCACAAACTGCAGTCACTTTGGATAAAAGTACAGTTGTAGCTCCATAGAAAGTAATATCGATTGATATGTAAGCTGATTAACAGCCTCTTCTTGAGTAATGGCTTTAGGGGGGCTGTTTTCTTTTGATCAAAGAGTAGACAACTAATAAAAGAACTTCTCACAAGGAAGTCCTTTTTTATGCTGATATTTTGCTGGTGGACAGTTCAATATAGTTAATCTGACGTTACATGTTCTCTATCAAAATAAACTCGGGTTTGAGCAAATATTCCAATGGATATATATCGTCTCTAGCTGGAATCAGCGCTTTGAATAAAGCGATTGTTCGTTTCTAATCTTTTTCATCTGAGTAATGAAAGCCAAGTTTCTCAGGTTCTACAAGCTGAACAATAACAAAAGCATCTTCCTCGTCTGTCAATCTATAAATAGTATTCTCCGGTTTAAATACATCGTCTAAATGATCGAATGTGATCAAATGAAACTCCTTATTCCGCCACTCTGTTTGGATGATCCTAAACGCCTGATTTTTGATAAGAGTAATAAACTTTTCATGATCAAGCGTTAACTCGATCCCTATAATATATCCTTGTTCATCCATATCGTTGCCATATTCTATATCGTAACCTATCTCGAAATCAGCTTTGAAAACGTTCGGGGAGACTGTCATTTTATCCAGATAAGAAGCAACGTTTATATCTGTAATATAGGGGATGATGATTTGCTTAGGATTCATATGCTTGAAGAGTTCGTTTTCTGAAACAGGAACCGTCTGTTCAACCTCCTGTGGTTTTAAATAGATGTAACCCATATCTGGATCATGCAAAGCGAGAAAACGGGTTCCTTTAAGGAAAATTCGTACAAATGTATCAACTGTAATAGGCTCCACTTATCTAGCGACAGCTCTTACAAATGCAACAGCCTACAGCTTTGAGGTAGTGGCTATGAACACATCAAATTTACAATCGAAAAAAAGTGAAGCCGTTTTAGCAACGCCACTTAACACATTAGCGCCTGCTGTACCTACGAACGTAGTGGCAGTGTCAGGAGATCTAGTAGCTATGATAACTTGGGATGCGAATACAGAATCTGATCTAGCTGGGTATAAGATTTATCGTGATGGTGGTTCATTCCATGCTAATGCTGAGGTAACAAGAGCAGAGTTTGCGACTATGTTGGTAAAAGCACTTGGTCTAGAAACTAGTTCTAGCACCAACTTTAATGACACCAAGGGTCATTGGGCTGCAGATGCAAATGCAACATTAAGATCAATCGGTATAATAAATGGTTATGGAGATGGTTCATTTAAGCCTAATCAAAGCATCTCAAGAGGAAATAGCAGCATTACTCTCAAAATTATTAAACAAGACAGCACCTACAAATCCCAATAATATCAATGATATTTCGGGCAGTTGGGCAGAGGAAGCCATTAAAGGATTATCTAATAGCGGTATCCTAAAAGGCGGAACTGATGCTTCATTCAAACCTAATGCGAAGGCGACTAGATCTGAGTCGTTACTCATGATCATGCGCTTGTTAAATGTCAGTCTTGGTGGTTCGTTAGATATAGAGTAGAAGTAGTCGTTTCTAAGGATTGAATACGGTAGGTACTGGATAAACTGGGTAAGCAGTTTAAGCAAAAGACGGGAAAGAGCCTGATCGACTATGTGATCCAAATAAGGATCCAAAAAGCGCAGATCATGCTGCTAACGATAGATGCAACGCTGCAAGAGATTGCGGCCAGGGTAGGGTATGAAGATGTATTCTATTTCGTTCGTCTCTTCAAAAAATATAGTGGCATCACCCCCAATCAGTTCAAAATTCAGTATCAGAACAAACAGAAGGAAGCAGATTATCCTATGATGAGGAGCAATTACGCTAATGACGTGGAATCCTTTTGGCATTATTATGATAATGAATCTCATTATCATAATAAAAAAGAAGGGACTTATCGATGCTTAATATAACAAAGCCCTCAATGCTAGCGACTCTATGCCTATGCTTTGCTTTACTGCTTAGCGCTTGTTCAGGAGGGGCAGCAACGACGAATACGGGAGCGACGGAGCAGAGCGGGGTAAATCAAGTGGTTGCAACGACTCCAATCAACAACGTTTCCGAGACAAGAATATTTGTAGACGATTTGGGAAGCAAGGTTGAAGTTCCCGCCAATCCGGAGCGAATCGTGGTTGCGACGTGGCATTATCCGGGTCACTTATTGAGTTTGGGGATTACGCCGATTGGCGTTTTTGAGAATGCGAAAGAAAGCAGGCTTATAGGGGATCAATTAAAGGATGCTGAATTGCTGACTCAAGAAAGCGTTGAGGAAACTTTGGCGCTCAATCCGGAGCTCATTATTACGGATTCGACTAACCCGAATATTGAGAAGTTGAAAGAAATTGCGCCTACCATTGTTTTCGATTTAACGAAGCGAACCAATCGTCTTGAAACCCTTATCGACATCGGAGAGATTGTAGGTAAGGCTGACGAAGCGAAAAAGCTAGTAGAAGATTGGGAGAAACTCCTTTCCAACACAAAGCAGAGATTTGAAGAAGAATTCGATTCTTCTCAAACCGTGAGTGTTATTGGCGATTACACAAAAGAATTGTATATTTATGGTCCCAATTTCGGTCGTGGAACGGAAGTGCTGTATACGTCACTCGGGTTGAAATACCCAAAAATATTAGAAGATCAGTTGAGTAAAACCGATGAGAGATATGTTCAGCTTTCAGAGGAAGTATTGCCTGATTATCTAGGAGATTATGTTTTTATCGCTGGACCGACAGAGGCGAGAAAGACGATTTTGGACGATACGATATACGCAACGTTACCTGTCGTTAAGAATAAACATGTTTACTATATGGATGAACCCTCGTTTTATTTCAGCGATCCAATTTCACTAAATGGACAACTCGACTTTTTTGAACGCATATTGTTAGATGGTGCGAAGGAATAATACCTCCATTTCATTGAAGGTGCACGTTGCGAATCAATCGGTTATTGATTCGTAACGTGCCTTTACTATTAAGACATACAAGTGTTCATTAGCGCTTGTACTGTCCCTGCAATTAACGCAAGAAAACGACTAATTCGTCGCTGCTTGAATTGTAGGCAGCATCTGGGGCACATATTGGAAAGCGGTACTTACCTTATTACCATGGGTGGTGGGGGAGCCTTATTTCTTATATTTGCTTGCTAATCGAAGGCATAGCGCCATGAGTTGGTATTTGGATCAGGAGGAGGATTCTAGATGTATACGGAATTGTATGATGTAACGATTATCGGCGGTGGCCCAGCAGGACTTTTTTCTGCTTACTATAGCGGTTTAAGAGGAATGAAGACCAAAATCATCGAGTTCCAGCCCTATTTGGGAGGAAAGGTCAACGTATATCCGGAGAAAATGATTTGGGATGTCGGAGGGCTAATACCGGCTCCTGGTGCTAAATTAATTGAGCAGATGGTTCAACAAGGGTTGACGTTTGATCCAGACGTAGTGCTGGGGGAAAAGGTAACATCAATCAATAAAGATGAAGATGGTTTATTTGTCATTCGTACGGCAACGAGTAAACCCCATTTCTCGATAACGGTCATTATAGCGATTGGCGGCGGCATCTTAAAGCCGATTAAATTGGAAGTAGAAGGCGCGGAGCGGTTTGAGGTGGGCAATTTACATTATGTCGTCAAATCGCTCGAACGTTTTAAGGGAAGAACCGTATTGATTTCCGGCGGTGGGAACTCCGCTGTTGACTGGGCTAATGAATTGGAGCCGATTGCGAAAAAAGTATATTTAACGTACCGGAAAGATATGCTGAAGGGACATGAAGCAGATGTGGCTCGTCTATTCGACAGCTCCGTTGAATGCTTGCTTAACACAACGATTGACAAGCTGATTGCCGGAGAAAATCATGAGAACATCGAAAAGGTTGAGTTGGTCAATAGAGAAGACGGCGCTCGATTCGTGCTTAAGGTGGATGATGTGATCATTAATCACGGTTATGAACGAGATAAAGAGCTGACATCGAAAAACAACCTGAATATTAGAATGAAGGATGAGTACTATATTGGCGGCAACCCCATGAGCGAAACGTCGGTTCCGGGATTGTTTGCAGCCGGAGATATTTTACATCATGAAGGAAAACTTCACTTAATCGCAGGAGCATTCCAGGACGCAGCCAATGCAGTCAACAAAGCCAAGCAATATATCGATCCGGGGGCGGAAGAGACAGGAAGAGTTTCTTCGCATCATGAAATATTTAAAGAGAGAAATCAAAAACTGGTTAAACATTTGTATGAACAGCGAACCTAAGGGTTGACACGGAGAAGGAGTTTTCAAATAGATCAATGGATTGGAATCTATGCTTGAGCTTAATCTGTGACGACCGTATTCGCAAACGATACGAAAGATTTACTAGTTGTTGTGTCTTTTGGATATTATTCCCTTAAGAAAGTGCTTTTGTATGGGGGAACAACGACAACGATTTAATGAAGCGTTTAAGAGACAGACAGTAAAGTATACCAAGAGCAGAGAAAGACGGTACCGGACATTGCTATTGTCTGGTTCTTTCTCGATTCTAAAAGTCGATATGGCAGCGAGAAAAAATTGTAGCCTGGAAACTCGACCGCACGACAATAGACTTTTAGTCTTAAGAACTAAATCAAGCTTACAAACCTCCCCCACCCTATATATCCAGCAATTCCCATTGACGGCGGGAGTGCTGGAGTAGTGCTCTAGACATAGATTAGCTCTCCTAGGAAAGAAAAAAATTGTCGAATTTCATAGAATAGTGCTAAAATAAGTGATTATAGTCACATTTGGGAATATTTTTTTTGAATAGATAGTTTTATAGCGGGACAAGAATAATAAAATATGACAAGTGGGGCTAGTTTAACAATGAATTACAACCTGTATTTATCAGCTCTACTAATAGTTGCTACTTGCGGCACCTTAAGTATGGTCTTTCTCTCATGGAAAAGAAGAGAGCTTCCGATTGCAATTAGTTACGGCTTGGGTATGTTGGCAGGCGCATTATATACCTTCGGATATGCTTTTGAGATTATTAGTCCTACTTTGGATATAATGCGTGTCTGGCTTCGCGTAGAATATATTGGTGTTCCCTTTGGATCTATGATCTGGATTATTATGGTATTGCAATATACAGGCCGTCAGGCGTTTATACGCAAATGGGTTGTTGCATTGCTGATGGTCATTCCCATGACTACACTTGTGGCTCATTATACGAATGAGTCGCATCATTTATTTTATAAGAGTATGACGATGGATAGTTCAGAGAGCTTCCCGCTGGTTTCCTTGATTAAAGGGCCATTGTATTGGGTGCATGTGACGAATTCGTATACCCTTTTTATTATAGGTATGGGGTTATTGATCCAAATGTATCGTAAAGCGACACCTCGAATGAAGAAACAAATTGCCCTTATGATCATAGGCTCCTGTGGACCCTATGGAGGTACACTTATCTATTTAAGCGGTGTGACCAACCTATCTATTGATTTCACTCCATTTGGATTTCTTTTCTCAGGTGTGTGCTATATGTGGGGGATTTATCAGTTTAATATGCTGAGGATGGCTCCTTTTGCTATGCAAAAGGTATTTGAGTCGATGCAGGATGCGGTCATTGTACTGGATCTGGATCATTGTATTGCCAGCTTTAATCAGTCGGCGAGTCAGGCGATTGAAGGTTTAAATCGTAATCATGTGATCGGACAGCCTGCGGTACAGATCTTCTCCT
Source organism: Paenibacillus sp. DS2015 (assembly GCF_050433705.1). Lineage (NCBI taxonomy): Bacteria > Bacillati > Bacillota > Bacilli > Caryophanales > Paenibacillaceae > Paenibacillus > Paenibacillus sp. DS2015. Next base: position 35,379 of record NZ_JBNPWS010000038.1, on the reverse strand, counting down.
CGTATCCCAAGCTTGTAGAGAGGCTTATTCAGCAAGAGCCATTCTCGGATAACAAGATACAAATTTCTGGAAGAGTGGATGCCAAATTCTATAATGTTCATTTATCGGTTATTAGCGACAATAAGCAAAAAATCGTTGCTAAAATGCTTTTGTTAAGTGATGTAACGGAAACAGTTCGCAACGAGGGAGCACTGCTATATAAATCAAGACAGCTGGCAGAGCTGAATACTTTCAAGGACAAGATGTTTAATGTAGTCGCCCATGATATCCGCGATCCTCTTGCCGTACTCATTAACCTGATGGAGCTCATGGAGGAAGAGATGCAGACTTGTGGTGAGAGTCATGATGAAATCGTCCATGAAATGGGGCATCAAATTCAGAATACATTTACATTAGTAGAAAGTTTGCTTGAATGGTTTCAGAGTCAGAGGGCCGGTATGGTTTTTAACCCGGTTATAAGGGATTTAGGCCACACGGTTCAGACAAATATACGATTGATACAAGTTCGCAGCGCGGGCAAAAATATACATATTATATCCGAGATATCGGATGGGCTCTATGTATTCGCAGATAAAGAAATGCTAGATTTAATTATCCGTAATCTTCTATCAAATGCGATTAAATTTACGGAATACGGCGGGAGCATTCGATTAAAAGCCGAGCATGCGGATGGCAAAATAATAGTCGCTGTAAGTGATACAGGATTGGGCATACCTGCCGACCAAGCAGAATCGTTATTACAGGAAGCCTATCCAGTCTCATCTTTGGGAACCGATGGAGAACGAGGTGTCGGGCTGGGACTCACACTGTGCAAGGAATTTGTTCGCTTAAACGGAGGAGATATTTGGTTTGACAGAGCGCTTACGCAAGGTAGCACCTTCTATTTCTCCCTCCCGACGCCTCCAGTAGCTTCGAATCAATCTGAACATTAAGATGGAAGGGGGAAATCGTATGAAGGTTGTTATTATCGATGACGAGAAGGGCATGCATATCGTGATGAAGCGAATGCTTGGCAAGGTTAATGATGTCGAGATCGTAGGGAGCTTCCAGGAAACGTCGACGGCCTATTCATTTTTGACAAACCAAGATGTGGATTTGATCTTTATGGATATTAATATGCCTAAGGAAAGCGGACTTGAGTTTGCCGGGCGGTTAAGAGAGAGCGGCAGACAAATGAAAATCGTGTTCGTTACCTCACATAAAGAATATTCACTTCCTGCATTTGATGTATATGCATTTGATTACATAGTGAAGCCGGTTAATCAAGACAGGCTTTATCATACTGTGAAGCGGGCGCTATCCGAAATGGTGTCACAAAAGGGATCGGTCGAACAAGACTCTTCCTCTAGACGAGTTCTGTTTCATTGTCTAGGAGGTATGGAGATTCGAAGTGCTCAGAACATGTTAGTTAAATGGAAAACTAGCAAAAGCGCGGAGCTTTTTGGCTATTTGTTAATGCATAAAGGCAGACTTGTGTCACGAGCTAGAATCATTGAAGATATGTTTGGTGAAATGCCTATAAAGAACGGCGAAACCTACCTAAACACAACAGTCTATCAGCTTCGTAAATTGTTAGATAATTATGGACTCAAGGAGATCGTGCATTCCAACAGTAGCTATTATGCGTTAGATCATACCCAGGTCGATGTAGATTTCCTTAGTTTTGAAGAAGGCTGCAAGCAGATGGCTGTAGTGGATGAAAACTGTATCGAACAGGCAGTTGAGCTTGAACAGCGCTACACTGGCGATTTATTCGGGGATCGTGTTTTCCCTTGGGCTCGGAGTGAGGTCGAACGCCTGTCGTTAATGTATACATCCTTTACCCAGCGGTTATGCGAGGCGTTATTAATCCGAGGTGATACGCAAACAGCAATTAGACTAATAATAAAGTTAATCACCCGTAACGAGCTAGAAGAAGGAACAATTAAGCTATATTTGAGGGCCTTGGCTCTAACGAAGAACAAAGAAGCATTGAACCGACAATATATTCAATTCGAGAAAACATTGTATAGAGAGCTTGGAATAACCCCATCCTACGAAGTATCTGCACTATATAGCCATCTGATGTCAGTGCTAGATTCATAGAATACAGGTAGATGAAGAGCCCTTCAGATGAAGGGCTCTTTTTGGTGCTAAAGTTTGTCATTCTGCTGTCATTGGGTTTGGTTATACTTTAGTTCTTGTAGTAAATGAGGAGGGATGTATTTTGAAGGTCGTCATTATCGATGATGAGAAGGCCATGCATCTAATCATGAGAAGAATGCTCGCTAAGGTAGAAGAGATCGAGATTGTGGGAAGTTTCCAGGAGACTGCGGCTGCATTCTCGTATTTGATGAATCATGAGGTGGATTTGGTATTTCTAGATATTAAGCTGCAACAAGAGAATGGTATTGATTTTGCCAAACGATTAAGAGGGAGCGACAGACGTATGAAGCTAGTATTTGTCACGTCCTATAAAGAATATGCATCGGATGCATTCGAAGTGAATGCCTATGATTACATAGTGAAGCCCGTGGAGCAGGGCAGACTTCACAAAACGGTGTTAAGAGTACTTTCTGAAGCGGGGACTTAACCATTGGCTCCTTAGCCTTTTTTGCCGAAGTTTGTCATTCTGCTGTCATTGGGGTTTGTTATGCTTGTCTTTGTTACGAATAGGTTGAATATTTGAAAGGGGAAATGGTGTGCAAAGTGTTTATAAGAAAGGAACTTCCATCATGTTAGTGATGTTGATGGTAGTAGGTGGATTGAATGGGTTGTTTGTTGGAGGTGGCAAAGCATTTGCTGGGGGTGGCTTCGATGTGCAGCAGCATGCTGAAAAATAAAGATTATAGTATTACGAGGTATATCTTAAAATTTCACACCTCCCCCCCAAAAATCGGGGATATGTTATTTGTAGATGCAGTGTTAGTATGAAAAAACTTTTCAAGGCGGAGAGTAGTGAATGCGACAAAATTTTTAAATGGAACATCTCGTATGTTAACGCATGCTTTAACTACAGCATAGCGACAATATAAATAGATTCAGCGGAGGTAACTACATGATAAGAAATGGTTCAAAGCGTTTAGTATCAGTTTTTATGGCACTTATTTTAGTTTTTTCAATGTTTGGTAGTTTGGTTTCAGCGGACGGGGGCGATGAAACACCTGCTTTGACAAACGTAATTAATTATATTAACTTGGGCCAATACGAAGGTAAGATTGTAAACTACAGTGATAATACTGGTACTGTTGATTTCTATCTACCGCCTGGTACTAATTTGGGGCAAACACCCTATTATATTAATCTTGCCATTTCAGATGGGTCCTCGATTTCTTATAATAATGGGGTCAAGGACTGGCCAGTCCCTGGGTCATATTCCTGGTATGTTTACAATCCTATGATATTCAAAGTAACCTCTGGGGATGGGACATACCGGAATTACACGGTAAAGGGGTACGCTTCAGAATTACCTACTTCAAACGATCTCATGAATTTCAGTATTAATGGAATTGCTGGGAAAATTAATAATGATACCGATAGTGTTGAGGTTACTGTCCCATACGGTACAGACTTAACCAACATTAAGCCTCAATTCAGTCACAACGGATTTTACGCTGAGATTAATGGGGTTGCTCAGAAATCTAATGTTGATGCTGTTGATTTTTCTTCGCCCGTACTTTATAAAATACACAGTGTATCCGATGCGAGTACTCACGATTACTTGGTGACTGTCAACGTACTTCCCAATATGACGCTAAGTTTAACCACGGACAAGGCTTCCTACAAACCTGGAGAGCCTGTTGTAGTTACTGTATCAGCTAGTGGTACTACCAATATCAACGAAAATGGCGTCAATAGGATTAAAACCACTTTGGAGTTTAATCCAACGGAGTTCTCTGTGGAGTCTTACATTGACGAGGATGATGAGTATACAGAGGGGTACTACAAACCGCTTGTAGCTAGAGAAGATGTGTATATGAATACTCCATATATACTTAACATGTCATCGCCTAGTGCGAAGTATTTAGTTTTAGACTTGTATTCAGATATTCCTTTTAAGGATGGACCTTTATATCAAGTCACTTTAGATTCTCTAGACACTTTAGGTAGTTATGTTGCTTCGCTAAACATCTATATTGGTACTGTTAAAGCAGGTAATGATTATATAGGTGGGTCACCTATTATTGTTAATACCTTGGTTAAAGTAGTGGCACCGAGTTCGGAGAAGCAAATAACCCAATTTTCATTGCTAGGAAATGAGGGGTCAATTAATCAGGATGATAGAACAGTAGATGTAAGGGTACCTTTTGATACCGACTTAGATGATGTAGCATCAATATTCACTGTTTCTGCTGGTGCATCTGTTAAGGTAGGAGATATTACACAGGAGTCTGGTGTAACATCGAATAATTTCACGAGTTCAGTTACCTACACTGTTTACGCAGAAGATGAATCGTATCAAGATTACTTGGTTAATGTAAGTCGCGCAGCAGTAATACCGACACCAAACTCATCGAAGGATTTAGGCACTTTCTCAGTTTTGAATAAATCTGGGATAATCAATCAGGCTGATAAGACAGTAGATGTACTAGTACCTTCTAATGTAGATTTAACTGCATTATCATCGCACTTCACTACTACAGGAGCATCTGTCAAGGTAGGAGATATTACACAGGAGTCTGGTGTAACATTGAATAACTTTACACATCCTGTTACCTACACAGTTTATGCCGAAGATGAATCGTACCAAGATTACAAAGTTACTGTTGATCTTGCACCACCAGTGGTTGTTGAACCACCAGTTGTAGTTACCCCTCCAACTAGTAACCCTTCAACGGGTCCGGGTTCAACACCTACTGCAACACCAACACAAGCACCAACACAAGCACCAACACAAGCACCAACACAAGCACCAACAGCAACTCCTAAGCCATTCTACAACGAGAAGGTAAATATCGATGTAATCAAGGCTCTATTAGAAAAGGCAAACTCTGTACCTGCAGTAGCATTCAATGATGTGCCCAAAGATTCCCCAATAGCTAAAGCAGTCGAATTAGCGACTAAGCTTGGGATTATCAAAGGTTATGCGGATGGATCATTCCATGCAAACGCTACAGTAACTAGAGCAGAATTTGCGACTATGTTAGTGAAAGCTCTTGGTTTAGAGCCTACGGGTAATTCCAACTTTAAGGACTCCAAAGGTCATTGGGCGGCAGATGCAATCAACGCTTTAAAATCTAGTGGTATTATTAACGGCTACTCAGACGGGTCATTTAAGCCTAATCAGACCATCTCTAAAGCCGAAATTGTGGCTATGATTTCGAAAGTCATGAACACAACTTCAACATCAAATCCAACGAAGTTCAGCGATGTTTCTGGAAGCTGGGCAGAGGATGCGATTAACGCATTATCTGATAGTGGTATCGTGAAAGGCGCTGGTGACGGTTCATTCAAGCCTAACGCTACGGCTACGAGAGCCGAGTCGTTACTCATGATCTTGCGCATGCTGAACGTGAGTCTCGGTCTTTCATTAGATATAGAGTAGAAGTTTAAAGTTACTTGAATGCGGTAGGTACTATTAAAACAGTATCTACCGTATTTTTGTCTTCCTTTTTTATAACTTAGGGATTAACTTAATTAAGAAACGAATGCTCAGTTTCTATTATTGGAAGAATGGTTACTCCACACGTGTGGAGTCAGTGGCTTACTCATGTTGAAATGATACAGGGTTGAAATACCTTGTGTATCGTACGAAGACGCTCGGGAATGGCTCCCCCGGATTTGGAAAAGGCGGTAAAACATTGGATGCTGCGTTGGATAATAGAGGTCGTGAGGTATCGAATATTGAATGTTGGATTATTTCACAAAAAATACATTTTGTCATATGACAAAATTGATGACAACGCTCACTATGACGAGGAGAGATTTATATGTATTGTTGTTAAGAGAAAGTAGAAATATGGTGTTATTTAACTGAATTCGTCTCCAGTTGTTACTGCAACCTTTGGCTTCACCTATGTATGCAGCTGCGTCAATACCCGGGTTAATCTTTGAGAATACGGCTATTATAATGAAGGAGTGAGATTTTGAAAACTTTTATTAAGTACATACGGTGTTTATTTGTAGTGTTACTGATACTTCCTATGTTTCCGTTTAGTCAAGCAACAGCATCAATTTCATTAGATATGGGTACAAATCGTATCGATATGGAAATTACAGATGATCTAGATTCATTATTAACTGCAACTCCAGCAGTTGTGGGGAATAAATTATTTATACCTTGGTTTGATTGGGCTGAAAATCAAGAGATGAATACTGTTAAACAATATTTTTCGGTTGTTCATTCTAACGGTACTGTTGACACCATACCTTCTGAACCAGTATCGCCTACAACATCAAATATTCCTCCGGACATTTTTTATTAAGGGCTTTCAAATGGTAATATTCTAATCTATTGGTATAGCAGTTCTAGTTCGAATGGATTGACTGATACGTATTTTAAAATAATTGATCAATCGGGTACTCAAGTGCTTGCACCAACTAAAATTAACTCTTCTCCTGGATCACTTAATCGGTTTACAGAAGTTACCGAGTTGTCGAATGGCAATCTAGCATTTGTATGGGATACCAATGAGGGGAGTTATGCTCTACGTAGATTTACGACAACAGGAGTTGCGGTAGATGCGAATCAACTTTCCATTACTGGATTGGCTGGTATATCAGGTTCACAGTACAATCACCGTATTGCAGCAAACAAATCAGGACAATTTATGATATCTATTTCATATTATAATACTACTTATCTTGGAATGATTTTCAATGACACGGGAACAACTCCTATACAAGTAGGAGGTCAGAATAGCTTTGTATATGGCACAAATACAGAAACTCCAAATGGCAATCAGTATGTAAAAGCGCTCTCTAACAATAAGTTTTTATTTGTTTATCACAAAAAAGTTGGAGCAGATGTTAATGACCATCCTACCCGCAGTATTTATTATCGTATCTATAATGCTGATGGTACACCGTACACGAATGAAATGTTTGTTGATACCCTTTATACATGGGGAGCCGTCAATGAACCTATCATTTCTGATGATGGATTTATTTTAAGTTATTCTTTTAATGATAATATAGTAAATAATCACTACCTTAAACAATATAACAATGCAGGGGTTCTACAAAATCAATCAACTCCTAATTATCCTGAATTAGAGGGCAATTCCGCAATTGGATTTTTGTTTCAGGATGTAGATGGTCAATTATCATATATAGCAAATGAAAAAATAAGTGGTGCTGTTTCTTATGATACATGGATTCTTCGTCATTTAACATCGGGACCTTCATCATACAACGTAACATTCGAGGATTGGGATGGAACCGTGCTGAAAACAGAGACAGTGAACCATGGAAGTGGGGCAACAGCTCCTACGAATCCAAGTCGAGTAGGCCACACATTTACAGGATGGGATGTTGCGTTTGGGGATATTACTGGTGCCTTAACGGTGAAGGCTGAGTATAGCGTGAACAGGTACACGGTAATTTTCAATAGTCAAGGTGGCAGTGCGGTTGCTGACATCACTGCAAATTATGGCAGCAAGATCAGTGCTCCAACACCGCCTACAAGAGCGAATGCCACCTTTGGTGGCTGGTATAAAGAAGCAGGCTCCATAAATCAGTGGAATTTCGCAACAGAAACTATCCCAGCAAATACTATAGCGCTATATGCGAAATGGTCATTAGCCAGCTACGCGGTAATATTCGAGGATTGGGATGGAACCGTGCTGAAAAACCAAACGGTGAACCACGGAAGTGGAGCAACAGCCCCTGCGAACCCAAGCCGAGTAGGCCACACATTTACAGGATGGGATGTTGCGTTTGGGAATATTACTGGTGCCTTAACGGTGAAGGCTCAGTATAGCGTGAACAGTTACACGGTAATTTTTGATAGTCAAGGTGGCAGTATGGTTGATGACATTACTGCTGCAAATTATGGCAGCAAGATCACCGCTCCAACAGATCCTACAAGAGTGGGTTACACCTTTAGTGGCTGGTATAAAGAAGCTGAAACACAGAGTCAGTGGGATTTCGCAACAGAAACTATCCCAGCAAATCATATAACGCTATATGCGAACTGGATACTGAACAGCTACGCGGTAATATTCGAGGATTGGGATGGAACCGTGCTGAAAACGGAGATGGTGAACCATGGAAGCGGAGCAACAGCCCCTACGAATCCAAGCCGTGTAGGCACACATTTACAGGATGGGATGTTGCTTTGGGGGATGTTATTGGTGCCTTAACGGTGAAGGCACAGTATAGCGTGAATAGTTATTCAGTAAACTTTGATAGCCAACTTGGGAGTACGGTTGGCGTCATTACTGCAACTTATGGCAGCAAGATCATAGCCCCAACATCTCCTACAAGATTAAACTATAGCTTTGGCGGTTGGTATAAGGAAGCCGGTACTGTGAATCAGTGGGATTTTCTCACAGAATTCATGCCGGCAAACGATGTAACACTATATGCGAAATGGACATACAGAGCTCCTAGTGGTAATGGTACGGAGTCGAATGGCGCAGTACAATATATTACGGAGTCGTCGGACGGCACAGTACCATATATTAATATTAAAGTGAATGATCGCCAAGAAAAGATTGGTATTCTGAAGATTACGAAGCAAAATGGTCAGGATATTGCAACTGTATCTATCGATGCACAATTATTGTTGCAAATGTTGGGCAATGAAGCAAACACACAAATTACAATTCCGTTGGATCTCGATGTAGATAAGGTCACTTTATTATTGAATGGTCAATTGGTTAAAGATTTGGCGCGAAAGAATATTATTATTGTACTGTCAACTAGAGATGGTCAGTATAGATTGCCTACGTCAGAAATTGATATGGACATCATTGCTAAGCAATTAGCTGTTGAATCGTTGGAGACACTTGCATTGTCTATTGAAATTTCTAAGTTGACTACTGAGGAAGAGAAGCTTGTAGCAAACTCACTGAAAACTGGTGGTTATACACTTGTTGTGCCACCTGTACATTTTAGTGTGTATGTAGCTTCTGGAAATCAAAAAATTGAACTTTCCAAATTTCAGGTTTATATTGAACGTTTCATTGCTTTGCCGGATGGAACAGACATAAGTAAAATTTCAACTGCTGTGGTGATTGGAAAAGACGGAACTCTCCGTCATGTTCCTACGAAGATCGAACGTATGAACGGCAAAAATTTTGCAGCCATTCATAGCCTATCCAATAGTATATATGCTTTGATATGGAATCCAGTATCGTTCGTAGATGTGGAGAATCATTGGTCGAAAGATGCTGTCAACAATATGGCTTCCAGAATGATTATAAGTGGCACGGGTAATGGTTTGTTTCAACCAGATAAGCTCATCAGCAGAGCAGAATTTGCTGCCATTATTGTTCGTGCACTGGGGATAGAAGTAGAGCCAGGCACTGCACCATTCTCGGATGTTAATCAATCGGATTGGTACTTAGACTATGTGAAGGCAGCATATAAGTATGGAATTATTAATGGTTATTCGGATGGAAGCTTTAAACCGACGGATACAATTACAAGAGAACAAGCAATGAGTATGCTGGCTAGAGCGATGAAAATTACCGGATTGACCGTTCAAGTAGATATTCATGCTCTGGAGAAATTTGCGGATTCAGGTCAGATTGCAGCATGGGCCCAAAATGATGTAGCTTTAACCTTACATGCGGGAATCGTGAATGGTGGAGATGGTGGTGCATTGAAACCAAAATCGTTAATTACAAGAGCTGAGGTAGCTACTATGATCGAGAGATTACTAAAAGAATCCGGCATGATCTAGTTATTTATTTCAAAGTAGTAACATTTAAAGGTCATACATCAGTTGGCGCTTTGCTAACCGATGTATGACCTTATTGTCCATTTGTTAGAATAAATGAATCGTTATGATGTTGATTAGATCAGATGATATTGGACTGTCAACACTAAATTGAACAACTTTTATAAGTGGCTACGTACCCATTGACGTAATCAAACAGTTCATGAGCTAGTTGTTCAAACATGTGAAAATTCACGTCATTGATTGATTCTGTCTTTATAGTTTAAATGTCGCTTCTGCCACCGCATTATCATAAGAATTTCCTTTACGGCTCAGTGAGCATTGAATTTCGTAGCGAAGGGATTATATATCGGTTATACTGATAAAACCAAATTACTTCTTAGGAGCTGTTTCACAATCCATGATAAAGAAAGAAGTCGCGCATATACGTAAGCAATTTAAGCTGGATCACGATATGATGAATATTAACGACATTCTCAACGTGTATATTATGAAGGAGAGCAACGAGGTCTATCATTGGGAACGCCAGGCGTTTGCTCTGGTGGAGAGAGAGAAGCAGGAGCTGCATATGGGGAATTTCAAAAAACTGCTGACCGGTGAATTGGATCAGAAGTTGTTCGAGTTGAAGTTTCAGGAGGAAGCAGAGGAGCCAACGCGGGTGCTGCTTCACCAAGCTTTGGTGACAGGTGATCCTGAAGAATGGAAGGACCTGATGCTGCTGTTGGTGGATAAAATGTTGGTGGATGCCAAGTATGAACGGGATACAGTGGTCACGTTTGCTCGTGGACAGTATTTCCGACCGACCAAGGGCAGGAATGAAGAAGCCGAAGAGAGCGGGAAGGACGAAATGTTCGCGCATCCGTTCATTCTATGCAGCGTGAATTCCACGGAGAAGCAAAAGAAAACTCTCTTGTTCGATTATGTGGAGAGGGAGTTTAAGTACAATGTCATTGTTGATCCGATTATCAAGTTAAGTTCGCCGGAGCAAGGGTTCTTTTACCCTAGCGTGACGGATAACTATTCCGATGTGAACCGCATTCTGTATTGTACGGCGAAATCGAATTATCCAGATCCGCACTTCATCGGACAGGTCTTAAATGCCGAAAGATCCATGACGGCACTGGAAGAGAGGGCTATATTTGAAGACATCGTGAAGGAAGTGGCGGGCGAACAACTCGACGTAACCACTCTCGCACAGGTGTACGAGGAAATCTACCAGGTAATCGAAACCAACGAGGATGAGGAAGAACCACCGAAGTTGGATTATAAAGATGTGGAACGCGTGCTGACGGCGAGTGGCGTAGAGAACGTGACACCGGAAAAAGTGGAACTGGCATTCCAAACAATCGTCGACGATAGGAACTATGAAATGAAGGCAAGCAGCGTTATGCCGAAATTTACGTCAAAATCGATTAAGATCGACACAAAGGTAGCCACGATTTCGGTCAGCCCGCAGGATTTAAAGTATGTAAAACAGGTGAATTTTCAAGGGAGACGATGCATTCTGATTGAGATCGATGAAGATGCAGTGATCGAAGGATTCACACTCAGTACAGAGACCATTTAGACTCGTTTGACAGCATGGATTGAAGTGGTTGCAGCCTTTGAATAGGTTTGCGGAGGTGATACAGCCACATCTAAGTTTAGTCTTCCTTCAGCACTCATCCCATGTGGATTCATCGATATGAAGGAACGAAAGAAGACGCTCGGGAATCGCTCCCCGGAGCGTCTTTATTTTTACATTTTGGTCTAATTGGAAAATAGAGCATCCATCTTGTTACTTACTACTAACCTATACCCATCCCGTGAACTCCAGTATAGACGCTTTCGCGGATTGCGCTTCGGATTGTGCCCCTTTACGCCACTCTTTGGGCGACTCTCTCATAAGCTTGGAGAAGCAGCGGTTGAAGCTGGAAATGGACAGGAAACCGACTTGTTCGGAGATCGAAAGAATCGAATCTTCCGTGCTTTTTAACAGCTTGCAGGCTTCTTCAATTCGTGTGCTGTTTAGGAAATCTAGAGGTGCAGTCCCCATAATTTCATGGAATTTTCTTCGGAAATGAGTGGTGCTTAGGTGGCACAGATCAGCCAAAAAATCGATAGCAATGGGTTTCATATAGTTTTTAGTAATATACTCCAGTGCTGGAGAGATGGCAAAATCGCCGTGCAGGCTATGCTCTGTTTCTTGATCTACCAATTTTTCATTCCTGGAATGAATTCTAAGGAGCTCTATATAAAGGGATAGCAATAAGCCGTAGGCACTTTCCTGGTAGTAAGGATTCTGTTGCTTTAATTCCTCTACGATCGAAGTCACAAGTGTATAAACCTTGGGATGTTGCTCCTTGTTCAATATACAGTTCATTCCCTTCACCACCCACAAATTCGGCTCGAAATTGTTGTGAGCACTTTTAAATGAATGTTGAAAGAGGTCCTCTGGTGAAAAAAAGATATAGGACCAAAGACTGGCTGTATTTGGCGAACTATAAGTTGTATGAGGAAGATACCTAGGGATGAAGGTTACATCGCCAGCTTTAAAAGGTACTGATTCTCCTTTGATCTCCATGATCCCGCTATCCGAATGGCAAATGCCAATCTCCAAATGGTTATGGAAATGGAGATGTTCACTTCTAATATCGGAAATTTTCCAACGTTCACCGCTTAAAAGCAAGATAGGGAAGTTTATCGGCAAGCTGTAGTGACGGTATTCAATGACGGGCTTCTTTTTTCTGGGCATATTCGATGCTCCCATACGTTGATTTGAGTTGATTATAGGTTAACGATATGCCAATTTCAAGTTGTGACAAAAAATAAATGGTTGAAATTGCGCAGTTTTTCTTTGAATATGCTTAGATTTAGACCATTTTTATGTTTACAATAGAGTTAATAAAGCGCTTTCAATAGGGCGAACAGCTCTCAGATGCCTCTGGAGGCGTGTGCGAAAGAGAGGAGAATAAAATTGCTTCAGTTAGATTATGACCGGGAAGAGATGTTAGGAGTCATCGACAAAGTTGTCAGAAAAACAATGGCGATGGATTTAACGTGGGACTGGCCTTGCGGTGTGGCTTATTATGGTGTATCCAGAGCCTATAAAACAACAGGAAATAAAGAGTATCTGGATATGCTTGTTAAGTGGACAGATGAATATATCGAGTTGGGCCTACCGAACTGGACGGTAAACACATGTGCCATGGGCCACTTGTTGATCACATTGTATGAAGAAACAGGGGACCAGAAATATTGGGATATTGTGATGAGCAAGGTAGATTATATTCGGAACGATGCGCTCAGATTTGGAGACCATGTTCTTCAGCATACCGTATCTGTTGCGAATGACTTTCCAGAACAGGCATGGGCGGATACATTGTTTATGGCGGCATTTTTTCTGCTCCGTGTAGGAACCAAATTAAACGATCAGGAAATGATCCAGGATGCCTTAAATCAATATTACTGGCATATCAAATACCTGCAAGACCCTAGTACCGGTTTCTGGTACCATGGCTACAATAATATCAAGCAGGATCACATGTCCGGATTATTCTGGGGGAGAGCGAATGCTTGGGGAGCTTATACCATGTCGCAAGTGAAAATGCTTTTGAAAGATTGGTATTTGTATCCGCAGTGCATGGACGTGGAGTGTTCGCTTCGGGATCAACTCGCGGGACTGAAGGTTGTCCAAACAGAGAACGGCTTGTGGCGGACGGTACTTGATGACGAGAAGTCCTATGAAGAAGTATCCGCATCTTGCGGTATTGCGGCTGCTATGATCAATAACGGCAATCCGCTGCATACCAAATATGTGCAAAAGGCACTGAAGGGTGTTCTTGAGAATATCAGCGAAGATGGACGAGTACTGGGAGTATCAGGCGGGACAGCAGTTATGAAAGATCGGGAAGGGTATCGTAATATTCCAAAAGACTGGATACAGGGCTGGGGTCAAGGCTTAGCACTCTCTTTCTTGTCCGATATGCTTAAATAGGAGGAATTCAAGTTGTCTAAACAAACTACGGGGAGCTTTACACTACCGGGAGAATCCGGTTATGAGGCACTAACCCTGGAATTAGCTGAACGTTGGGGTGCCGATGTCATCCGTGACAGTGACGGCACTGTGTTGTCAGATGAGATTATAAACGCAGGGTACGGCATTTATTCTACAATCTGTTTCATTAGAGATCATAACGAGTGGGCGTCCCAAAATCTTGATAAGCTGCAGCAGTGTTTCTTAATTACAAATCCGAAAGTAGCTGTACAAGATTATTTATCTGTCTATTTGATGGAGGATTTTTTCGCTGAACAATTCAGAATAAATGATTCCAAAGAGGCGCTTAAGTATTGGCAGGTTTGTGACAGAACGACCGGTGAGGAAGTTCCAAGAGAACAGTGGAATTATGATCGGGAATCGGGAAATGTGGTCATTACCGGTATTTCTTCTTGGCATAAATACACGGTAAGCTTCATGGTCTACCGCATATGGGAAGAAATTTCTATGTACAATCACACCGCGAATAATTGGGAGAAAGAGCATTTAATGCAGATTGATCCCATCTATGTAGAAACGCAAAGTTATCTGCTAGATTGGATGGAAGATTGGTGTCTCCGTCATAAGGAAACAACAGTTGTTCGGTTTACATCCCTTTTTTATAATTTCTCCTGGATCTGGGGCAGTAATGAGCGTAATCGCCATCTGTTCTCTGACTGGGGCTCATACGATTTTACGGTAAGTTCAAGAGCACTTGATTTGTTTGCCAAGAAATATGGGTATTCGATGACGGCCGAGGATTTTGTGAATGGTGGGAAATATCGCGTCAGTCATATCCCGGCTAGGCAGCGCAAGCTGGATTGGATGGCATTTATTAATGATTTTGTAATCGAATTTGGCAAGAAATTAATTGATATTGCACATAGGCACGACAAGCTGGCGTATGTCTTCTATGATGACAGCTGGGTTGGCATGGAGCCTTACAATGATCGCTTCGAGGAGTTTGGATTTGACGGGATGATTAAATGTGTGTTCTCAGGTTTTGAGGCAAGGCTGTGTTCCGGTGCAAAAGTGGATACGCATGAGATTCGGCTGCATCCGTACTTGTTTCCCATTGGCTTAGGCGGGCTTCCTACCTTTATGGAGGGGGGGGACCCTACGCTTGATGCCAAAAAGTATTGGATTAATATCCGGCGCGCTCTGTTGCGGGAGCCTATTGACCGGATTGGACTGGGTGGATATTTGCATCTTGTAGAGCCTTACCCGGATTTTTGCGATTATATCGAAAAGATTGCCAATGAATTCAGAGAAATTAAAGAGCTGCACCAAAAAGGCAAACCTTATCAAATGAAGACAAAGGTAGCCATTCTGCACACTTGGGGCAAATTAAGATCGTGGACATTGTCCGGCCATTTCCATGAAACGTATATGCATGATTTGATTCATGTTATTGAAGCTTTATCCGGATTACCGATTGATGTGCACTTCATTGATTTTGAAGATATCCGTCAGGGAGTACTACAAGAATGTGATGTAGTGATCAATGCCGGCTCTGCTGGTTCAGCATGGAGTGGTGGGGATTACTGGAAAGACAATAAGTGCGTTGATGTACTGACCCAATGGGTTTATGAGGGCGGTACCTTTATTGGCATCAACCAGCCTTCGGCGGTTGAAGGTTACGACAGCTTTTTCAGAATGGCACATGTTCTCGGTCTGGATGAAGATACAGGCGCAAGGGTAGCTCATGGAAGATGGGCATACGTGGTAAAGGACGAGCATGGGTTGATGCCTGAAGGAGCCAGCATAACACCAAAGAATAGCATTTATCTTACCGATGGGTCAGCTGCGGTAGTGGATGAAAAGAGTGGTATGATAACGCTGTCTACTCATGCCTTCGGTAAAGGAAAGGGGATCTACCTTCCCTCTTTCGAATTCAGCTTTGAAAATACAAGATTGCTGCTGAATATGATTCGCTTTGCGGGCAATGAGTTAAAGGAAACGAAGTACATTACGGATAACTTATATACAGAGTGTGCCTATTATCCGGATAGTAAAATATTGGTTGTTATTAACAATAGCGATCAACTTCAAAGAACTACTATAGATACGGAATATGGAAAGCAAACCATGGAATTAGATCCGTTTGACACCATTATAAGAACTTTTGGCGATTAATAAAATCGGCATAGGAACGGGAAAGCGATCCACGGTTATTACATTGAAGAGGCTCAAGTCTGCGGCTGTCCTGCCGATGCTTGAGCTTCTTTGCTGCGATACACCCATGCGCCCTTAACTTATTTGAAAAAAGGTTTCTTTATACAGCAACCTGGGTTAGGCGTCCCGAAATTAGATCATGCTGTGTGTCTCTGTTTACTCCACACATATTGTATGTCTAATATGGATGGTTCTTAATCATTATACATAAAAATATATTTTGTCATATGACAAAATTGATGACAACGCTCACTATGACGAGGAGATATTTTTACGTATAGTAGTTAAGAGAAAGTCGAAGAACTGCTTTGCGAAAATTAACTAGTATTGGAAGGGCGTGTGTGGTGAGAAAGAAGCTTGTTTCGGTTGTAAGTTTGCTGATTGTAGTGGTAAGTTCGTTGATAATAGGATTTTTTTATATTGAGGATGCTTTTGCAGCAGATGGGGACTCACAGACGATTTATGCAACAGAGGACACAACGTTAGTATATGAAAGCTCTGGTCATTTTCTTGATGAGGATGGGGAGGGTGTTCTAAGTGTAGGATACAGGGCTTACTATAATAATACAGAAGCTCAAAGTTTGTTAAAGTTTACTCTTCCAACAATCCCTGCCGGATATGAAATTGAAAGCGCTAGTCTCTACTTCCCAGTGACAACTGCTGATATTCAATCAATAGTTCCATTCTCATTAAAAGTATCAACAAGTACCAATCATTCCTGGGTTGCAGGGTTTGTTAATTCTAACACTGTTCCAAAACCGACAATAGGGTCAACACAAAGTATCCCTGTTTCTAATAATGCACCGATACTTGGGCCGATTGATATTACTAGCTATATTATAGAGGAATCTCTTAAGACTACCCCAAAAGCAACACTTATTCTATCGGCATTTTCATATGCAGATGCCGTAGCTTCAAATATTACTAATATGAATCATTATATTAATAGTGGAGAATTTAATGGTTATATGGATAAACCGCAATTAATTATTACATATTCAGAGATGAAGAATATTGAAATAACAGGCGTTGAGAATGATGGAATATATAAAACGAATGTTATACCACAATTCAACATTGGTACGGCAACGTTGAATGAGTCGCTTTTCCGAGTGGTACACCGGTTTCTGTAGAAGGTTCATATACACTAACAGTTACAGCAGGAAGCCAATCAGAAACGATTCATTTCCGAATAGATAAGACTCCTCCGACAGGAACGGTAATTGTAAATCAAGGCAACCAATATACGAATAGTATAGGTGTATCTGTTTCAGTAACCCCAGATGTGGGTGTAAATGATATTACGCATATCCGATATTCAGTTAATGGAAATCCATTTACGAAGATGTCTTATGTACCAAGCTTTATACTAGGTATAGGAAATGTTGACGGAGAAAAAGTACTGACCTTTAAGCTTGTTGATGGAGCTGGGAATGAATCGCCGGAATATCAAAGAACCATTACACTGGATACGGTAGCGCCAACAGGCACTGTTGTTATTAATAATGGAATCGCGTATACAACGAATCCTGATGTAACGCTTAATCTATCCTTAGGTAGTGGCGTGACAGATGTGGTAGGGGTACAATTTTCAAATAACAATAGTAGTTGGTCGGTTGTAGAAGCCTTTAGTTCTACTAAAAGCTATACATTATCAGCTGGAAATGGAAATAAAACGGTATATGTACGTTTATTTGATCGAGCAGGTAATAAGACCGAAATTCAGAGTAGTATCCTTTTGGATACAACAGAGCCAACAGGTACGGTCGTTGTGAATGATGGTAGGGCTTATACAAATAACTCCAACGTATACGTTGATATAACACCTGCAGCAGGTGTAACGGATATTGCTTATATCAAATACACAGTGATTGGATCACCGTCATGGATGATTCCTTACAATAGTAGCTTCCTACTGGATATTGGGAGTAGAGATGGAGCAAAAGCAGTTATGATACAACTCATTGATGGAGCAGGCAATGAATCACCAGAGTATAACTCAACTATTACGCTAGATACAGTAAAACCAACAGGTACTGTCGTCATTAACTCTGGAACCGCGTATACAACAAGTCAAGATGTAACTCTTAATTTTACATTAGGAGCAGGAGTGACGGATGTCGATAGTGTACAGTTTTCTTATGATGATCTTAAATGGTCAGATGAAAAAAAATATAGAGCAAGCATGAACTATACATTGCGACCAGGAGATGGCAGTAAGACAGTTTATGTACGATTTATCGACCATGCGGGTAATAGTGGATCAGCTCAAGCTAGTATTATTCTGGATATGACAGCTCCGATCGTTATCGGTGTAAAAGATGGAGAGAGCTACGATTCCTTACTAACAATTACTTTTTATGAAGGTACCGCAACATTGAACGGCAGTTCGTTTATAAGCGGCTCGTCTGTTGACGCTGAAGACTCCTATGTACTTGTTGTTACGGATGATG
The DNA here is from genome assembly GCF_050433705.1 of Paenibacillus sp. DS2015. Lineage (NCBI taxonomy): Bacteria > Bacillati > Bacillota > Bacilli > Caryophanales > Paenibacillaceae > Paenibacillus > Paenibacillus sp. DS2015. The sequence goes on along the minus strand of NZ_JBNPWS010000038.1, from coordinate 16,910 downwards.
CAGGTAATTCGATTACCATTACATTCAACATCCTCAAATATAGAGTAAGCTACGACGGAAATGGAGCTACTGGAGGACTTGTGCCCATAGATAGTCAACCCTATGAGATTGGGAATAGTGTAACAGTAGCTGATAATACTGGAAGTCTAGTGAAAACTGGATTTACGTTTAATGGTTGGAATACAAAAGTAGATGGAAGTGGGACAAGCTATGCTGCGAATGATACATTCAATATAAGCGCAGCTAATGTCATACTCTATGCAGCATGGGATATTAATCAATATACATTGTCTTTTGAGTCAAATGGAGGAAGTGTCGTAGCGCCTCAGAATAAATCATACAATGAAACGGCTACCGAACCGACTGCACCTACGAAGCAAGGTTATTCATTTGGTGGTTGGTATAAAGAGATAACATTAGCAAAGCAATGGATCTTTACGAAGGATCTGGTCACAGCGAATACGACGTTGTATGTGAAGTGGATTGATAATAGTTCCTCTGGAAGTAATGGAGGTGGTTATATTCCAACAGTACCACAAAATTCAACGATGTATTTTGAAACCAATGGGGGAAACGTTGTAGTCAATCTGTCTGTAGCGAATGATTCAAGACTAGCAGAGCTACCAACCCCCACCAAGGAAGGATTTATATTTGGAGGCTGGTATCAAGATGTTGCATTGACCCAAAAGTGGGATCTTCTAACGGATCGTGTAACAAAAGATACAAAATTGTATGCGAAATGGATTGCAAACACTTCCCCAGCACCGAAGCCGGGTCAAGAACCAGAGCCAACCCCAGATGGACCAAAATCAGAACTTCCGGTTGTGACTTTTGAAGATATTTCGGGACATTGGGCTAAAGGAATGATTGAGGAATTGGCTAGTCAAGGGATTATTACGGGGTATCCAGACGGTTCGTTTCATCCGGATGAATCAATCCAGCGCCAACATATGGCCTTGATCTTCATGCGTGCTTTCGAGTTCGAAGCAACACGTGAGCCGGTATCTTTCTCTGATGTATCACCAAGCCATCCGTACTAGAAGCCGTTGTGTCACTGCAACAAGCAGGAATTGTAGATGGGTCAAAGGGTAGATTTAATCCAAATGAATCGCTGACTCGTGCACAGATGGCAAAAATTGTGGCGCTTGCCCTTAAGGTAGAACTAGGTGGAATAAGTACTTTCCAAGACGTGCCTTCAACGCATTGGAGCTATGCTTACATTGCAGCACTTGCAAAAATAGAGATTGTATTAGGTGATAACGGTAAATTTAATCCGGATGAACCTGTGACACGTGCACAGTTCGTCGCAATGATGTACCGAGCGTTGAATGCCGGATTGTAATATGAAGTAGTACGGATAAAAAGCGGCTCATAAGAGATTCGTGTAAAATGGAGTCACCACAACAACCATAACACAGGAGAATCAAACATGGGCTATAAGTTATTGATGATTAATAGGCTGATAAGAGATGACTCCTGTACGTTACAGGAGTCATTATTTGTCTACCCCACGAAATATTTGAATGGAGAAAACAAGGGCCTTAGTAAAAGGTGAGATAAAAAAGAAGAATGTCTTGGACGATGTGTCATCCAAGGCATTCTTCTTTTATATGGTCTTCGTTTTTAACTTTTCTAAAAGAACTTCCAACCAATGGGTGGATTGCTCTAATAGAGACCCAGAGTAGCTATTTATGAAATCTACTACTTCACGAACTGAATCATCTACATTAATTTGATGATAAATTTGATTCATATATTCTTTTTTTATCAGCGACTGTTCAATTTTTTTCTCGATCATAGGAATCACTTTGTCAGTTTCTACAAAACGAAGATACACAAGACCGACAATCATATCTGAAATGACTTCTGCATTTTCTATTAACTGATAAATTTTGAGTGGGAGCTGTTTACGTCCTTTATCAGTAATGGAAAATACCTGCTTGTCTGGGCGATGTTCTTCTTTAATGATCTCCACTTGTTCAATTAAACCTTGTTTCGAGAGGGAATCAAAGTGATAATACAGTTTGCTTTCAGATAGATTACCCATTTTATCAAAGGGAATAGGGGAGGATAGTTCCTTCTTTAATTTATACGGATAATTATTTTCATCCATTAACTTACTTAATATATAAATTTGAATTGACATCACAAACCCACTCCTAATCTTTTGGCTAATTACATCTTACCAAACTTAGGCGGGTATTTCAGCTGTATTTATAACTTCAATAGTTTGTACAGTTTCTTTAGTCACAGGCATTGGTTTATGAACAAACCGGACGATTACAATGTTAATCAGCATAGCACCGATAAATACGGCTGCTAATCCCCATAAGAATGGTGCTGGGCTAATAGAACCAAACATTTGTGCCAAATAAGCTTGTACAGAATAATACATCGGTGTGATGCGGCCGAACCAATCATAAGGTGTATACATCATGTCACGAGGCATAGTAGCACCATTGGCGATCGTTTGCATTAATAGGATTGGAATATTTAAAATCATACCGCCTTCACCAAGTAAGAAGACCATAATCGCACACACGTTAAATGCAGCCATATACATTAGAATTTGCTGAGCAGCGACTGGTAAAAGTAATGATAGTTCTACATCTGCAATAGAGAATGAAATGGCTAAGGCAACGACTGCTGATAATACAGCGATTATCAAGGCAGTTAATTGTACGAAAATAAATAATTTAGTCTTACTTGCTCTCCCTCGGCTCGCTTTAAATGAAGCAACTAATTGCAATGCAGCAATCATTGCACCAACATAACCAGCCATGGTTAAGAACATGGGTAACATGTTGTTGTGCATACCATCTGGAACATCATTGATGACAACATAATTTCCTACATAACTGTTTTCTATTTGAGCAGCAAGTGCTGCTGCTTGTTCTTCTGGTACGTTAAAGTTCTTTAACACGCCTTGTGCGGTTTGTTGAGAGAAGCTTGCGCTTAATTGTTTGTTAATTTCTCCTACAACAGAAGACATCGCTGAAGATACCATTGTGGCAGAAGCTTCATTGACTGTGAAATCAATACTCGAGGATACATCGCCACTTTGAACATTAGCGGAGAATTCTTCTGGAATATGGACAACTAAAGCTAACTTATTATGCTCTAATTCATCCATAGCCTTATTATTCGATACATCGGTTTTTATCGTTTTGAATGGTAAGCTTTCTGTAAATTGACTCGAAATCTTAGCCCCATATTCACCTGCATCATCATTAACGATAGCGATTTTTAAATCATCCATGTTCCCTGGAAGCGCCGTATATCCTGGTAAGAAAATACCGAGCATCGCAGCGGCATAGAACACACCCATAAAAATCGAAGCAATTGCCCCTTTGGATTTCAAAAATTGTGTGAATTTCACTGTATACTTCCCTTCTGTAAAACACTTTTATAAAAGCACTTTAATTAAAGTACTTTAATTAAAGTACTTTAAACTGACTGGAATTTATTCTACGACAATTAAATTCGAATGTCAATTTTACGAAGGATTCATCTGCGATATGATATAGACTCGAAATGTTGATTTGATGTAAAAATCGATTAGACATCAACCTTAATGAACAGAAGACACCAGGATTACTCCGAGGGCACTGAAAAATTCCACGCACATTTGTGTAGGATACCGCTGCGATTACGGATTGTCCTTTCGATCGCTGTTGAAATTAGATGGCTTACGCTTCTTCAGGACAATTACGTCACCTTTGCAACTTCGAATATTATCCCTTATATTCTGCAAGAACGGATTTCAATTTAGAAGCATCTTTTGCGCAATCTATTCGTGTGGAAGATGTTGTTTTTCGTATAATAAAGATATCAAATTCAGGCAGGTGTTTGCTACGTCAAATCAAACGATAGAAGCGTGGGAGAATGCCTAGAAAGTTGGTTACTTGGTCGGTAACCCTGATTTCATCTGGGCAGAAATACTTGAGGATTACCATTGGATGATCAAACAAATGAAGAAGCATCTTTCCCACTATCCTGACGAATATCCAATATGGCTATGGACAGAGAAGCCTGATCTTCGAAGAAGTGGTCATTTTTACGGAGGTACTCATGCTGTAAGCCTCGAAGTAGAGATTCTGAGTTTACAAGTATTATTATCCGATTTTGATGCATGGCATAGTGTTCTAAATGATAGCTTCTTAGCTTTAGATGAAGTTGAGTGGGATACCTTTTATCGGAACGAACTGAGCATGTCGAAGGAAGAAAGCTGGGAGCGTATATTTGATCTCGGGCTGCTGAAAGGATCGCCTTGGTGGAATGATTCTGAACAACATCTCCAAGGAGTTAGCGGAAAAATTGAAATCTCGCATGTTCGTAAAGTCAGAGAGTTTATTGCAAGAGGCAGTTAAATTTAGTTTAATCCACTTCCAAACCAAATGGGAGGTTTTTCATGCAAACATACGCTTGCTGACAGATTAGTGATGGGCGTTGAATCCACGAGTAACAGATTCTTAGGAATGTCCAAATGATGTTTCGTTTCCCGGTTGCATTTTGAAATAAGTCGATTAAACAAGTGTTTGAATAGTTCGTAGGGAACCTCACTGGCTTTGGTAGAAAAGGTAGAATAACAAACAGGGATTAAGCCACTTGTTACCGCTTGTCCAACGCCTGAACGGTAGCTATCCCACTGACCTAAAGCCGCATTCATAAAAAAGAGCAGGAGTTGGGTTGATGTAAACTTGGTTGTAATATCCTCGTATTTTAATTCTTTCATAATTTCTTTCACATCGTCTTCAGTCAATAGGGTTCGAACTGAGGTAGTGAACGTGGTAGACTTTTTCATGAGGTCGCCTCTTTCAAATCAACTTCTGTGGTGGAATTGATTTTACTGGAAGAACGACCTTTTTTTCAATATTATGTTCCCTTAATTTAGTTAATCAACAGGCGTCAGTTGTTGTATTTTCTTTATTGACGATAACGTTGGTATCGGAGCGAATAAGTATAAAACGTGGCTTCAACCGTTCCTCTTAAGATATCTACGAAATGTATAATAGTTGGGAATTAAGACTGGATGCTAGTGTACATCTGATAATAATATGTTAATAACAAAAATGATGATTAGGTGATTGTATTGAACAAAGAGCAGCATAAAGATAAGTAGGGACTTACAGCAACTGAGTATTTACAGCAGTATGATGTCAGTATGTTCGAAAGTCCGTCCGTTACAGTAGATATGTTAATTTTCACGGTAATGGATGAAGATGCGATATATCTAAAGGGAGGAATTCTCGATGAAAGCGATTATATACAGCAAATATGGTTCTACTGACGTTCTGAAACTTGCAGAGGTGGAGAAGCCCGCTCCTAAGAACAATGAAGTTCTGATTCAAGTACATGCTGCATCCGTAAATTCCTGGGATTGGGATCTGCTAAGAGGGAAACCGTTCGTATCCCGCCTTGGAGGGTTTCTAAAACCCAAACACAACATACTAGGTGCTGACATAGCAGGTCGGGTTGTAGCCGTTGGCAGAGATGTAAAACAATATCAGCCAGGGCAGGATGTATTCGGGGACATCTCTGGATGTGGGTGGGGCGGATTTGCAGAGTATGTATGTGCTCAAGAGAGTGCATTATCGCTAAAGCCAGCCAGTATGTCATTCGAGGAAGCAGCGGCCATTCCCCAAGCGGCTGTCCTTGCGTTACAGGGATTGCGTGATAAAGGACAGATTAAGAAAGGACATATGGTATTAATTAATGGTGCTGGAGGAGGTGTAGGTACATTTGCTATTCAGTATGCTAAATCTATCGGAGCAGAAGTGACAGGTGTCGACACGACGCTGAAATTGAAGATGCTACGTTCGATTGGCGCCGACCACGTCATTGATTATACACAAGAGGATTTCACCACAAAAGGGCAACAGTATGACCTGATCCTTGATGTGGTGGGAAATCGGTCGGTTTACGAGTACAAGCGTATACTACGTCACAAAGGCGCTTATGTCATGGTCGGAGGTTCCATGAACCGAATTTTCCAGGTTATATTCCAAGGGCCTCTCATTTCAATGATCGAAAAAAAGAGAATGGGTGTCCTTATACACAAACCTAACAGCAACGATCAAAATACTATGAAAGAGTTGTTCGAGGCTGGCCAAGTAGTACCTATTATAGATCGACTGTATCCATTAAGCGAAGTTCCTCAGGCTCTTCGGTATCTTGGTGAAGGACACACCAAGGGGAAAGTCGTCATAAACATGAACTATTTTGATTCCAAAAACCCCGAATATATTTGATGTTCAATCATTAGTGATTCAAGTTACCAATTGAGGAAGATAACCAAGGTGCGAAATTACCACGAGTACTCAACACATTTTACAACAACTACAATGGACGGTGGCTATTACAAAAATTAAATGATCCTTTCAAAAACGTAGCATATCTTGAAAAATAGACAATAATAGGACACCCGGCGAGCCTCGTAAGGGTCGTTTAGGTTGTGAACAACGATCATAAAAAGCAAGCTCATCCGCACCTTGATCCCGGTTCGGAATTTTTTTTACCTATTTTACCGTTAACTACTTCATCTGTCGTAGTAATTGTGTTATACTGCAACTACTACGACAGATGAAGTAATCAAGGGGGATACCATTTTTGATCAGCAGTGATGTTATACGTGGCTACAATGATACGCTGATCCTCTACATGCTGCTGGACGGGGAATCCTACGGGTACGAAATTTCCAAAAATATCAGGCAGCTGACGCAAGAGAAGTATGTCATGAAGGAGACAACGCTGTATTCCGCCTTCACTCGGCTGGAGAAGAATGGGTACATTGAATCTTTTTACCAGGATGAGAGCCTCGGCAAGCGACGCACATATTACCGGATTAGCCCGCAGGGTCTCGCCTATTACAAGGAGAAATGCGAGGAATGGAAGGTTACACAAGAGGTTGTAAACCAATTTATCAGGGAGTGATGATAGAGCATGGAGACGATCATAGTATATCTGAATAATATGTTCGCTGGTCTGCCAAAGACCTCGGAACTGGAGCATCTGAAGCAGGAGTTGCTGTCTGGGATGGAGGAGAAGTACCTGGAGCTGAAGTGTGATGGCAAGTCGGAGAATGAGGCGATCGGCATCGTTATTTCGGAATTCGGCAATATAGAGGAGCTGACAGCCGAGCTCGGCATCCGTCCAGCCGGACCCGAACAGGCTCTGCCTGTGCTGACGGAAGATGAGGTGTACGCCTATGCGTCTGCCAGACGTAGCTCCGGATTATGGACCGGTATCGGCGTTTTTCTCTGCGCATGCGGGGTGGCACTGTTGATTGTTCTTAGTACATTGTTTGAAAATAATGCTGATATGGCCGATAAAGGTTCGATGCTGGGGCTGGTCGGAATGATCGTGCCGATCGCCGTGGCCGTTGGGATGTTCGTTCACAGCGGAATGAAGCTTGAGCGCTTCAAGAGTCTGGAGCAAGGCTTCCAGCTGCCTTATGCGCTCAAGATGGCACTTCAGCGTAGCCAAGTCCTTTACGCTCCGACTTACCGCCTTTCTCTGATTACAGGCGTCTGTCTGTGCGTGCTGTCGCCGGTCTTTATCTTCGCGGCTTCATACGTCAACGATGACTTCGCCTCATTTGGAGTCGCTGCCTTTCTGGTAATTGCAGCTGTGGCAGTGTTTCTGTTTGTCTATTACGGGAATATTCATGGAACTTATACGAAACTGCTGGAGGAGCCGAATATCACTGCAGAGAAGAAGGAAGAGGACCGATTTGTGGGAGTTGTGGGGGCTGTGTTGTGGCCTTTGGCGACGGTGATTTTCCTGTTCACAGGCTTTGTCTATCAGCGCTGGGATGTCAATTGGACCGTATTCCCCATTGCAGGCATCCTGTCCGGCATGTCGAGTAATGTCTACCATATTCTGAAGCGCAGAAATGTTTCCTGATTGTGCTGACTGCGCTTTAGCCTGATAGTGCTATAATAGAATTGAGTTTGTATAAGACAAAAACTAAACGGACTTCTCACGAGGAAGTCCGTTTTTTTGCGGTTATTTGCTTATAGAAAGTTCAGTTTATTTGATCTGACGTTACTTGATGTTGTATCAGGAAGATGTTGTTCAGCTTGCCAAAATAGTAATATTTATTATAGACTATTTTCTATCGGTTCTTCGATTTCAAGAAAAATGGATCACCTTTGCATTGCAATAAGTTTAGGGGATTAAAAATATATGTAGTAACGAAATAAAAATTAATTTGAATCGGGGAAAGTAAATGAAGGTAATAAGAAAACAAAAACCAAATAAACTGATGATACTCTCAAGAGTACTATTGATTATTATTGGGGCTCTGATAGCTGCATATGGCCTAGAATCAGTATTAATACCCAACAACGTCTCAGACGGTGGTGTGACAGGTCTAAGTATCGTTGGCTCACAACTATTTGGATTACCGTTAGGGCTACTAATTGGAGTACTTAATATCCCTTTTGTTTGGTTAGGATATAAGCAAATTGGTAAAAGCTTTGCAATTTATTCCGTTATCGGTATTGCTTCGCTAGCGATTGGAACTAGTCTTATGCACCATGTACCAACAATTATTCAAGGGGATACATTATTAGTTACCGTTGTTGGTGGGATTATCATCGGTTTTGGTATGGGGTTAGCATTGCGTAATGGTGGTGCAATAGATGGGATTGATATGTTAGCTGTACTACTTTCACGAAAATTACCTTTTGGGACAAGTGATCTCATATTATTTCTAAATATGTTTGTCTTTATTGTTGTATCAACCGTATTTGGTCTACAAGGGGCTATTCTATCAGCAATCGCTTATTTCATCGCTTCTAAAGTCATTCATATTGTAGAAGAAGGGTTAAGCGGTTCTAAAACTTTTAAAATCATCACACATCAACCCGAATTAATGGTAGAAACTATTCGTGATCGATTAGGTCGTGGAGCAACATATAGTGATGCTTACGGCGGTTACTCCAATGAACAATTCAAAGAAATTACTTGTGTCATTAACCGTTTGGAAGAAAGTAAAATAAAAGAAATCATTCATGAAATTGACCCCAATGCCTTTGTTACCGTATATGATGTAGCAGAAGTTAAAGGTGGTAGTTTCAAAAAGCATAATATTCATTAGGTTCAAGAACGTAAAGAGGGGCGGGAGCCACCTCTTCTTTTTTTTATCTTTGTCCAATTGCAGTACACTATCGCTGTCCAGTAGTAACTGCTAAACTAAAGTGGACAGCATGTGGTTAAGATAAAATGGATGAAATCATTCAAAAATAAGGAAGTATCAGACAATGAATTTCGAAATGGTAATGCAGGAACTTGAAGCTCTCGGCAAGGAACGAACCAAGAAAATATACGTATCCAATGGGGCGCACGAACCGCTTTTTGGTGTAGCTACAGGCGTAATGAAGCCGATCGCCAAGAAAAATAAAAAAAATCAACCTTTGGCTGAGCAGCTTTACAGCACCGGGAATTACGATGCCATGTATTTTGCCGGCGTAATCGCAGACCCCAAAGCAATGACTGAAGCTGATTTTAATCGATGGATCGATTCGGCTTATTTTTATATGCTTTCCGATTATGTAGTGGCAGTAACTTTGGCAGAAACAGATATTGCACAAGAAGTTGCCGATCAATGGATTGCAAGTGGAGAAGTGCTGAGAATGTCAGCGGGCTGGAGTTGTTACTGCTGGCTTTTGGGTATCGACCGGACGGTGAATTTTCCGCAAGCAAACTTGCCAATATGCTTGAAATTGTGCGAAATACGATTCACGATTCCCCCGAACGAACAAAATACGTTATGAATAATAGCGGTTCAATTTTCTTGGGTAGTATTATTTAACTATTTCTGCATGGCTGTTTTCATATCGTAATGTTCGTTAAACTAGTAATAGAATGTGTAAGCGAGCAGCTTATGCTGACTTGATGTAAAAATCAACTAGATATCAGCCTTAATGAACAGAAAACGCAAGGATTACACCGAGGGTACTGAAAGAGGTACGCTTTTGACTTTGTGTATCTTTTAGCATAGAAAAAACAGGAGCGAAACGGCGAACGTTTCACCCCTGCTTACTGCATGTGGAATGCCTATATCTGACACGTCGTAACTAACCTAAGAATATAGAACTCTTGACCCGTCGTCTCATACCAAGCATCACTTTGATCTACGAAAACTGGATCTATATCATTACTAGACCCCTTAAGGCTGAATAAATTTCGCAAGTCGTGTACGGTCAGCTTCAGTAAAAAGTTCGATAAATTCACCGGTCTTTTTTAAGTCTATTGCATCCGAATTGTCCGATTCAATCATCATAATAACCCTTCTGTTCCAAATATTATCGAGATCATTGTCTATAGGAGAGGGGTATAAGCTAGATGAGTTGTTAACACTCTGGTTGATTAATGGAATAAGGTCCTGTCCACCTAAATATTGCTGCTTGGACTTATCCATAGAAGGATTAAGTAGATTTGTTATTGACTGAATATATTCCCAAGCTAAATCTTTGTTCTTCGAGGTATTGACGATTCCAGCAGCAGCCCCACCTTGATATCCTGACAGGCTGAGAGGTAATTCGGTTGCTCGCCACATTCCTTCCATTTCAGGTACCCAACTCATAAGATTGCTGACTCCCCAGGAGCCTGTATACATCATGGCAAGCTGACCTTTACGTAAAGCTTCTTGACCGGAAGCATCCCAAACCGAATTTCTGAATGCTAATCCGAATTTTCTGATTTCTTTGGAGATAATTAGCGCATTATCAAAATCCTCACCAGATCGGTTGAAATCCATGTTCTTATTAAACATGCTATTACTCATGGAAGAAATTTCAAATGGGTCTGTATAATGCTGAAAAATAAAGATATTCTTCTTCTTCAATTCCTTAGCCATATAAATCCAATTTTCAGGATATTGTAAATAGGCTGCCAGTTTATCTGGAGGGGAACCCGTTATCCTCCAGCACATCCGCTCTATAAAAGGTGAGAGCGGATGTGATCTCTATTGGAAGTGCAATTAATTTTTTTAGATCGAAACTTGAAGATATTGGAATCTGATTTTTAGGGATTATGTTCAGATATTCCTTACTATCATACGCTTCTGAAGAAAGATCTTCGAGAGCATCAATTCCGTTAAAATAATTCATCTGGATTCCATCTAAAATGATGATGTCAGGTCCTTCGCCGGTAAGGAAAGCATTGATATATGTTTCGACAATATCATTATATTCAATTAGAGTTGAATGTACCTTTACACCAGGATGTGCTGTTTCAAATAAACTATTAGAATAAGTCATATCGTAATAGGACCAGATGGTTAGTTCATCATGTATTTCGTCTTGTTGTTCAGAAGGTGGAGATTGTGAAGATACCTGAGTGGGTTCGAAGGAATAGGGTTCTAAGCTTATCATTGGGTTACTGCAGGCAGATAGGATCATTAAACAGAAGCTTAGAATGATGATAAGAAATTTGCGCACTATGGTCACTTCCATTCTGATTATGATAGTAGCTCTGAATAATAGACATAAGTGCTACCTCCTTCGGATTTAGCTTGGTACATCGCTTTATCGGATAGATTAAAGATATTCTCAAAATTCAAGTCATCTATAGGATATATTGCAATACCAATGCTCACATTCACTTCATGTGGTTGGTTTTCTATTAAGACTGGTTGAGTGAAGGCGGCTAGTACACTCTCACAAGTATGGTCTACTTCTTGTAGGTTTGTCTCAGTAAGAACCACAACAAACTCATCTCCAGCTAGACGGCAGACGGTACCATGACTGGTAACACGAGTTAAGGTTTTGGCGACATAGCGAAGGAGTTCATCTCCTGCAGCATGCCCCATGCGATCATTTACAATCTTGAACTTATCTAAATCTATAAACATGAACGCTGTTAGTTCGGAGAGGTCTTTATTTAGAACATCTAGCTGTTGGAGATATTGCATGAAGTAATTTCGATTGGGCAGCTGTGTGAGGTTGTCAGTAAAAGCCAACTGGCTGAGTCGTTCCTCAGATTTAAGTAGTTTTAAGGCTTTCTCATGCAAGCTTCTATTCATCTCTTCGGATTCTGCAAACATAGCAGTGAGTTTCTGTGAAATATGATCAAAGTTGTCTCGTAACCATTTAAGTTCGAGAATTGGGCTGTCTTGAAGCTTGAGTTTTCTGTTCTCCCTTATTTCTTCTGGTAGCTTGACAGTCGAATGAATAAGATTCATTAGATGAAAGATGATAAAACGACTGAGAATCCAACATACCAAAGCTGCAGCAGCTATACTTCCAAGAATAAAAGCGAAATTAACAGTATAAATATGATAAATATCCTTAGCAAAGTAAGAGAACGGTACTTCTATATGAATCTGCATATTTTGATTAGGTATGAGAGCATTATAGATAAAGTAAGAATGATCCCATCGAGCGGAATCGTAGTAGGAACGCTCTGGAAGCCATAAGTATAAATCTTTGTCAGCTATGTATACGGAGCCTGATTCTTTCCAGTATTGTGGGTCATCGTTGTTGATCCCTTGGGTATCGACTAAATTATATCCGCTGTTATCTGTAATTAGAATACGCACAGGTTCTCCTGAAGCTTCATATTTCTCAGTAATCTCTTGTAGTCTTCCTAATTGCAGAAGCGAATGTAAGTGGAGCAACCTATAATCCTTAGGTTCCCAATTCTGAAGTTGTCCCTGTATACCTGAGGCAATAGTAGAAGTTAGTTCGGTAGCACGCTTGGTAATCATATCACTTTGATACCATCCAATAATTACAGCGAAGAAAACAAATGGCTAAGTGAAACAGAATTTGGCGAATTGTGATGGCTTCCTTCTTTTGTCCAGTGATAGTCTTTCGAATAGGAGTATAGGTGAGAATAAGTTCGGCCATAAGCGCATTGGCCAGGCCATTAACAATAAGGACTAAAATCTGCAATATTGCGTCAGTCCCTAAACTATTTGTTTGTAAATAAATCAATAGTATGACTATAGGAAAACCGAGTAACAACCAGAAAAAAACGTCATAGAACACATATGATTTACTGCGGATACTTTGACAGAGGATAAGAAAAATAACCTCAACAACGATGAGCCATACGATCAACGGTTGATTAAAAACTTGCCATTGGATTAGACAGACAAGAAGGGCTAATATAATTGAAGTGTTTCGACCTAGTAAAGCGATTGCAAGAATGAGAAATAGACTGGATATATGAATGGAATATCCATATATTAATGGTATGGGGTATAGATATGTCAGCGTAACATACCAAATAGAAGAAGAGTAAGTCTGATATGAAGATAAAGGTTTTTTGGTTTCTCCACGATGTGCGCTCCCTGCTTTACGGTAGTTGTCAAGACAGTTGTCGCGATTCCATAGAATTTATGTAGTCATTTGAATTGTTCTTCATCAGCATCTATGACTCCATCTTTTTCGGGATTGAGCCATACCTTTTGATCCAGTTCCCAGTTACGTGTCTTTCCAGACCAACGGCTAGGATTTTTCGCTTTTGCTGCCTCATAGACTTGTATTCTCTTCTCAAAGATCTCCTCGGAAAGACCCATATGTCTTTGATTCGGGGTCAAGAAGTTCAATCCACTGTGGCGATGCTCCGAGTTGTACCAACGGACAAATCGTAAGGTCCATTCCCGAGCTTCATCCCTCGATCCAAATCCCTTAAGAGGGTAGTTCGGTCGGTATTTACACGTTCTGAAAATAGACTCCGCATTCGGATTGTCGTTGCTTACTCGCGGTCTACTTCGGGATGGGATAATACCTAGACTGTATAAGGTTTCAAGTAGAGTTGCGCCTTTCATCGGGCTACCATTGTCCGAATGTAAAATAAGAGGACTTTTTCGCACGGAACATTGCTCACTCAGTACGGTTCTGCGCATGAGCTGGCTTGCATATTCAGAAGATTCCTCATCCCAAATCTCCCAACCTACAATTTTGCGACTATATAAATCTAGGACGAGATAGAGATAATAAAACACCGGACCCTGTAGCCAGCTAATATCCCACATCAATACTTCATTGGGTTTGGTAGCACAGTGACTCGTAATGGGCTTGGAGCTGGGTTTCTGGCTACGTCCACGATGTTGCTGTTGCCCATGCTTGTGCATGACGCGGTAAAAGGTAGATTATGAACCGAGATAGATGCCTTGATCTGCAAGTCTAGGGACAATCTGACTCGGTGGTAAACTCTTAAACTCGGCTTGGTTAATCACTTCAATGATCTGCTGAACTTCTGTTTCATTTAGTTTATGCGAAGGAGCTCTCTTGATGGAATGGGGACGTTGATCTTCTAGCGGCGTTCGCTCACTACGCCAGCGCTGTAACGTCCGCTGGGTAAGGGAAAGTTCCAAACATGCCAGTCGTTCCCGTGCTCCTGCTTGTACGGCTTCTCCAATAAGTGTGATGGCAACTTGACGATCTGAGGCAGGAATCATTCTTCCTCGGGGTCCCCCCAGATCTCTCGGGCCTTTTTTCGCAACACCAGTAGGGCTGCGGTTTCGGCTAATGCGGCATCTTTTCTTTTTAATTCACGGGCAAGATTCTTGTTCTCCCGTTCTTTGTTTCGCAGTTCCTTTTCCAGTCTTGTTGCTTGTTCGGCAACGCCTCCGTTGGCTTGCATACACGCGTCACGCCATGCTTCTACTTGCTCAACAAACAGCCCTTTTGCACGGCAGTACTCGGACAACTCAATTTCACTTAACGTGGATGTCTCTACCACAATGGCAAACTTATCTCGGGTACTCCACTTCTCCGACTCCTTTTCACCACCAGGTATAACAAATCCGTTGGCTCGGGCTTCCTTTTGCCACTTATATAGGGTGCCTTCTGATAGTCCACTGTCCCTCGCGATCTGATTTACCGATTCATTATTTGGGGGCATCATCCGCAGCATAATCTGTTGTTTGAGTTCGTTACTATATCTAGCCATTGTCGCTCCACCTCATTCTCTCTTTTTAATTACAATACATTCTATTGAGAGGTACGACAACTATTATGACACAGGGGGTTTACTGGTGAATTATCTGTTAGTATAGCATATTTATACTTATCTAGTATGGAAGAACGGGGGCTGCATGAACTCCATCACAACTTATATTTTATATGAGAATCAATTTCATAAATCATCTTCACAGTAATCAGACTAACCGAATAATTAACGCATTCATTTTTAAAATTAGGGGCTACGCAGTTAATTTATTTGCTTTAGTACTTTGGTTCAAACGGTCAACGGTAAGTTTACAAGCATTGTATGTCAGACAAGCTAGTTCAAAATCGACTTTGGCCAATGCTCCGCGATGACGACTGTTGTTCAGTTGAAAGTATTCCTTCAAATATGCATTCACGCGTTCTACAGCTGTTCTTTTTTTATATTGTTCATAGTAGCTATCGCTACCACGAGCTGGGACAGTGTATCTTCTCGGATGATCATCGACCTTTTTCTTGAATACCTTCTGGCATTGTCCATCGTTAAACGGACACTCTTTACACTCTTTCGGCTACGTGTATTTTATGCTTTGGTATTTCGAGTCAAAACTATCATATCGGTAAGAATGCCCTTCTTTACAGATCGGACGAAAATACTTATCCGCATCGGGATCTGGTTGTTCGTTACGACGGTTGTAATCGATGAGCGCTCTGGCTCCCATTTCCTGAACTTGCTTGTAAATCGGTACTAAATCATACCCAGCATCCGCGAGCACATGAGAAACTGGTAAATCAGGGTGCCTTTCGGCAAGTCCCTTATGTAAGGGGATCGCCATCTTGCCATCGTTAATGTTACCGGAAGAAAGTAATGCTGTAAGGATATATTGCTTTTTACAATCGACGACAAGATGCGCTTTAAAACCATACCAGAACACATTTTTTCCTTGGGAGTTCTTCTTTACGCCCCAGGCAGGGTTCAATGGGATTTCCTCCACCAACTCTTCATACGAGTAAGACAATTGTGCTTCTACTTTCTTCTCGAACAGGGGACGATTCTCTTCAAGTTCTAACTGTTCCTTTAACCATTGCTCTCGCTCATCCTTGGATTTTCGGCCACGTTTTTTCTTGGGGGGTTCAGTTGCTAGTTGGTTCGGTTCGTCTTTCTTCTTCTCCGGTTGGCGATCTCTAGCTTCAACATGAGTGGCATCCATAGCGATCTCGGATGCATCAATAAACCCTTCTTGAAAGGCTTGTTGAACTAATTTTTCATTGGACTGCTGAAAAACTTGGGATCTTTGAAGCTTTTGGATTAACCGCGTATATGAAGCTTCACTTGGAATTCGATCGGAACCGGAAAAGCCACAGTCCATACTAAATTCAATACTTCTATTTAAGCGATTTCTTAGATCTTTAATGGTCGGGATCCGTTCGACGATCCGAATGAACAGCGAGTGAAGCATAGCTGCATAATTGAGCTGTGTTGGCGCCCCTAGAAATGCCTTCTTAGAAACAACACGTAAGAATGGATTAATATCTAACGTTTCAAAGTGATAGCCGTAGGTATCTTTGGGTGACATTTCCAGCAAGTCTTGCAAGGAAAACAAACTTTCTTGTTGAATACTATACATCTGGAGTTCTTCCTTTCTCTCTCTCGGTGTTTGGTAGCGGTACTTAACACTTCGAGATTTGTGGAGGTACTCCTTTTTTCATGCTCTAAAAACTCAAGCTCAGTAAGGCTTTGGAATTATGAAATTAATTCATGAATATATTTATTCGCTATTAAGTGTATAAATCCTATAAATCAATTAAAGGGTGAATATGTTAATTTTTACTGTATTGGATGAAGATGAAGATAACTACTGAAGCTACCTGAAAAATTGATTCAAAGAGGCGGTTCAACCCACAGTGGCGGGTCTGTCAATAGTTTTGTGTAAACTCTTTTAATATGGCTTCTCCCCGAGGGGAGATAAAAATCATTTCACATACTGCCCAACACGTTCTGGA
>NZ_JBNPWS010000037.1:0-48574 GCF_050433705.1 Paenibacillus sp. DS2015 | reverse complement strand
ATTCTCTACCAAATGATTTCTCATTTGTTTTGATCTCACTTTCGTGAAATCTTTACTCACTCGTTGTTCAGTTTTCAAAGATCAATTACTCTTTCATTGTCATCAGTTGTTCTCGGCGACAACTACTATATCTTATCATGCGACCCATTCATTCGTCAAGCATTTTTTTCAAAAACATTTTTTAATTTCTGATTACCTTTCGGTAAGCTTGGACGCCTTTTCAAAGGGGCGATTAATAATGTAACACATCAACACGAATACCGTCAATAACAATATTAAAATTATCTTATCTCCTATATAGTATGTCTATAAAAACTCGGCTATTCAGCACTGGGAAGGTAAGTTCAAGATCGAAGAGTGAATATCAGAGTGCAGGCATACCTATTAGAATCGGACTTTCAGGGGATATCACTCTCTCGTGTCATTCTCTCGGTACCGTAGATTGCTCTCGCACTACTTCTTGATCCATAGATACCTTAGATACATTTTTGAACTACTCTTTTAAAGAGTCATCTTTAAACCGGCCAATAGTGCTACCCCGGGCAACCCCAATAACACTACCGTTCCTATTGTTACAGGATTTAATGGGATATAGATATTGGGAATGATACCTGAAAAATTAACTCCGTATATTCCTACTGCCGCAAGAACCATATGTATTCCCAGTATACTCAACCATTTAAATCCTAACTTCTTCTTAAACACGATAAATAATAAGAGCACTATGGATATAACGAACACACTCATCATAATCAGTTTCATCTTCCATCCTCCTTGTTAAACGGCCGACTCTCTGGCATCGTAAATTTGGGAACGATCCAACCCTATTTTCTTCGCTTGCTTCAAATACATTTGGTATTTGATCTCTGCGGCTTCAAGCATATGAATAGCATAATCAACCTCATCCGTACCTGATGCCTCCTCAAAATACATCATCGCCTCCTCCCATCTTGCTCGTGATCGTAGGACCTCTGAATACACAGCTCTTTTTTCTTGCTCATCTTTTATGGTCTCACTTTTAAACCAACTACTCCATGTTCTTGACAGCCATCCCATTAATAATTCCTCCCTCATCTCTCGCTTCCACTTTTATACATATCGAGAAAAGGACAAACTTAGAACTATCAAATCGAATAAATATGATGGTACACATCTTTCATCACATGTACCCTGGCTTAATATGAAATATAAACTTCGACGTCCCCCAAGGAACAAGGACCTCTCTTCCTCAAATTAATGAAATGGAAATGACATACTTCTACTTTCCCACAAAAAAACGGGGCCCCTACCTAGGGACCCCTCTCTCAAACAGCTTATTTAGTTGTATAGCATCAGCGCAGCTCGCGCCTTCCTTCTAGCGCCTTGGATAAGGTAACTTCATCCGCATATTCCAAATCGCCACCTACAGGTAGCCCATGGGCAATACGGGTCACTATTATATCAAAAGGTCGAATCAGCCTGGAAATATACATCGCCGTTGCTTCTCCTTCGATATTAGCATTAGTCGCCAGAATAAGCTCCTTAACACGTTCATCACTAAGTCTATTCAATAATTCCTTTAACCGTATATCATCAGGACCAATACCCTCCATAGGAGAGATTGCACCCTGAAGAACATGGTAATATCCATTAAACTCTTTGGTACGTTCCATGGCTACAAGATCCTTGGGGTCTTGAACAATACAAATCACGGACGGATCCCGCGTCTTATCCTGACACATCCGACAAGGGTCGGTATCGGTAATATTACAACAGACAGAACAGTAATGAAGATTGCGCTTAACACTAACGAGTGCTTTAGCAAAGTCAATAACATTGTCTTCCTTCATCGTAAGAACATGAAAAGCTAGACGACTAGCTGTCTTCGGACCAATACCCGGTAGCCGTGTAAATGATTCAATCAGCTTTGCAATGGGTTCGGGATAATACAATACTGAAGAGCTCCTTCTGCTGTGAGATTAGAACAGGCCTGGGATTTTCATTCCACCTGTGAATTTACCCATGTCATCGTTGGCAAGCTCATCTGCTTTAGTCAGGGCGTCATTTACCGCTGTCATCACCAGATCCTGCAGCATTTCTACATCTTCCGGATCAACCGCTTCCGGCTTAATTGTAATGGATAACAATTTTTTGTGTCCATTTACTTCTGCAGTTACCACGCCACCACCAGAGCTTCCTTCTACCGTCTTAGTCACTAACTCTTCTTGTGCCTTCAACATTTGCTCTTGCATTTTCTTCACTTGCTTCATCATTTGGTTCATATTATTCATTCGTTATCTCTCCTTTGTAGACTCACCTATAGCGGTTGTTCAAATGCTATACGTGATTTCTATTCTTTTATAACTACGAGGTCTTCACCAAAAAGTTGAAGCGCCTCATCAATCCATGGCTCTGATTTGGGACTACCGTCCTCATGTTCATGCTCCAGCTTCAATTCTTCCTTGGCCTGTTGTGTTGACCCTTCGAGAGCAGTCATCCAATCTCGCTGCATAATCGTCACCAAATGATAAGCTTTACCAAGCTTCGCTTCCAGAACATGCTCTATGACCTGCTTATTCGCAGGCTTCTCGGTAGTCTCTCTGTGAATATTATTCTTAAAGGCTACCAGAATAGAATCATCTAGTACAGAAGCAGGCTCCCCATCCATAAACCAAGCATGAACAGTAACCTTCTCTTCTTTAACCCCTTGAAGAACAGGACCCCATTGTTTTTGAATCGTTGCAAACGACTCACTATTCCTCTGGAGTAAATATTCATTTAACTGAGGAGGTAGCTTAGCTACAGAAGATGCACGTGGTGCTGGCATCCCACCTCCAGAAGATCTAGAGCTTCCTCCGGAATCACGAGTACTCGTTCCGGTTCCACCTGCCTTGATAAATTTCTCAAGTTTCTTCTCCAGAGTTGCCACTTGCTGTCTCAAAAGATTGAGTTCTCCTGAATCAGCAGGCAAGGCGGCTTGAGAAGGAACACGGGTAGCACTGGTATGATGAGACTGTTCATGCTGAATATTACCTTGCGGTATATTACAAAGCTTAAGCAGAGCTACTTCAAATAACGTCTGCGGCTGTGAAGCATATTTCATCTCACTTTGATAGTGATTCAGAATATCAATCATTTGAAATAACTGTTCACGCGAAAATGCATCTGCCATTTCCTTATATTCTTCCGGATTCAATACCCTGTCCGTCAGCTTGTCCGCGTGGGGGACCATTTTAATTAATAGTAGATCTCGGAAATAATACAGTAGGTTCTCCACGCATTTATCTGCACTTTTACCTTCCTGCATGAAATCTTCCACCATTTGTAGCACTAAGCCTATATCTTCATTAAGCAGACCCTGTGCTAGGCTTCCGAACTGTTCGGAAGCAATTCCTCCGGTCATATTTAGTACCTGTTGATACGTTACATCATCGCCCGTGAAGGATGAAATCTGGTCCAATACACTGAGCGCATCCCGCATTCCGCCATCGGAAAGCCTAGCGATATATTGAAGTGCATCATCATCTGCTTTAATGCCTTCTTTATCGCAAATATGACGCAGTCGCTCAGTCTGCTCATCCAACGACACTCTTCGAAAATCAAAACGCTGACAACGTGAAATAATGGTAGCTGGCAGCTTATGAGGTTCAGTCGTCGCAAGAATAAACATAACATGAGAAGGCGGTTCCTCTAACGTCTTCAGTAAGGCATTGAATGCTTCTGTGGTCAGCATATGCACTTCATCGATAATATAAACCTTTTGTCTGACTTCCGTGGGTGCATATTTAACTTTCTCACGCAAATCACGAATTTCTTCTACACCGCGGTTAGACGCGGCATCAATTTCTTGCACATCCATGACAGATCCTGCCGTTATACGGCGACAAGACTCACATTCATTACAAGGTTCCGTAGCCGGTCCCCGCTCACAGTTTACGGCTTTTGCTAAAATCTTCGCAGCACTCGTCTTCCCGGTTCCACGTGGACCACTGAACAGGTAGGCATGAGAAACCCGCTGTTCACGTATCGCGTTCTGCAGCGTTTGAATGATATGCCGTTGTCCCACTACGTCTTGAAAAGACTGCGGTCGCCATGCACGGTACAGCGCTATATGTTCCACTTTGCGTTACCCTCTTTCAACTTCCACTTCATGACATGTCGTCGCCTCATCATTATACTATATTCCACTGTTTAGCAAAACTTCAATTCACCTATATCCTAAATAAAAAAAAGAAAATACAATTAAGTATCCTTTATTTTCTGTACGTTTACAGGATGGACTATAAGATAGCATATGACTACTACACCTTCTATCCTCTGCCTCTTAAAAAGCAAAAGCACCTTTGCCATAAGGACAAAGATGCAAATAGAACATTCTAAGTTATAAATAAGTACCGTGCACCTGTTATTGATAATTGCGATCCGAGCGGTAAACCTGCGTAGCTACTCGGGCTAGGCTTCCCTTCGGCACAGGAGTGTTTTGCTTATGGCTGCTTCCTTCCGGACCTGACCAGGTTCACAAGCACTCATTGCGAAGGACCCAACCGTCAACATAGCACACAGGGACCAAGACCTCACATCGACAAAACCTCTAACAGGAATTCAACCTCGCTACAGCGGATTGCGAGTTACAGGGCACCGCTACCTCCCCGTCTAGCACGGCGAGAATAAGTATATCGCACAGCAGAGCAAAAATCAACTCCCATTGTTCTCCACACACTCAGTTATAGCAAGTTTGGTTTGAAAAAAAAACATGCCAAACAATCTATAATTTTCAACAATTACTAACCTGTTAGGTCAAGGTTAAAGAAAAAATCCCCTATCTCTCTAAAGAGTAGGGGACTGCACGACGATTTAACCTTAAGCCGCAAAGCAGCTAATAATCGGATTAAACTCCGTATTTTTTCTTAAATTTATCAACACGACCACCAGCATCCAGGAATTTTTGTTTTCCTGTATAGAACGGATGACAGTTGGAGCAAACTTCTACACGTAGATTTTCTTTAACAGAACCTGTTTCAAATGTATTGCCACAAGCACAGCTTACAGTAGTCACGTGATATTTCGGTTGGATTGATTCTTGCATGACTTTCACCTCTTTCCGCCCTGTGTCTCATGTGTACACAGAGTAATTGGACATATACTTCGATTATAGCAGGATGATTGTCAATAAGCAATCATAATGAGTTATCGTTTATATGGTAATAATCTTCTTCTTACGAACCATATCCGCTGGGGGCACATGTGTAAAAGAACCAATGACAACTTCCGGCAGTTCTGCCCGGAATATTTCAAGCATCTGCTTCATTCCCAATATTTCACCTTGAGCAGGAGGAATGAGTTCCAAATAACTCTCGGGGTCAATATTAAGATTCCGCATTTGAATTAGCTTAAGTCCCGTTCTTCTACAGAATTCTACCATGGCTTCAATTTCTTCCTCGCGATCGGTCACGCCTGGAAAAATCAAATAGTTAATGGAGGTATATACGCCTTGATCTGTAGCGTAACGCAGAGATTTCTCAACGTTCACAAGATTATATCCTCTAGGCTTGTAGTATGCATCGTAATGAGTATCTAATGCACTAATTGTACTAACGCGCATTAAATCTAATCCGGCATCCACAATTCCACGCATATGGTCATTTAATCCGGCATTTGTATTGATATTAATATATCCCATATCCGTGATGGACCTAACTTCACGAATGGCATCTATAATAATCTTAGCCTGCGTAGATGGTTCCCCTTCACAGCCTTGCCCAAAACTAATGATGGATTCCGGTGTTGTCAGATGCTCTAACATCACCTCAACCAGTTCATCTACTCTTGGACGGAAGTCCATACGGGTCTGCGGTGATACAAAGCCACTGTCATCCGGCTGTTCAGAAATACAACCGAAGCAACCCGCATTACAAGAATGTGAGACAGGAACGCCACCCTCCCACCGATTCAAAAATGTATTTGAGGAAGTAAGACATTCATATCCTAATGCGCAATTCGTTAAATGGGTATAAAGTCTATTATCAGGATATTTCTCAGTCAACCGTTTTACGCCGACAGCCAGCTCTTCTGGATCACAATTAATCGGATTCCACTTCTCCGGATCATCTGTTAGTTCAGCCGCTACATAGAACTGATTTTCCTTCCATACTACAGCCGAATAGCCAAACAAGGGTAACTTATAGGCCTTGTCTGTCTTCACATAACCCGGAAGACCCAATCTTGTATATCCTTGTGGAAGAAGCGCACCCACCGCTTGGGCATTATTCGGCAATGACATCATCTCCCCTGTATCAGGGTCCATACCAATGGCTCGCGTACTCGGTAATCCTACCAAAGTAGCGCCTTCTGGTAATGGAATGAGCTCGTCATCGAGTAATTCAACAATCATATCCCCACTACGGGCAAGCCCGTAGTGGGAGGGGTGATCAAATACATTTCCTTGTTCATCTGCGTATACCAGGTACATGGTGTTCCCCTCTTTATCAATAAGCTATATTTGTCCCAATAGGACATTCAATAATTTCTTCTTAGGATGTCGTTGCAGAAGCAGTCGATGAACGGGTTGGTCTGCGAGTCGTGCTTTGGTTACTGCTTTGGTTACTGCTTTGACTGCTTCCGTTGTTGCCACTATTATTATTTCCTGATTTGGCAGGTACGTCGAAGGAGGCAATAAATTCCTCATTAGTCTTACTATTACGTAGTTTCTTCAGGAATCCATCTACAAATTCTGCAGAATCATTCATATTTTTACGGATTGCCCAGATCGTATCCAGTTCTTCCTTAGTCAACAACACTTCCTCACGACGAGTTCCCGAGCGACGAATATCAATCGCAGGGAATATACGACGTTCAGCCAACTTGCGGTCCAGATGCAGTTCCATATTCCCCGTACCTTTAAACTCTTCATAAATGATATCATCCATGCGTGATCCTGTATCTACCAGCGCAGTTGCGAGTATGGTTAAGCTACCGCCTTCTTCCACATTACGCGCAGCACCGAAGAACCGTTTAGGACGATGAAATGCCGCTGGATCAATACCACCACTAAGCGTACGTCCTGAAGGTGGAATTACGAGGTTGTATGCACGAGCAAGACGAGTAATGCTATCCATTAGGATAACCACATCTTTTTTATGTTCAACCAATCTTAATGCACGTTCTAGTACCAACTCTGCCACTTTAATATGATTCTCTGGCAATTCATCGAATGTAGAAGCAACAACTTCACCTTTTACAGACCGTTGCATATCGGTTACTTCCTCAGGTCGTTCATCGATCAGGAGTACAAACAGTGTGATTTCAGGATTATTGGTAGAGATGCTATTGGCAATTTCTTTTAGGAGGAGCGTTTTTCCGGCTTTTGGAGGTGCTACGATTAATCCACGTTGTCCCAAACCTACAGGTGCGAGTAAATCCATAATACGTGCGGACAAATGGTTAGGGGATGTCTCGAGTATAAGTTTCTTTTGTGGGTAAAGAGGAGTTAGCGCTGGAAAATGCAACCTTTCCGCTGCAGTCTGAGGACTTTCTCCGTTGACGGCATTAACCTGAAGTAATCCAAAGTACCGTTCATTTTCTTTCGGAGTCCTACATTTACCAGATACTAGATCTCCAGTCCTTAAATCAAATTTACGAATTTGCGAGGCCGAGATATAAATATCTTGTGTGCTCGGTAAGTAGTTAATGGGTCTTAAAAAACCATAACCTTCAGAAAGTATTTCTAGCACACCTTCCATGAACATCAATCCGCTCTGCTCTGCTTGTGCTCGCAGAATAGCAAAAATTAATTCTCTTTTCTTCAGTTGACCATAGTACGGGATCTGGTATTGCTTCGCAAGCTTATACAGATCAGTCAGCTTCATTTCTTCCAAGTCGGAAATTTGTAGATCCATGTAATAACCACCTATTCAATTTTATAAGTCCATATATCATATGTCATAATCTATTAGTCTATGAAAAATCCTTATTAGGATAGCATTACCCTATTCAGAAGGAAATATGCAAATTTATCCAAGATCAATAGAATAAATGATTGGAGGATTGCATTTCCCTCAGCATAAGGTTGTGACTTTATTCAGTCTCACGCCACACATCTGCCCCTAAACGGCGAAGATTAGTAACCAAATGGTCATACCCACGATCAATGTATTCTACGCCAGAAACTTCAGTAATTCCTTCTTCAACTGTAAGTGCAGCAATGACAAGCGCTGCTCCTGCACGCAGATCCGTAGCTTTTACTTTAGCGGCATTGAGCTTACTTTTCTCAATAATCGCAGATCGTCCTTCTACACGAATTTTAGCCCCCATCCGTATCAATTCGGGGACATGCTTAAATCGATTACTATATACAAAATCACTAAGCACACTAACCCCCTCAGCCTGTGTCAGCAGACTCGTCATTGGAGATTGTAAATCGGTAGGGAATCCTGGGTAAATCAACGCTTTTACATCTACATGCTCATATTTGTCACGTCCAATAACACGAATGCCTTCATCAAGCTCTTCAATATGAACGCCCATTTCGAGCAATTTAGCTGTCATAGCTTCCATGTGTTTGGGGATAACATTGTCAATGATCACATCACCACGGGTAGCAGCAGCTGCAATCATATACGTACCTGCTTGAATACGATCGGGAATAATGGAGTGGCGGCAGCCATGAAGTTCAGAGACACCCTCGATACGAATGGTTTCCGTACCGGCGCCTTTGATTACGGCTCCCATGGAATTAAGGAGTGTTGCTACATCTATGATCTCAGGCTCTTTGGCCGCATTTTCGATGGTAGTGGAACCTATGGCACGGGCGGCAGCTAGCATTATATTAATGGTTGCCCCTACGCTAGATACATCTAAGTATATTTTAGCTCCCCGTAGTTCTTTAGCGTGTAAGTGAATAGAACCATGTTCATTCGTTACTGTTGCGCCTAGCGCTTCAAAGCCTTTAATGTGCTGATCGATAGGTCGGGGTTCAAAATTACAGCCTCCCGGTAGGCCAATCACTGCTTCATTGAATCTGCCAAGCATGGCACCCATCATGTAGTAAGAAGCCCTTAGCTTCTTAACAGGACCATTTGGCATGGGGATTGATTTGATAGAGGAAGGGTCAATTCTCATCTGGCTACCTTCCCATGAAACACTAGCACCAAGCTCCTCTAGTATTTCGGCATACACAGCTACATCACTCAAGAGCGGTAAATTATCCAGAATAACTTCCGATTCTGCCAATATAGCCGCAGGAATCAAGGCAATGGCGCTATTTTTAGCACCGCTGATGGATACCGTGCCATGTAGCGGTCGTCCGCCAGTGATCATCAATTTTTCCATAAGATCAAGGGTCCCCCTAAGTATTTTGCAGCAAATTAAATAACAATACATGCTGTTGGGTTTATAATAAAAATGGAAAGACACCGGCTAAGCGGTGCACTCTCCATAACAAACTGTTTAACTTAATACCCTAAGTAATACGTCCAAACTCACTTAGAATAAGATCTTACTTAAGTGCATTATAGAAAGTATTTACGCTTTGTTGTTAGAACCGAATTCACGGATTTTACCAATAACGGTTTCTTTGATCGCGTCACGGCCTGGTACGATGAACGTACGTGGATCATATGCATCTGGTTTCGCAGCAAGCACTTCACGAACAGCTTTTGCAAATACGATTTGATTCTCAGTATTTACATTGATTTTGGAAGTACCTAATGAGATTGCTTTATTGATATCACTTGTTGGAATACCTGTACCGCCATGAAGAACCATTGGGATATTCGTAGCGTCACGAATTTCTTCCATTTCTTTGAATCCTAGGTTAGGCTCACCAAGGTAAGGTCCATGAACGGAACCAAGTGCAGGAGCTAGCGTATCGATGCCTGTTTCTTTAACGATACGTACACACTCTTCCAAATCAGCATACATAATTCCACCGATAACGTCGTCTTCTTGTCCGCCAACAGTCCCTACTTCAGCTTCAACGGAAACGCCTTTAGCATGAGCATATTCAACGACTTTCTTAGTCATTTCAATATTCTCATCAATTGGATGATGGGAACCGTCGATCATAACGGATGTAAATCCTGCATCGATTGCTTCTTTACATTTATCAAAACTGGAACCATGGTCAAGATGAATAGCAACAGGAACTGTAATTTTCATATCATGCAATAGACCTTCAACCATCTTCACAACAGTGTAGAACCCGCCCATATGGCGTGCTGCTCCTTCAGATACCCCAAGGATTACTGGTGACTTCTCTTGTTCTGCGGCACCTAGAATCGCTTGTGTCCACTCCAAGTTATTGATGTTATATTGACCCACTGCATATTTACCTTCAAGTGCTTTGTTTAACATGTCTTTCATAGATACTAATGGCATGGTTTCAATCCTCCTAAGAAATGTTGTTATTTTTCTGCAAACCAAATCCGACATCTCACACAATTTTCATTATACCACATCATGTCCTGAAAACTAAACATGCATCTACGTAAAACTAGAACTGCAGCTTGTCCATATTGGATAAGTCTCAGTCCTGCGTTTCTTATGGTCCTAACTTAGAGTTAGATGCCACTTAGATAATATATATTATCTTGTAGGAGAATAGCTGTGTCAGATAACACAGCTTAATTCTGACCTTTCGATCATGAACCTCAGCACAATATTTATGAATTATTTATTGTTGGTACTTCTATACTGTATTATTCCTTAATTGGGTATTTACCGCTACTCTCATCTCATCAATATCAAAAGGTTTCGTGAAGTGCATAAGCGCACCTAGTTCGGTCGCCTCTTTGATCATGTCAAGCTCACCATATGCAGTCATCATAATAACTTTAATCTCTGCATTAATTTCTTTAATATGTTTAAGAATCTCAAGGCCATCCATACCTGGAATTTTCATATCAAGTAAAACTAGATCGGGAGAATTATTCTGTACTACTTCTAAAGCCAATCTGCCGTTTGCAGCCTGAAACATATCGTAACCTTCGCTACTAAAGACTTCCATTAATAGAATGCGTATACCATTTTGATCATCAACGATCAAAACTTTTTTCTTATCCAATCGTTTCACCCCCCTAAGAATCATCCCGCCATTAAACTTATTACAAACATTTCTTGATTTATATCAAGTTAACCAATTTATGTATTCGCTTTATAATATCTAATTCCTGCTAAATTCAGACTATGTTAACAAAAAAAGGCCTCCTTAACCGGAGACCTTACTTCTATTTATTAAATATTATCCTTGATGTTTCACAGAAGCCTTTACAAATTCACGGAACAAAGGCTGTGGACGGTTCGGACGAGAGATGAACTCCGGATGGAACTGTACAGATAAGAACCATGGATGCCCTGGAAGCTCCACAATCTCAACTAGACGACCATCAGGAGAGGTCCCAGAGATTTTTAAGCCTGCTTGTTCGATAACTTCACGATACTCATTATTAAATTCATAGCGATGACGGTGTCTTTCATACACCAATTCATCATTATAACATGACATAGCTAGAGATTCCGGGTGCAGTTTACAAGGATATAATCCAAGACGCATCGTGCCACCTAGATCTTCGATATCCTTTTGTTCTGGCAATAGATCAATAACAGGATACTCTGTTGCTGGGTTGATCTCCGAGCTGTTAGCTCCCTTAAGACCTACAAGGGAACGAGCAAATTCAATAACAGATACTTGCATACCCAGACAAATACCGAAGAAAGGCACGTTATTTTCACGAGCATAACGAATAGCTGTGATTTTACCTTCTATACCACGATCTCCAAATCCACCTGGTACAAGAATACCACCTACACCATGAAGCATGTCCTTTACGTTGTCACTCGTAATCTCTTCTGCATTAACCCAACGAATCTTCACTTCAACATTAGCATCGAAGCCTGCATGAGAAAGGGATTCTACAACACTAAGATAAGCATCATGAAGGGCAACATATTTACCAACAATGGCGATTTCCACTGTTTTCTCAAGTTTCTTAATTCGATCTACAAGACTTTCCCACTCTGTCATGTCAGGTTTAGGCGTAGTTAGCTTCAAATGGTTCACTACAATTTCGTCTAGCCCTTCGTCACGAAGATTAAGTGGAACTTCATAAAGCGTAGCTGCATCGCGACATTCCACAACTGCATCCAGATCAATATCACAGAATAGGGCAATTTTGGCCTTCATGTCTGCTGAAAGCTCATATTCAGTACGACAAACAATGACATTAGGCTGAATACCAATACTCCGTAGTTCCTTAACACTATGCTGTGTTGGTTTTGTTTTCACTTCACCAGCAGCTTGGAGATAAGGGATTAACGTAACATGAATATACATCACGTTCTCACGGCCAATTTCACTCTTGATTTGACGAATAGCTTCAAGGAATGGCAAGCTTTCGATATCTCCAACCGTACCACCGATCTCCGTAATAACAACATCAGATCCCGCTTCACGACCTGCACGGAATACACGTTCTTTAATTTCGTTGGTGATATGTGGAATAACTTGAACTGTACCGCCTAGATAGTCGCCACGACGTTCTTTGCTGATAACTGAGGAATATACTTTACCTGTTGTTACGTTGCTATTCTTGGATAAATTAATATCAATAAACCGTTCGTAGTGACCTAAATCAAGATCTGTCTCAGCGCCATCGTCCGTTACAAAAACTTCGCCGTGCTGATATGGACTCATGGTTCCTGGATCCACATTCAAATAAGGGTCAAATTTCTGAATTGTTACCTTTAATCCTCTATTCTTGAGCAACCTGCCAAGAGAAGCGGCGGTAATCCCTTTACCAAGAGAAGATACAACACCGCCGGTTACAAAAATGTACTTTGTCACTGTAAAAACCCTCCTAATTATAGTCCCGAAATTCATGCAATCTATGATCTTTTCTCAGCCTCAGAAACCAATTACTTACAGTAACATGCAAATCCGATATGCCACTCCAACTGCAATGCCGTGGCACTCAATCTTTATCTAAAAAAACAAAAAAGTGACACCCGTAGTACGGGGGCACTTTTTATCATTTCAATAAATATTCTTCGTTCAATCATAAGCCCATGCAATAGTTTACTCCGTGCCTTGTACTCTGTCAAGTCAGGAACTAGCTAAACATATCTCTAGATAATTTGCCTGCAACTTTGTTGGAGCCTTCTAGTCCTTACTCTTACCTGATTCATCGAATTCTTCATCCGATTCCTCATCTTCGTCTGACGAATCGTCGTCATCTTCATCTAAATCGGCATCTTCTAAGATAACTTCTTCTTCAGCCTCTTCCTCGCTGTCGTCATCACTATAAATGTCGTCATGGTCTTCATCAATTCTGTCGAAATCCTCACTGTCATCACCACTGTAAGTCTCTTCGTCCGTGAAGTCATCATCTTCCAAGTCGTCGTCATCATCATTAATGATACGTGGACGCTTGGCGTTAGCAATTGGATCTTCAGACCGATCAGCAGGATACCAACGTTTCAAACCCCAGAGATTGGTTCCGACGCAGGCGAACCGGCCATCGATGTTAATCTCCGTATATAACTGTGCAATGGTATCATTCATTTGTTTCTCGGTTAAACCACGCTGTTTGGCTACCTCTGCCATCAAATCTAGATAATAGTAAGGCGTATTAACCGTCTTTAGGATGGCAAAAGCCAGATCAACCATCGGCATTTCCTTAATTCTTTCTGGATCAATTTTTAGTTGGATTGGGGTACTCACTTATGAACACTTCCTCTCATGCAATGTTCGATTTAACACGCATTTTAGATCAATATATCCCTTAACTCAGATAAGTAAAACCTATTTGGGATTAAAATGCAAGTTTTAATCCCAAAACTGATATTTTATAAAAAAATAAAAAAAAGACAGGCAAAAATCCTGTCTTCTGACTGTATCCATCTCCCTAAGGAAGTCTTCCTTAGAGAGTTGTAGTAAGAGCCATCCGGTCTCTTCATATATTATGTACGCGGCTTCACTTTGACAACAACCCAGCGCCTATTTAGTAAAAAAAAGGCAAGTTCCCACTCATACATGGTTACCCCTTCATACAATATCTCAGTATTAGCATGGTTCATCAAGAGGGGGGCTGCCCAATATGGACTACACCGGTTTTATTCAAATGCTACTTGAAGAGTCTGAACATCCCGCCTCGGCATTAGAAAGGCGTATCCTTACCTTTCATAATCCTCAACTATTTAATGCTTACCAACGGGAATTACATGCACTTAAGTCAAGTGGTATTACGATTCCGAACGTGCAGTCGTCTCAATTAATTAAAGCTATCATCGCTCCTCTACCGTCTCAAAGTGAGTTGATAAACAAATACAAAGATACACTGCTCGTTGAAGATGATATCCAGCTAAAGGTTCATGCGCTACCAAGTACCCTTGAGAGCAGTCCCGGCATTCCTTATGGAGTCAAACAAATCCAAGCGCCCAAGGTATGGTCAACATCTACAGGATACAATATCAAAATCGGTGTCATAGATACGGGCGCTGATTATTATCACCCTGATCTACGCCATTCCCTTGCCAGAGGTATCAATTTACTTAATCGGAATATGATGCCCTTAGATGACAATGGACACGGCACTCATATCGCAGGTACCATAGCTGCAGCTAATAGTACGGTCGGTATGATCGGCGTAGCTCCTCGAGCTACTATTTATCCAGTCAAGGCTTTTGATCACAACGGCTCAGCCTACGTATCCGACATTATTCTCGGTATTGATTGGTGTGTGAGGAATCATGTCGATATCATTAATATGAGTTTTGGAATGAAGACACGTAGTAGAGCCCTACAAGAAATTGTTAATAAAGCATACCATGCGGGTATTTCAATTATTGCTTCATCAGGAAATGACAGTAAACGACGGAGTATTGATTACCCCGCTCGTTATTCACAGACCATTTCTGTTGGAGCAACGGATCATAATCGCCGAATTGCCAGTTTCAGTAATCGTGGACAATATATTGATATCTATGCACCTGGTGACAAAATTATATCCTCTTGGATTCGAGGTAAATATCATGAAATGAGCGGCACCTCGATGGCAACTTCACACGTTAGCGGAGCCATTGCGCTATTACTATCACAAAATCGAAATTTACATCCTAGTGAACTCAAGACATTGTTACGCCGTACAGCCACCCCCCTCCGGGTTAGAAAGGGACAACGACTAGATCGAGACTGTGGCGAAGTGAATGCACCCCGCTTGCTAAAAGAAGGTATGAAAGCTAACGCCGGTGCCTCGGAACCAATAACAGCCAGCCTAAAACCACAAAAAAACCGTCCCTCCTGAAGTGGAAAGGGCGGTTTCATCATAATAATTAATAGATACAGACTGGCACAATTACAGTTACATTTTCTCTGGTGAATTCACGCCAATGATTCTTAATACATTACGGATCACCGTACGCACTGTGTTAAGTAATACTAACCGAGCTTGCGTCTGTGCAGGATCTTCAGTAATCACTCGCTCTGCCTTATAGTAACTGTGGAACATGGAAGACAGATCGTATACATAGCGTACCATCCGGTGTGGCGCATAGTGAAGTACCGCTGTAGCAATCTCCTCTGGTAGTTCACCTATTTTGCGAAGAAGGTCGTATTCACGCTCAGCTGTTAACGTACTTAGATCGATTTCAGAGAGTGGCAATAACTTAATGTTCTGTTCTTCTGCCTGACGGAATATGCTACAAATCCGCGCGTGTGCGTATTGTACATAGAATACAGGGTTCTCGTTAGATGTTGAAATAGCTAAATCCATGTCGAAGTCTAAATGAGAATCCATACTCCGCATCGTAAAGAAGTAACGAATCGCATCAATACCTACTTCATCCATCAGATCTACCATCGTAACCGCTTTTCCTGTACGTTTAGACATTTTTACTTTTTGGCCATCTTGAAATAAGCTAACCATCTGTGCGATCAATACGGTTAATTTATCTGGATCATTCCCGAGTGCTTCCATAGCCGCTTTCAGGCGGGGGATATACCCATGATGGTCGGCACCCAATATATTGATCATCTGATCAAAGCCACGACTGTACTTATTACGATGATAGGCGATATCTGGCATTAAATAAGTATAGGTTCCGTCATTCTTCACCAATACGCGGTCCTTGTCATCTCCATACTGAGATGTACGTAGCCACGTAGCTTCATCTTGATCGTAGACTTCTCCCCTTGTCTTCAATTCATCCAGAGAGGCAACGACCTGTCCGTTCTCATACAAAGAAGTTTCGCTAAACCATTCGTCAAAATGTACTCTAAATCGTGAAAGGTCCCGCTTTATTTTATCCAATTCCTTCTCAAGCCCATATACACGGAAGAATGCGACTCTCTCTTCTGGCTCCATCGAGAGCAGAGAATCACCTTTTTGTTCAACTAAATCTTTAGCGAATCCTTTGATATCTTCTCCATGATAGCCATCCTCAGGCATCTCAACATTCTGTCCCAGCTCCTGCATATAACGAACTTCTATTGATTTGCACAGATTAACAACCTGATTACCTGCATCATTAATATAATATTCGCGAGTAACTTGGTATCCGGCCATATCAAGCAAGTTACAGAGTGCATCTCCTACTGCTGCGCCACGAGCATGTCCAAGGTGTAGACTTCCTGTGGGGTTAGCGCTTACGAACTCCACTTGAACTCTCTTACCTTGACCCACGTTGATCCGTCCATAATCATCGCCATGCTCCTGGACCTGTTGAATGACAGGATATAAGTACTTTTTCATCAAAGTAAAGTTAATAAATCCCGGACCCGCAATTTCTGCCTTCTCTATAAAAGCTTTATTAAGATCCAAGTGTTGTATGATTTCTTCTGCAATCTGACGTGGATTCTTCTTCGCAATTTTAGTCAATTGCATGGCAACGTTACTAGCTAAATCGCCATGGACCTTATCTTTGGGTACTTCAAGGGTAATTGCAGGAATCTCTTCTTTTGTCACTATCCCAGCTTGAATAATAGCATCAACAATAACCTCTGATACCAACTGGTTAATCTGTTCTAATGGGTTCTGTATCATAATTTCGGTTCCTCCTGTATATATAAACTAATGGTAAAGACTCCAGATAAATCATCATAGACATATAAATCATATGACCAACTTACATGCCCTATCCCTCCTTGAATATCCATTTTCATCTCATGCGTGTACGTAGAGAGGTTAAAAGTGGTATACGGAGAGCGATAAAAGCCAGGCAACGTCGTATCAAGTTGATAGGACTGCTCTGACTCTACTTCACCATGTCGGATGATTTTCACTACATCAGGTGTAATCTTAATTGTTGTTCTTATGGAGCCACCCCGTGGACCTGCCTCGAGTTCCTCGTACTTTACATACAGCACCGAGTCTTTGGCAAATACCTCAGCCAACATATCCTGCACCACTTCTTCTCCTTCATGGTGACTACGTAGCTGTATTACGGCCTTCATCATATCTGGCATACGTGAAACAATCTCCAATCTATACATTCTATTGTACTACTATATCCAGTTCCCTCATTCAATTCAAATAAAATAATGGATGGATTATGGTTATGTAAGAACAAACGACTTCGTTGTCCCCATGCAACTGCACTCATTCACCAGTGAAAATATAAGAAAAAGTATATACTCTAAACGATTAAAAAATAGACAGATACCTACTCGGCTTCGAATAGCCATCCGTCTATGCTACCTTAACTAATGATACTAAGTAATCGCTTATTGTAAAGTGAATTTACGGTTCCAGCTTAATCCACCATCACGGGTCATGTAGATAGCTGACTTGGTATCGCCTGTTGCTGTCATCCAACCCCGCTTACGATCTGTAAAGGAAATCCGAGCATCGTATCCACTAATGGATGGGGTCATATTCCTCCATGTCTTACCTCCATCATACGTGCGTCCTACGGATACAACTTCTCCCGCTGGTGAACCGGCACCTAAGAATGCTGTATTTCCATCAATTAACTGCATATTACTAGGATGTCCGCCAGACTGTGCTGGACCTTTGTCTACAACAGCCTTCCCACCACCAGGTGCCGGACCTCCACCCGCTGTAGACTGACTGATCACGTGATTCCAATGTCCACCACCGTCTATACTGCTATAAAGAGAATAGGACACCTGTGACATCCCGTATTCACCGTACAACAACGCCCACACTTGCTTGCCATTACTATAAATCTCTCCCCCAGTGTTACTTTCAGCAGCTACATTTAGCTTGTTAGACCAATTCTTACCGCCGTCTATGGTCTTCATTACCTTATAGCCGCCACCCGGGATCACTACGAGCGCCCATCCATGATTCACATCATTAAAAGACATATACCGACTATTGGCTGGCGTAGAAATCTTAACAAAGCGACTCCCTGCATCTAAAGTCTTGTACGCAGACGTTCGGGTGTATCCGAACCCTACGGTTTCACTGATACGATCCATGCGAGCGAAACTCACACTCCCTGTAGAAACTTTGCTCCAATGAGATCCTCCATCCGAAGTTTGGATTAGAACCTTCGTCTGCTTTGTAGGCATAGATGCGAGCGCCCATCCGTCTTTGTTATTCGGGAAATCGATTTGAGTAAAATCCCACTCTCCTGAATTTAACTCCTGCCAATGACACCCTGCATCTGATGTTCCAATCATAAAACCATTACCAGCAGCTCGCCCTGTATTCTCATTTAAGAATTGAATGTCCGCAAACTGAAGAGGGTTCTCACTTTCACCAGCATGCTGCTTCTGTAAATCACCTAGAAGACCATGATCCCCACTTCCACAAGGTGCTGTTGCTGCTGTTGCCTTGGAGGAGGAAACCAAATAAACTCCTGGAAACACTAAAGCTATAGCGATCCACAATAGCGCAGAACGTTTAATAAATGTAATGAACATAGTCGTCCCTCCTTGTATTATTACATTACCCTTATTTGGGATTACTAACACTACGTCGCAGGAACAAAGTTTCACGTCTATATCTTCCTACTACGTCCTGTATGTATAGAAAAACACCTATCAAAAACAATATTCTGGAGCACAAGGCTTCCTAAACTATTGTTTTGAAGGTGTTATTTTATGGATGAAATTATTTCACGAAGCCAAGTAACATCTCACGAATTAATTTAGCTGCTACAATCTGTGTTTGTTCTGTAGGATCATAGATGGGCGCTACTTCAACTAAGTCACAGCCCACAACATTCACTTCAGAATTAGATATAAGGTGCACAGCCTCCAACAATTCCTTAGAAGTAATGCCACCAGCTTCTGCCGTACCCGTACCCGGCGCTGCCGAAGGATCCAACACGTCAATATCAATCGTAACATAAACGGGGCGATTCCCCATTTTAGGTAGAGCTTCCTTCAGAGGCGCTGCTACTTCATAGGGATGGAAGTTAATATTCTGGAATCCGAATTGAAATTCCTCTCTTGAACCAGAGCGAATACCGAACTGATAAATATTACTTCCTCCCATGAGCGCTGCTGCTTTACGTACAGGTGTAGAGTGTGAAAGGGGTTCACCTTCATAATGCTCTCTTAGGTCAGCATGTGCATCAATATGAATTAGGATCAGATCTGGATACTTGGCGTATACCTGCTGAATAACAGGCCAAGACACGAGATGTTCTCCACCAAGACCAATTGGAAATTTATCGTCAGCCAATAACTTCCCAACATATTCACTAATGACATCCAAGCTCCGTCCTGCATTACCGAAAGGCATTAACAAATCACCCGCGTCGAAGTAGGTGATATCCTCAATACTTTTATCCAGATAAGGGCTATATTCTTCAAGACCTACTGAGGCTTGGCGAATATGTGACGGGCCAAAACGGGAACCCGGGCGAAAGCTAACGGTGTAATCCATAGGCATACCATAAATGACAGCCTTGGAACCTTCATAATCTTCTGAACTACAAATAAATACGTTCCCTGAGTATGCTTGATCCAATTTCATCTTCTGTTCATAGCCTCCTATTTCGTAAGATCTTCCACGAATTTCGGCAACACAAAGGCTGCTTTATGCAGACGTGACGTGTAATACTTTGTATCTAACTCAGGAATAGATGCTTCGTCTACTTCGAGAGGATCATATACTTTACTACCCATTGTAAATGTCCAGAGTCCACTTGGGTAAGTCGGAATATTCGCAGCATACACACGAACGATAGGGAAGATTTCTTTCACATCACGATTTACTTGTTGAATGAGATCTGCTTTGAACCAAGGATTGTCCGTTTGAGCAACGAAGATTCCATCTTCTTTCAACGCTTCAAAGATACCTTGATAGAATCCACGTTCAAACAACGGCGCAGCAGGACCTACAGGTTCTGTTGAATCCACCATAATAACGTCATATGCGTTCTTTTGATTGATGATGTGCATATATCCGTCATTTACCAATACCTCAACACGAGGATCTTCAAGTGCACCTGCAATAGAAGGCAAATATTTCTTAGAGTATTCAATAACTTTACCATCGATTTCGACCAGTACGGCTTTCTCTACTCCTGGGTGTTTGATGACTTCACGAATAACGCCACCATCTCCACCGCCGACAACTAGCACATGCTTAGGATTAGGATGTGTATTCAATGCAGGATGAGCTACCATTTCATGATATACAAATTCATCTTTCTCCGTTGTCATAACCATGCCATCCAGAACAAGCATGTTTCCGAATTCTTCTGTTTCAACCATCGCTAAATCTTGAAATTCTGTTTTCTCTGTCACGTAAGTTTGCTTAATTTTTGCTGTTATTCCGAATACAGGAGTTTGTTTCTCTGTGAACCATAATTCCATCGTATCTACCTACCTTCGTTTTATATTTCATGTCAGCCATCACACTTCTGTCTATTGTACCAAACAAAGATGATTATATTAAATTAAGGTAAAAATGCAACCATTTTTCGACATATCGTTGCCGATAAGAAAATCATATCGTAGGTAAAATGAATATCTACGCCAAACTCATCCCATAATGAAAAGAAAAGGAAATGAAAGGGAGCACACGTGTCATGTCGCAACAATCTCCTAAGCAACCTAAGCGCAAAAGAAAATTCATGATGATGATTAAGTTATTGTTCGGCATGACTGTCCTTGTTCTTCTAGTTGGCGCTATTTCCCTTGGTTATTTATATAACACGAATCTGCCTGTAGCTGATACGGATCGTAATTCTCGAATACTAGACAGCCAAGGTACCATTATGGCCACCTTCTCCACAAGTGGGCGTAGCTATGAACCTGTGACTTTAGATGAGATTTCTCCATTTCTAATAGATGCCACTCTTGCCGTGGAGGATCGGAAATTTTATGACCATTTAGGATTTGATGTCGAAGGAATGGGCCGAGCTATTCTAGTCAACCTTCAGAAAATGAATCGTTCTCAGGGAGCGAGTACACTCACACAACAGTTAGCCCGGAATTTATATTTAAGCCACGAAAAAACATGGTCACGTAAAATAAAAGAAGCCATGTATACGGCGCAACTGGAGATGAAATACAGTAAAGATGAAATTCTACAAATGTATCTTAACGAAATTTATTACGGTCATGGTGCCTACGGTATTGAAGCGGCTTCCCGCATGTATTTCGGAAAATCC
Source organism: Paenibacillus sp. DS2015 (assembly GCF_050433705.1). Lineage (NCBI taxonomy): Bacteria > Bacillati > Bacillota > Bacilli > Caryophanales > Paenibacillaceae > Paenibacillus > Paenibacillus sp. DS2015. Next base: position 27,010 of record NZ_JBNPWS010000037.1, on the reverse strand, counting down.
GCTAAGGACTTGGACCTTGCAGAGAGCACCCTACTAGCGGGAATCCCTAAGGGACCTACTTATTACTCCCCATACAATCATATGGATAGTGCTATCAAAAGACAGCGTATTGTACTATCCACCATGGTCGAGACTAAGAGCATTACAAAGCAAGAATCAAATCAAGCAACACGCCAAAAATTAGTCATCAAACCTCAAGGAGAACACAAGACTATCGTGACGGCACCCTATTTTCGTGATTATGTACGGAATTTAGCTATAAACGAACTAGGAATCAGTGAAGAACAACTCGATCATGGTGGATTGAACATCTACACAACGTTAGATACTCATGCTCAGCAAGCCGCGGAAGAGGCCGTAGCTTCTGGCATGGACCCAGACAGTGAATTGGAGACAGCTCTGATCTCTATAGATCCTCGAACCGGATATATAAAAGCCATGGTGGGCGGTACAAATTATCAGACCAATCCTTATAATCATACACTAGCCACAACGCGACAACCTGGGTCAGCGTTCAAGCCTATCATGTACCTGACAGCCTTAACTTTGAAAAAAATGTCTGTGCTCACTACATTCAAGAGTGAGCCTACCTTGTTCCACTACGATAATAATCGCAAAACATATCAGCCAAGTAACTTCGGTGAGAAATATCTTGGTGAGATAAATATGCAGCAAGCTATCGCCGCCTCGGACAATATTTATGCAGTCAATACGATGATGACGGTAGGACCAGAACAGGTCATAGATTTAGCGCATAAAATGGGTATTGATAGCCCGCTTCAAGCAGTGCCTTCACTGGCATTGGGTACCTCTCCCGTCAGTCCACTTGAGATGGCATCTGCTTTTGGTGTCATTAGTAATGGCGGTATGCGTATGGCTCCTGTAGCTGTGCTCAAGGTGACGGATTCCACAGGAGAATTGATATATGAGGCAGAAGCCGTTCAAGGTAAAGCCGTAGTGGACCCTGCTGCTACCTATGTATTGACACATCTAATGGAAAGCGTGTTTGCGAATGGCGGAACAGGTAACCGCGTATCTTCCCTTATCAAACGTCCTGTGGCAGGCAAGACAGGCACGACAAATACAGATGCTTGGCTCGTAGGTTTCACACCAGAACTGGCAACAGCTGTATGGGTAGGCTACGATAAGGGCCGTGATATTGAGGATAGTGATGGGCGACGGGCTGCACCTATTTTTGCTCAATTTACGGAGAAAGCACTAGAGAACGTCCCACCCAAGATTTTTCCCATTCCAAGTCAAGTCGTTAGCGCCTACATCAACCCCGAATCAGGGCTACTTGCTACAGCAGATTGTCCTGAGAAAATATTGCAGGTATTTGTTTCCGGAACGGAACCAACAGCGTACTGCACGCTCCATGGCAATGAACAGCAACCTGCCAAGGAGAAGCTCATTCCAGAAGATCGCTCGTGGTGGTCCAATCTTAAGCAGTGGTGGATGGATTAATGACCCCCCTCCGAATCACGGAGCAGTCTAGAACTAGATCCGTAGTTCAGGCTGCTCTTTCTTTTCCCCCTGGCTTTTCCAACCTCCAAAATATCATTCACCTCTGAACATTCAAACCAATACTTGATTGTTGGTTTTTTTTAGGGTATATTAAATTTAACAATCAAACCATCGTTTGAATATAGTAAGTATTACTATTAGTGAAGGGGTCGCTATGATATGTCTAACATAAATACAACCAAAGATCAGAGTCATGACGATGAGGTCTGTGAAGTAACCTCCATAGATGCTCTTAAGACAGTCCAGCTTCAGAACGACATCAATGAAGAAGAAATTCTAGGTATGGTGGATATGTTCAAGGCTTTATCCGATCCTACACGTATGAAAATTGCTTATATGCTAGATCAGGCGGTTGAACTATGTGTATGTGATGTGGCAGCCGTATTGGGAAGTAGCATGGCAGCCACCTCTCATCATTTACGTACATTAAAAAACTTAGACATTACCATGTCGCGTAAGGATGGAAAGAATGTCTTTTATTCTTTGAAGGATGATCATATCAGAGTTCTAATTCGGATGACTTTAGAACATCAGAGGGAGAAGATGAACGATGAGCACAAATAGCAAAAGTAGTAGTGCTAACGAAGCGTTATCTCATGTGGAATATCCTGTACAAGGGTTGTCCTGTGCCAACTGTACTCGAGAAATACAAGAGCAAATTAATAAGCTTGAGCACGGCGCAGATGCTCGCCTAAGTTATGCCAACAGTAGACTAACTCTTCATCCTGAAGTCGACATAGTACGTGTCGAGCATATTTTGAAAAGGGATGGGGCACATCTTATCAAGACCAACGATAGCCATGCCAAGTCTAGTCATCATCACACAGATGCCTCAGAGCACGCACACGATCATGATCACGGGCATGACCACGGTCACGATCATAGTCATGAAGGAAATCATCTTATGAAATGGCTGCTTGGCATTGCGGCAGTCCTCTATCTTTCAACTTTCATTCTGAGTGGAATCGTATTACAGCCGGTAATCATTATCTCCTACATTATAGCGATCATATTTAGCGGATACTCCACATTCTGGCGCGGACTTAACAACCTTATTCGCTTCAAATTCAATATGGATACACTGATGACGGTTGCTCTAACCGGAGCCGTTGTTATCGGTGAGTGGCAAGAAGCTACACTTGTAGCTATCTTATTCGGCTTAAATGAAATACTTGAAGGTTATGGTATGGGGCGTGCTCGCAAATCGATGGAGGCTCTCCTCGCGTCGGCTCCCAAGGATGCAACCCTAATACGCAATGGAGAAACGGTTACGGTGCCCATCTCAAGCTTGCGTGCAGGTGACATGGTCCAAGTCCGCGCCGGTGAGAAAATCCCCTCAGATGGGTTCGTTCATGAAGGAACTAGTGCAGTTAATGAAGCAGCTATTACCGGAGAGTCCATCCCTGTTAGTAAAAAGCAGGGTGATCCTGTGTATGGGGGTAGTGTGAACGCAGAAGGTTTACTGACCATAGAAATTGATAAGGCTTATCAGGATTCTTCTTTAGCTAGAATCATGCACTTAGTACAAGAAGCTCAAGACAGTAAAACACCAACAGAACTATTCATTGATAAGTTCGCTAAATATTATACACCGGCTATTATGCTCATCGCTCTCATCGTTATCGTTGTACCTCCACTGTTCATGGGAGAACCTTGGATGAAGTGGGTATACCAAGGACTTGCTATTCTTATCGTCGGATGTCCTTGTGCACTAGTACTCTCCTCTCCAATAGCCTTAGTAAGTGGGATGACACGTAGTGCACGTAATGGCATTCTAATCAAGGGTGGCGTCCACTTAGAGCAATTAGGTAAGTTAGAAGCCATCGCCTTCGACAAGACTGGGACACTCACACAAGGCACACCCTCTGTCATAGAGGAAGTCGTCTATGACAGAGAACGGTTCTATGACGTAGCGGGTTCATTGGAGCAATCTTCCCTTCACCCGCTTGCCAAAGCGGTCGTAGATCATATTCTCAGCCAGCGTGGGACTAGTCGTTTCCCCGAAGCTAGCGAACTTACTACTTTACCTGGATCAGGAATACAGGGTGAGGTCAACGGAACCAAGTCATGGATGGGTAGTGAAGACATCCTGACACATATCTCGCCCGCAGATCCACAACGGTTAGACCAAGTACATCGTGATATAACTAGATTAAAAGAACAAGGTTATACCCTAGTGATTACTGCGGATCAGACCCATGTACTCGGAATATTCGGATTAGCCGATGAAATTCGTCACGAGACAAAGGATGTTATTAAGCAACTTCACCAAGCCGGTATTACACATACCGTTATGCTCACAGGAGACCACGAGCAATCTGCTCGAAACATTGCCTCCCAAGCCGGAGTTACAGATTACTTTGCGGGGCTACTTCCTGAACAAAAAGTAGATCAGATCAAAGAGCTCTCCTCTCGCTATAGAGTTGCTATGGTGGGTGACGGCATTAATGATGCGCCCGCACTTGCCACTGCCCAATTAGGGATTGCCATGGGCAAAGGAACAGATAGCGCTATTGAGACCGCCGACATTGTTCTTATGCAGGATCACTTAGGAAAGCTTCCGAATGCCATCCATTTGGCTAGACGAGTCAATCGAGTGATTGGCTGGAATATTGGTATCTCACTGACATTGAAGGCCATAGCCCTTCTGCTCACAATTCCAGGATTACTCACCCTTTGGATCGCAGTATTATCCGATATGGGTGCAACCATTATCGTTACCTTGCTAGGGATGTCCATCCTACTAGGAAAAGATAAATTAACTTAGATCAGAATTATAAAAAGCCTCAGTATCCACTTACAACGTGGACACTGAGGCTTTTTATATATCCAAGGATAGGCGACAAGCCGCCCTTCCCGCCCTTTGAGAGCTTCTTTTTTCCTCGTATATCGATGGAATATGAGAAAGTGTATACTCTCAACTATGATTAATTAACCCTCTAGTGCCTTTTTCAGATCATCAGAGGAAGCTTCCCACCATTCTTCATTACGAGAAATCAGCAAGTTTTTGAGAGCTGTCTTATCTTCTGCATTCAATTCATCTAATACAATTTTGCGCTTCAAGGCCGCATCCAGCTTGTTGACGTGATCCGCTAGAATTTTATAACCTCTGCGAGCTTCCGTATCAATCCACATCTCGCACGCTGTAGCCCCTCCATAGAGCTGCCCTTCTGCTGTGCGGTCCACCGCTACCCACACTACCCACACTATACGGCCATTCGGTACATCCTCGCGATTAGTAGAAAACTTAATGCCCTTCTCTACCTTACTCTTAGCATGAATAGCGCCCATATCCACCTTGGCTTCACCCTGGTCAATAATGACCGGCGATACACTGTTTAGGTCAATAGAACCTGCTCCAAAACCGGTGTGTTTACTTTTACTACTTACAATATTAAGGGCAATTTGTTTCTTGCCACTTTGTTCGTTATTATCCATTCCCTTTGACCTCCCACAAAACAGAAATTTGATCGTACATTTCTGTCTCCTACTATTCGTAATGGTTATTCATTTTATTTTAACTAATAATCAGCGAATTGCAAACATATACATGCTGTAGATGCTTGTCAACGGGAGGTATTCATGTATGGCTCCAGCCCGCACTAAAATAATTGTAGTTATTATTGTATCTCTATTGCTCCTCAGTGGTACCTTGTGGTCGACCCTTCTCGTGGACTCGCCCCAATTAGAGTCTGTGTATGCGCCCAATAAGGGCAAGCCTACAGTCGCAGCTACCCCACCCCCAAAGGAAAGTGTACAGCAACCTACTGCCGAAGTCCTTAGCAAACGTATTGTGGAGTACCATATCGATGTCTCCCTTAATCCTGAGGAAAAGCTACTAAAGGGTACGGAGACACTCACTTGGACTCATCCTGGTAAAAACATTGTAACTGAGCTCTATTTCCACCTGTACCCTAATGCCTTCTCGTCAAAAGAAACCACCTTTATGAAAGAATCTGGCGGCAAGCTTAGGGGCGATACGATGCCAGCAGACGGGTACGGTGCTATGAACCTTACCAACATTCAGACAGCAGATGGCCTATCGCTCATGCACCGTATTCAGTATGTACAACCAGACGATGGCAATAGCAAAGACTCCAGTCTCATTAGAGTTCGACTTCCAAGACCCATCAAGGGTGGAGAAAGTATCACACTTAATTTGAATTTCGAAGTAAAGCTTCCTAAAATATTCGCACGTATGGGGATTGCGGATGACTTCGTCATGGCAGGACAATGGTTTCCTAAAATCAGCGTATATGAACCCCAAGGTATGCGTGGTCGTGCTACTGAAGGTTGGAATCTTCATCAATACCATGGCAATTCTGAATTCTACGCTGATTTTGGTATCTACAATGTTAAAATTCACGTACCCAAAAATTACATTGTGGCCGCTACTGGATTTCCGACCCAAACTGCCAAACTTAAAGGTAACATGAAAGTTTATCAATTTTATGCTGATGATGTACATGATTTCGCTTGGTCGGCCTCACCTAATTTCATCGTTGCTGAGAAGCCCTTCTCCTCTCCAGAGGTACCTGGGGTACGAATTAAATTGTACTTAGATCCAGCCCATGAAGATATGAAGGAGAGGTACTTCTATGCGGCTGAGGCTGCTCTAAAGTATTTCAGTAAATGGTATGGGTCCTATCCCTATTCAACCTTATCCATTGTAGTCCCGCCTGAAGCTGGTAACGGGGCAGGCGGTATGGAATATCCAACACTTATTACAGCCTTCGGAGCCAAGAATGACTCTCCTGGCTACGAACTAGAGCGAACCGTTATCCACGAGATTGGTCATCAGTATTTCTATGGAATGATTGCAAGTAACGAGTTCGAAGAAGCTTGGTTAGATGAGGGATTCACATCTTATGCAGAAGATAAACTCATGGAACAAGAATATGGTGTCATTCCTAATCTTGCCATTCAAGCCGCCATTATCTCTGCTCCTGCTCCACTCAACCAAGAATCCTGGAAATACGAATCCCCAGAACACTACGCCAAGAATGCTTATTACCGCGGTAAGCTTGTATTGAAGGGAATTGAGCAGCAAGTAGGAACACCAACCATGGACAAAATCATGAAAACATATGCGATAAAGTACCGTTTCGGTCATCCTGCAACCCTAGACTTCCAAAGAGTCTTAGAACAGGTTACTCATACTTCGTGGCAATCCTATTTCAACCAATATGTATACGGTAGCCAAATGACCGATTTCGCCATAAACAAAATTACTGTAGAGAAAAAGAAGGCAACAGGACCTCTTTATGAATCTGTCGTCACCGTAGATCGGCAAGATGGTCAGTACCCTAATATACCGATACTCTTCCGCTTTGCCGATGGTCACTCTATCCATAAGGTATGGACAGGGAATGGAGATCATATTCAGTTCAAGCTACAATACAAATCTCCTCTGGCATGGGCCATGATCGATCCTGAATACACCCTTGTACTTGAGAATAACCATATTAACAACTATATGAAGGTAGATGACGACCACAAGATTGTATCACGCTTAAACATAAGCATCACCAAGCTAGTGGAAACATGGCTTGGAAGTCTGTCCTGGTGAGGTGAGAGCTGGTGAGGAACAATATCGCCAATGGCTGGAAAAGTGTTAAAGACCAATTTTACGTTGTAATCATTCTATTTTTATACCAGTTAATCTGTGGGTATTTTCTATACCGTTTGGTTCAATCGGCGGTAGTCCCTTTATTCCTACGCTATCCTGACCCACCACCGAATGAGTTGAGTAAGATTCTTTTCTATGTAGAAGGACAACTGAGTCTAACCAACAATGAAACTGTCCATTCCTATCTTTGGATCTTATTAGGTATGCTACTCTTACGAATGATACTTACACCACTTATTCATGCAGGAATCCTTTACGGTCTTCATAAAGAAAGAGTTGGAGAGCCTGGGCTTTTCTTTTTCAAAGGTATTCAACAACTTTGGAAGCCGATGGCGCTACTCTATTGGATAGAGATCGGACTTGTATTGATTCCAGCTTACTGGGTCATTCCTAAATTATATGATATTGGTCTTACTGGATTTCTATCTCCATCCATATGGATTCAAGCCGTGCCCTACATGCTCGCTTGGTATGTATACCGATATATTATCCATCAATTGATTCTCTATGTTCAGTTCGGAGTAACCGGTCGCGCCGGAATCCTGTCCTCCATTCGAATCTGTCTTCGATACACGCTATCTGTTATGGGTATATCTCTCATTCTAGGCCTCAGTTGCATATTACTGTTCAGCCTATTCACAGGTATGTCCCTCTGGTGGACCGGATTAATTGGTCTTATTATCCAACAGGCCTATCATTTCATTTCCTGTCTGTTTAAATTATGGGGAATCACTGCGCAATTTGATTTATGGTATAACAAGAAGTTCCGATGACTTCACAAAAAACTATTTTTAAGAATATATGAAAAAATAGTTATTAAATTTTTGTCATCACTCCAATCCCTTGATATAGGAAAAACCCCCCCTTTTTTCGTGAAATAAGGGGGGGTTTTTCTATCTTTTTTTGCTTTAACCGTTTGCTAAACCTTAGATCCTCTGTTAAAATGATCCCAGTTGGTTTTAGTAACAACTTTGTAATCTTTATGACACTATTATTGTAGACGACCGCCATTTCATTACTTTCAGGTGCACGATAAAGGCCAAATTCCTTGGCACCAGGAAGCGGGGGATCCATTAAATGGGTGAATTGATCTCGCATTAGAGGGATCATAGGGGACCTTCAACCGAATCCTTAAGCTAACCTCGCAGGCATTGGAAGGGGAAAATGTAATTGAAGAAGAAATTATCCGCTGCAGCATTGAGCGTGGCACTCGCATTAACTATTGGAACTGGAAGCGTATTTGCAGACTCGAAATTGAACACAGCCATTCAACCCACTATCGGAGTTAGTTATAAAACCGCGGGTACCACTACAAACGGATTTGACTGCTCTGGTTTTACCAGATATGTCTTTCAGAAATTAGGTGTAAATCTCCCTCGTCAGTCTGCATCGCAATATCAGATGGGTACCTCTGTATCGCGTAATCAGCTGAGATCTGGAGACCTTGTTTTCTTTAATACCTCCGGAAGAGGTGTGTCCCATGTTGGGATATTTGTTGGAAATGGTAAATTTGCACATGCCTCTTCATCACGTGGTGTCATGATTAGCCCTCTTAGTCAAAGCTATTATGCCAACCGCTACGTGGGTGCCAAACGTGTTATGAGTACAGCTAAGTATCAAGCCACTGCGTATAACTAACCTTTATAATTAGGCTCACAACTGAGACTTTTGCCGAAGTCTCAGTTGTGGGTTTTTTCTTTTATTACATACAATAACGTAATAAATTACAAAAAGGTTTCAATTTTTGTAACTAATCCATAAATTTTTTTAATAATATTCATAGAAACAATTGCCAAACTACTAATCCTTTGTTACAATAGTCCCAGTTAGATTTTAGTAACAACTTTGTAATAAGTATTGTAACAACTTATCATTGATGTATACGTTCTATCAATTATAGTGTTAACAAATCAGCCGAATTCCCGTAAACTCGGGAAGCGGGGGAACCAGTAGTGGGTGAATTGATCTTGCATCAAAGGGATCATAGGGGACCTTCAACCGAATCCTTAAGCTAACCTCGCAGGCACCAGGAGGAGTCATATTGTTGAATAAGAAATTAGTATCTTCAGTTATGGGTTTGGCATTATTATTTACTATTGGAACAGGAAGCGCTTTCGCAGATTCTAAATTGGATAAAGCGATTGCTCCAACAATTGGAACTAGTTATAAAGAAGCTGGAGTCAGCACAAACGGCTTCGATTGCTCCGGGTTTACAATGTATATTTTTGATAAATTAGGTATTAACTTACCTCATCAATCCGGTTCCCAATACAACATGGGTACTTCTGTAGCCCGTGATGATTTACGCGAAGGCGATCTAGTATTCTTTAATACGAATGGAAGAGGCGTTTCACACGTCGGAATTTATGTTGGAAATGGTAAATTTGCACACTCTTCTTCTTCTAGAGGGGTAATTATTAATTCACTTAGCGAGAGCTACTACGTTTCTAAATACGTTGGTGCTAAGAGAATTATGAGTACTGATACATACAATGCCGTTGCCATTGATTAAACCATTCATTTGACCCTACGCCCGAGAATTGAGATTTCTCTAAATCTCAATTCTCGGGTTTTTCTGTCTAGTTTTATGTGCATCATTTAGTGCTGATCCAAACATACTATAAAATTTAAGCTTAATCTTTATTACCCCGCTACCTAAGAATTAAACATCCACCACATCTTCAATTGTAAATATGTATATATCACAAGTATTTTCATGATGATAACCCTGCCTACCCATATAACAAAGGAGATTCTACTCATGAGCCATAAAGATTACCCATTTATTGTGCTTCCTATGGAAATTAGCCATGCCAAATCTATTTGCGAATGGAAGTTCGCTCCTCCTTACAATATATATGGATGGTTACCATGGGAACAAATGGAGCTACTTGGTATTGAGTTTGGAGACCCTCTCCTACGCGCAACTCAATATCTCTCAGTAATGAATGAATCCGGAGATCTTTGCGGATTCGCACAGTTATTTCCACTAGAAGGAGTGACCCGATTAGGAATCTGTATGCACCCTGATTTATGTGGTCAGGGAAAGGGTAAATCTTTTGTACTATCCATTGTTCACGCTGCATTGTTACGCGAGCCCCACGACGAGATTGATTTAGAGGTGCTCACTTGGAATAAACGTGCTATTCAAGCCTATATCAAAGCGAATTTTATTATTACGGATTGTTATGAACGACTTACTCCTGAAGGTATTAAAGACTTTTACTGCATGGTTTATCAACTAAATAATGACTAATTATATGACAAATAGCACTAATCCGTGAGTTGTTTGGTATAATCAAGAAGATAATTGTTTCTTTTTTGTCACAAACGCTATGCTCTAAGGATTTGTTCCGTTATAATAAATACATTAGTTTACATAGAAAGAAGGGACGAATAAGTATGCAAAAATGGATCATGAGCGGTTTGTTTTTCGCCGCGTGTGCTATAGCTCTGGTACTTATGTTCACACTACCAGGTAAAGAAGAAATAGCAGAAGAAGAGAAACCAGCCATGCCTGTGGTGACATTAGATGCGGGTGCAGCTGAAACATTGGTTAAAGCCAACTGTATTAGCTGTCATGGCGATCAACTGCAAGGTTCGGTAGGACCGAATTTACAGAACATCGGAGCTACACTATCCGCGGAACAGATTTACAATATCGTTTCTAAAGGTAGCGGAATAATGCCGGCTTTCAAAGATCAATTAAAAGATGAAGAAATTGCTAACGTTGCTCTTTGGTTATCCGAGAAGAAGTAATCGCTAACATTCATAGAAGAAACGGGCATCACTCCAATAGGAATGATGCCCGTTTCTTCTATATATAACTATCTTTTCCTCTGTTCTTCTTATTTCACTCTTTCATTACCACACATTTTCTCAAATGATTCATTATATTGTTGCGCAGTTTTGAAATCGAGAGCCGTTAGTTCGCCTTCACTCCAGGAGGTGAGACGTAACATAACCGTTGTATAATCAATATGAATTGAGGGATGATGATCAAACGCTTCGGAAATCGTCGCAACTTCGTCCACAAATGCAATGCCCTTCATAAAACTTGAGAAAACGTATTTGCGTGCAATCCAACGCTCCTCTTCCAGCTTCCATCCATCTAATGTACTTAATTGGGCTTCAATTTCTTCCTTCACATAAGCCATTTATATTCCCTCCGCTTCCGACTAACTTCGCCCTACCTAAGTTTGCTCGACGATTACAGAAATAACCTTCTGACATTATATTCGTATAACTATTTATTCATACATACCTGCATTCTTTATGAATTTATATAGAATTAGCTATGAGGAATTAAATCAAAGAAACAAAAGTTATTTCCTCTTTGCCTATCAGAACATTAATTCTGTGGATATCACAATCATAGATCACCACACCACTTCCAACGTTTATCATAGAATCTGTACCCAATCCGTAAAATAAGTCTTCTGCTAGTGCCTCAAGGACCTCTTTCTTCCCCTCCTCAGGAAGCTGTTCCCACTCATCATGCTCCATTTCAAAAAACTCGTAACAATCTGTGATTTGGCTTACTGCTGTTGAGAATTCCTGCAAAATATCATCATAATTTCTTCCATGTTTTACACCCACATTTACGCCTCCATTTGCTATCTTTATATTACATTTACCACTCATTTCATTATACTAGAAAATATGCCTAAAAAAAAAAGTCATTTCTGTCGATAAACAATATAATGCGTCTCTTGTGCGACAGTCCATCTTCTTTATTTCCAATTGACAGCATGAAAGGATTCAATTCTATTTCTCATGGATGAGGTGTATAATGGAAATTTCAACAATTATTGGTTTAATTCTCGGTATTATTTCTGTGGTAGTGGGTATGTTCCTAAAAGGAGCATCACTTACGAGTTTACTTGTTCCAGCTGCATATCTCATTATATTGGGTGGTACAGCAGCCACACTGTTTATTGGGTTTCCAATGTCTGAACTCAAAAGAATCCCTAAATTGTTAAAAATGATTTTTGTAAAACAACAATTAATGGAGAGAAAAGAAATGATTACTCTCTTTATGGAGTGGGCTTCCATTACTCGTCGTGAAGGATTGCTTGCACTAGAATCCAAAGTCGAGGAGATTGATGATAATTTCTTACGTAATGGTATGCGTATGATCATCGATGGCAACGATCAAGAATTTGTGCGTGATGTACTGATGGAGGACATCAACGCAACAGAAGATCGCCACAAAGTCGGTTCCCTAATCTTCTCACAAGCAGGTATGTATGCACCTTCTCTTGGGGTACTCGGCGCTGTTATCGGTCTAATCTCAGCCTTGAGCCACATGAATGATATGGGTGAGCTAGCTCATGCTATTAGTGCTGCATTTATCGCTACAATGCTCGGTATTTTCACAGGTTATGTAATATGCCACCCGATCTCTAACAAACTTAAACGTCTATCTAAGAACGAGGTGGACCTCAGACTTATGATGGTAGAAGGGTTATTGTCTATTCAATCAGGTGTCTCCACTATCGCGATCAGCCAAAAGTTATCTGTCTTCTTAACACCTTCAGAGCGTTTAGAACTGAATAATGAAGGTAAGGCTGGTGATTCAGGTGAGTAGTAAGAAGGGTCGAAGACATGAGCATGAGGAACATGCAGATGAATCCTGGCTACTTCCATATGCTGACCTTCTCACTCTACTTCTAGCTCTCTTTATTACTCTTTATGCAATGAGTGCGACGGATGCCAAGAAGTTCGAGGAGATGAGCCAAGCATTCAGCATCGCCTTGAGTGGTGGGACTGGTGTGCTAGATTATAAATCAGCAACACCACGCGATAGTCCTGCTGAGGATATGCCATCGTCATCTAAAGACACCAAACCTAACAATTCCAAAAGTGAACAACAAGCTGCTGCCCTTAAACAGCAGGAGCAGCTAGACTTAGAAAAGCTGAAGAAACAAATTGATCAATATATACAGAGTAATGGCTTGAGTAACCAGCTCAATACGAAACTTAATCAATCTCAATTAATGATTACGATCAGTGATACAGCACTCTTTGCTTCAGGAAGCGCTACGGTTAAGCCTGAATCTAGACAACTAGGTAAGGTCATATCTAGTATGCTACAAGAGTTCCCTGACTATGATATCGTTGTCTCAGGTCATACCGATAACATTCCGATCTATAATAATTTCTATGAATCTAACTGGGATCTTAGCTCTGACCGGGCATTACAATTCATGAAAGTATTACTGTTGAATACGAATCTCGATCCTAAGAAGTTTACACCTGTTGGTTATGGAGAATACCATCCCATTGTAGATAATAAGACACCGATAAATCGTGCTAAGAACAGACGCGTTGAAGTATCTCTTATTCGTAAGTACCAAGATAATAATAAGCTTCTGAACATCACAGGAGCTAAGGATTAATCGACGGAACGCTTCTATAGAGAAGATGTCTACAAGGTATAATTTCTCACCCCAAGAAAATAATCAATAAAAAAAACGAGCCTTTAGAATGACTTCTAAGGCTCGTTTTGCTTATCATTGTAAATCATATTGAAGTAGACTACCCAGCTCCTGCTTATCCTCTGGTGTTAACTCCCACCAAGTACCCACCGGGTGATCACCAGTACGTATATTCATGATCCGTACACGCTCTAATGCTCTTACCTCGTATCCGAATGCGCTACACATCCTTCTAATCTGTCTGTTCTTGCCTTCAGTAAGAATGATACGAAATACGAACTCTGACAACTGTGTTACTTCACAGGGCAATGTCAGTTCTCCTAATACTTTCACACCTGTAGACATTCCTCTTAGAAAAGAGGGTGTAATAACACTGTCTACCGTTACAATATATTCTTTCTCATGCTTACCCTCTGATCGTAAGATCTGATTCACGATGTCTCCATCATTCGTTAGCAGTATTAGACCTTCTGAATCTTTATCTAGACGGCCTATCGGAAAGATCCGTTCCGGATGATTCACAAAATCGATAATATTCCCTGGAATGTGCCGCTCCGTAGTACAAGTTATGCCTATCGGTTTATTGAGAGCAATATAAATATGTCCTTTCTTAGCATCCAAAGGTTGTCCACTAATACGAACGTCATCACCTAGCTCGGCTTGACTGCCTAATATAGCTAACTCACCATTAATTGTTACTTTTCCAGCATCTACGAGCTTATCTGCTTCGCGACGCGAGCAAAATCCTGTCTCACTAATAAATTTATTTATCCGCACGAATCTTATCCACCTCTACATTGAGTTTATTTAGAATGACTTAAGTACATATAGCTGAGGGAAGTAGTATCGTAATTTGAGTTCCTTTATCTAGTTCACTCTTCACTTCCATCATTCCCTTATGGGCTTGAATAATGCGCTGACTTACCATGAGGCCAAGTCCTGTCCCACTCTCTTTATTAGAGAAGAAGGGCTCTCCAAGCATTGGCATCATATCCTCCGGTATGCCTACTCCTTCATCCTTAATCGCGATCCCAACATGTTGGACTCCGGATAAGAATAAATGTAGGGTAATCATACCCCCTTGTGGCATAGCCTCCATCGCATTCTTTAATACATTAATAAATACTTGCTTCAGTTGATTTACCTCACAATGCACCATAGTGGGTTTATCAGTAAATTCATATTTGAATTCAATACCCATCAAATGAGCTTGGCTATCCAATAAGGATACCACATCTCCTAGGATGTACCGAACATCTTTTTCTTGAAATTGCACCGCCTGAGGTTTAGCTAAAATTAAGAACTCACTTACGATCAGATTAATGCGATCTAGCTCAGACAACATAATATCAATATGTTGTGGATTAAGCTTCATACTCTCTTGCTGAAGCTGCATGAATCCTCGCAAGGTCGTAAGTGGATTTCGAATCTCATGGGCTACACCTGCAGCTAACTGCCCTACCGTTGTCAGCTTTTCAGAACGTCGCAATAGCTCCTCCATTCGATTACGCTCCGTCATATCCCTAGATACACTAATAAGGGAAACAATATCCCCCTCCACATTTCGAACAGGTGATGTACTTATACTAACCTCAACTGTAGAACCATCTTTCTTTAAGCGAATAGTTTCTATGGGTGGTAGTTGTACACCGTTAATCATTTGCTTCAGTCTCTGTTCTTCTTCTTTCTCTAAAAAGTCAGGAACAAAACATAACGCACGCCCAACAACTTCTTCATTCTTCCACCCATATAGCTCTTCGAAAGCCTTATTCACCTGCATAACGTTCTCACAAAGATCTAACATATGAATGGCATCTGCCGTCTGATTGATAATCGATTCTAAATGCTCTTTCACCGAGCGATTTTCTTCGACCATTTGCTTAAGTTTCTCGGTATTATGATTTATATTATGAGTCATTGCATTAATGCGATTTGCTAATAATCCTAACTCGTCATTACCCTTTACCGCTAAAGATGTATTAAACCGTCCATCACTTACATCGTTTACTTTCTTTAACATGTGCTGGATTGGACTAGTAATAATACCTGCTATGATGTGGCTACACAAGATCACGATACAGAGCAAAATTAACGATATCCATATATTACTGATCAATTGATCTTTCGTCACAGAGGAAATAGTAGCATAATCCATGACCACACTAATAATATAAAGATCCTGACTTGTTGTCATAATAGGCACGAAACTCTTGATCACTTTGACACCCTTAATCTTTTTATCAAAAATAACTTTTTCCTTGGTTCGGATAACCTCAGCAATGGCCTGCTGGTCCTGTTCCAGACTATTGTAAGAGTAAGTACCAAAGCGAATAGATCCATTAAGTAATTTCAAATCATGACTGTCAGGTCTATCAAGAAGAATATTGTTGTTACGGAAAGTTTCAGGATTAATGCCAGTAATCTCTAAAATTTGTGGATTAATATGTAATGTTTCCTTTACGACTTCATTTGGACTTATAATTTTAGTATAATCATTTATCTCTGTACTTCTAATATAAGGATCTATGATATAGTTACGCTCACCATCATAGAAGAATCCCCACTTATCCATTAATTCTGGACTGGATGAAGAATATTCAAACGGTCCCGTCCAAAAATAATCACGCTTATGACCTTCCTGTGTGGTTACTTGTTGCTTATTTAGCAACTGAAATAATGTCTGTTTCCATAAACCCGACTCTTTAGTTGGTTGCTCAATCCCTAGGGTATCTGATGATTTGGCTATAGTAATGTCAGTCCCATCCCTAACCAACAATGAGATATGGGATACACCGAGCTCTTGACTGAGTCTGACGAGTTCCTCATTTGTTATATTATTAATATCTGGGTCTAAGGTTTGAGCGGCCATATGTGCAGCCATATACAGAACATCTTCAATTTTTCGCTCAATATAATTAGCACTATACTGACTTTGTTTAACTGCAACTGCGATCTGCTCTGTAGTCATCAACATTTTGGTCTCTGTATCCTGCAGTAAGTTCTCTTGAGTAGTGTAGAGATTAAGTGTAAGATTCAACAACAAAATAACCAGTACGGAACTGGACATGATGAGGGTTAATTTAGTTTTGATGGACAAAGCTACAACTCACCTCTTGGGCATTGGCAACAAGGGGTCTTGGTATCAATGGAATATATATCCTATATGTTTCATCATAACCCTATCCCTTTAATTTGAAAAGGCGTTTCGATGTTGTTTCATACATTTTCCATGATCAAAAGAATAATTGATTACTCAACCTTCATTTATTACAATAAATAAATGAAATGTGTACAATTATCCAATAGTTATGCACATATAAACAATATTGCCTGTTAATTTGTGCATAACATTGTGAACAAAATTAAAGTTATCCACAAAGTTATGCACATCATGTTAACAACCGAATATTTGTTCGTTGAATAAATGCTTAGTTATCAAGGAGGATCTATTAAATCGTGAGTGATCAGCATGAATATTGGATGCGAGAAGCCATCGCCCAAGCTAAACAGGCAGAACAATTAGGAGAAGTGCCTATAGGAGCCGTTATTGTCCTTGGGGAAGAAGTAATCGGACGAGGTTATAATTTACGTGAAACGACAATGGATGCGACAGCTCACGCTGAAATGGTAGCCATTCGAGAAGCTAGCCAGCAACTAAATTCCTGGAGACTGCTAGACTGCAAATTGTATGTGACTTTAGAGCCATGTCCCATGTGCGCTGGCGCTATTGTGCAATCACGTATTCCACAGGTCATCTATGGAACGACGGATCCAAAAGCAGGATGTGCGGGAACACTCATGAATCTTTTGCAAGAACCCCGGTTTAATCATAGAACGGAGTTAATTACTGGCGTCCTTCAAGAAGAATGCTCTATGTTACTAACTGAATTCTTCCGTGGACTAAGACGAAGATAATTCTATATCCACATAGTTAAGGAGGCCTATACATGGCTTATACTTTATATGATACAGCTCACGATATATTTATCCGCTTATTGCAGGTATCAAATGTTGAAGATTTATTGGCAATACGCTTGAATACTCGTAGAGCATATGAATCCTTTGAGCCTAAACAGAGTGAAGAATTCTACACCATTCATGAACAAAGACAACTTATTCTAAACCGCGAAGAGGATAGGCTGCTTGACCGAGCTTACATGTTTGGCATATTCACATCTGATTCGAAGCTCATTGGTCAGGTTACAATATCGAATGTGGTTCGTGGTGTTGGCCAATACGCCGATGTTGGTTATTTCATAGATCTTGGCTATCAGGGACAAGGCTATATGACAGCCGCTCTAGGATTAGCTCTTCAATATGCTTTTGAGGCACTTAGACTTCATCGAATACAAGCTGTCATTCTTCCAATGAATCAGCCCTCACGTCGTGTATTAGAGAAGTCTGGATTTCAGCGTGAAGGTACTGCCCGACGTGTATTACGAATAAATAATCAATGGCAAGATCATGAAACCTTTGCCATCCTTGAAGAGGAATATACGCATCTTCATTCAGAACAAACAAGACCCGCCTAGTGTTTAACTAGGCGGGTCTTGTTTGTTCTTTGCAGCAATTAAGATTAGTAGGTCTCCCCATTCAGTTCTTGTTGAAGTTCATCCATGGTTATCACATCTGCACCACTAGGAATGCCAATTATAAATGTTTGTTTCTCATTGATGTTACTGTATTGATTGCTAGCTTTCAACGCTAACGCAACATTTTGATTCGTTTCTGGATCATTAAATTCAATATTCATATCCAACCCTTGGTAAGCGGGAAAGTCTTTCTTATTAATCCCCGTATTCACAGTGAACGTGTTGATTTTCAAGTAATCCTTTAATTCTTCCAAGCCCTTACTAAGCTCATCTTGGTTTCCAGCTTTCAACTCATCCTTAGCTGTTTGAATATCATCAGCTGTTAGACCTAACATACTACGGTATTCCTCTTTATCCATAATATCAAGAATATTAGGCAATGCTTTATTCACAAAGATTGTAATAGCTTCTTTAACATTGTCATTTGTAATGTAGAATTGAGCTACTTGTTTAGCATCAACGCCTTCTGGTAAGTTAGCATCCTTTACTGCAATATCTTTGAAATATTTAGCTTGCTCATATTCAGCGAATAGCGCAGTTGAAACTTCGTTAGTTAGTTTCTGTGTTTTATCTGTATCCATGGAGTCAGGATTAAGAACTGTACCCCCCTGCTCTGCCAATTCCTTAAGGTCTATCTCGATATATTTACCAATAATGTTCTCAGGTATCGGAAGCATGGGTATGCGCGGAACCTTAATATATAGTTTCTCTTTAGTCATAACCATAGGAACGGTAAATGTCATGGCCATATCACCTTTTAAATTAAGACCCAAAGTAAGCTCCGTCTGCATCGGTTCACTTTGATAGATCCCATCTACCGTTAATTCGGCATTCTTAAGCATGCTCATGGCAGCTTCAGCGCTGGAGTCCCCCACTAAATTAGGTGCACTTATTTTTAAATCCTCAATAACAACCTTACTCTTCATTTGGTAAGATGTCATCTTCATCGCATTCTCCGTAGCGCTTTGCATCGCCTCTTTCGGTTCCTGCTTACTACTACATGCAGATAGTACCACTGTTAAAGTTAAGAATAGCGATAATACCAGCGCTGTGTATTTCTTGTTCATCTTGTTCTCTCCTCTCGAAATCAGTTCCCCATATCCATAAAAAGTATACATACCTTCCGTTCTTACCCAAAATTTGAAGGGTTTGAAACAATTATCGGTAATTTTCACCTTATAAATGATGGTTGTTCCACCCTTTTATACGTATATATAAACTAAAAGGTTCCAAATACAAAAAAGAGAACACCTTAATATTCTAAGATGTTCTCTCTTTCACTGCTATTATTCATCAATTTCTTAACCCTGCTTGTTTAAATGGCTCACATGATTATGTTGTTTCACTTTCTTAGATCCTGAGAGTGGTTCTTGCATTCCCGAGGAATCATCTTCCTTCCGGTGACGCTTCTGCTCTTCTGCTTGTACTTCAGGTACAGGGATTGTCTTCGGTTTACTCACCATGGTCACCTATCTCTCTTTTATAGTAGAATCACTAAATCGCCTTACCTAACAACTTGCTTCAAGCACCTAATTAGGATTGGTCAGTCCATGTAACATTTGCGCACACTCGTGTAATTGGCGTGTATATCCCCCTGCTAAGTCCTGAATGACCTCTGTATACTCATCCACCGCACGACCATCCCGCTCAACATCGACTAGATCAACACGGACCTCTCTAGGATCCATATAAGCGCACTCGAAGTCAAAGGAGTACATTTGCCTACCTGCGGTATCAATATGGATTCTAAGGCTGTTTTGGTTGGCCTCATCAGCCCTTACTTCAGCCTTATCTAATGGGTCCAACAGAAGTGGAAGTTTAGCTTGCCATGCATTCACTAGATCATGCTGATTAACTTCAATATTTGGGTTCACAAGGAACACCTCCCCTTCACTATATTTTGCAAAGGTCAGAACCTTTTTATACAATCCTAAATTATTCAATTCATTATGCTTAAAGAATAGACGACTTCGTCACTCCAAGGTGAAGCTCTTCGATATAACGCGAATTATAGATCTCTACTTCCTAATATCTCAAAAAATTTCTAATATCTCAAAAAACAAAAAAGCCATTCTCAGTGATGAGAATGGCTACTTATTTAAGTTATTATGGCGGAGAGGGTGGGATTCGAACCCACGTGGACTTGCGCCCTAACGGTTTTCAAGACCGCCCCGTTATGACCGCTTCGGTACCTCTCCAGGTAGTATATCTGTTACCACCCATTACATATCAGTGGTGTGCAACAGAAATTATCTTACCATATATTCAGACCATAAGCAACTATTTTTTCAAAGAAATTATTTTCATATTTCCCATGTAAGGTTGAAGAACGTCTGGAATGATGACACTTCCATCTTCCTGTTGATAATTTTCTAGGATCGCTGCGAAGGTACGACCCACTGCTAAGGCAGAACCGTTCAATGTATGCACGAACTCTGGCTTCGCTTTCGATTCAGGACGGAACCTTATATTCGCCCGACGCGCTTGAAAATCCTCTGTATTCGAACAAGATGAAATTTCTCGGTATGCTTCACTTTCTGGTAACCAGACTTCAAGATCATACGTCTTGGCAGCAGAGAATCCCATATCTCCTGTACTAAGTGCTAATACTCGGTAAGGAAGCTTCAAAAGCTGTAGAATCCGCTCAGCATTTGCCGTCATTTTCTCTAGCTCTTCATAAGAAGATTCAGGATGAACCAACTTCACAAGCTCAACCTTATTAAATTGATGTTGACGAATAAGCCCACGTGTATCACGACCTGCTGATCCAGCTTCCGAACGGAAACATGAACTGTAGGCTACGAAATGCTTCGGAAGATCTTCAGCACTCAGAATCTCGTCACGATAATAATTGGTTACCGGTACTTCAGCTGTCGGAATAAGATAATAATCGGTATCTTTTAACTTAAACAAATCCTCTTCGAACTTAGGAAGTTGACCTGTTCCACGCAAACTATCACCATTTACAATGTATGGAGGAAGCATTTCCTCATAACCATGCTCACTACTATGCAGATCCATCATAAAGTTGATCAGAGCTCGTTCTAATCGTGCTCCTAACCCTTTGTAGAACGTAAACCGTGATCCCGTAACTTTAGCTGCAGCTTCAAAATCAAGAATTCCAAGTTCCTGCGCGATATCCCAATGTGCCTTCGGTGTGAACGTAAACTTGTTCGGTTCAGACCAACGGCGAATCTCCACATTATCAGCCTCTGATTTACCCAAAGGCACAGACGCATGTGGAATGTTAGGAATGGACATCGTTAAATCGTTAATTGAGACTTCAAGCTCGCGAACTTCCTCATCTAGTCCTTTGATACGATCGGATACATCACGCATTTCAAGTATTAAGGCTTCCGCATCTTCACCATTTTTTTTACGTTTGGCTACTTCACCCGAGACGGTGTTTCTGCGGCTTTTTAGTCCTTCGCTTTCCTGCAGCAACTCTCTACGACGTGTATCCAACTTAGGGAACTCAGCGATAAGATCAAGTGATTTCCCTCGATTTTTCAGGGCTTCTTCCACTCTTTCGTAGTCACTTCGTAATATCTTCACATCTAACATAAGCATGTCCTCCTCACAAAACAACCTCGACCCTTTGTCTGAGAAACAACACCGGAATGTATATCCACTTCGTAAAGTGATCCGCTTTCCGGAGCAGAATTCTCTGGCATTAGCAGTATTCCCTAATGGAGCTACTGCTAATATCCACAACTGGTCAAGGTGTTTCCATTTACAAATTTGTAATTTTTAATCTAAGATGCTTGTTTCTCTCTTACCATTTCCACAAAATACTGATGTAGACGGTAATCATCGGTTAACTCTGGGTGGAATGAAGAGACTAATAAATTGCCCTGTCTTGCCGTAACAATTTCATCTTGATAAGTAGAAAGAACTTCTACCTGACTACCCACTTCTCGAATAAGAGGGGCCCGAATAAATACAGCTCGAACTTTCTCATCAATTCCTTCAATCTTCAAGTCCGTCTCGAAACTCTCACGTTGACGTCCGAAAGCATTTCTAGCCACGGTAATATCCATCAACTCCAGATGAGCCTCTTCCTGACCTTCAATCGTTGTCGCAAGTACAATAAGCCCTGCGCATGTACCGAAAATAGGTTTACCCGCAGCTGAGAACTCTCGAATAGCTTCAATAAAGCCATACTTTCGCATCAGCTTGCCAATCGTCGTACTTTCTCCACCAGGAATAATAAGTCCTTCAATGTCATTCAGCTCTTCTATTCGTTTAATTGCAACCCCTTCAGCTCCTGCAAGGGTTACACTTCGGATATGTTCTGTTACAGCACCTTGAAGTGCCAGTACCCCAATCTTCATATGCCTATACCCTTCTCTCTTATCAGCCGCGATCCTGCATCCGTTCGGAGGGAGACAGAGATGAAATCTCGATGCCCTTCATTGCAGCACCTAGGTTCTTAGATACTTCTGCAATCAATTTATAATCTTGGTAATGTGTTGTAGCAGCTACAATCGCACGAGCGAATTTTTCTGGATTTTCTGATTTAAAAATACCAGATCCAACAAACACACCATCAGCACCCAAATGCATCATTAGTGCAGCGTCGGAAGGCGTGGCTACTCCACCTGCTGCGAAGTTAACAACAGGTAACTTCCCATTCAAATGTATATCAAGTAGTAAATCATGTGCTACACCGAGGTTCTTAGCTTCGGCATATAGCTCGTCCTTTGACATACTTTGTACTTTGCGAATTTGACTCTTAATATGACGCATATGGCGTACAGCCTCAACGATATTACCCGTTCCTGGTTCACCCTTAGTACGAATCATGGATGCTCCTTCGCCGATACGACGCAATGCTTCACCTAAATCTTTAGCCCCACACACAAAAGGAACGGTGAAATCCCATTTATCAATATGGAATACTTCATCAGCAGGTGTCAGTACTTCACTCTCATCTAGGTAATCAACACCGAGAGATTCCAAAACTTTAGCTTCTACAAAATGCCCTATACGGGATTTCGCCATAACAGGGATACTAACCACTTTCATGACTTGTTCCACAATCGTTGGGTCAGCCATACGAGCTACTCCACCCGCCGCCCGAATATCAGAAGGCACTCTTTCTAAAGCCATAACTGCTGTTGCACCTGCAGCTTCTGCAATTTTAGCTTGTTCCGCATTCATGACGTCCATAATGACGCCACCTTTTTGCATTTCTGCCATACCTCTTTTTACGCGCGATGTTCCTGTTTCCATGTTTACCCTCCTGAATGTATCTCAATCCACCCCTTCAATTTACATATGGTAAACGTTGGGGTGGTAACACAATTAACTAAGTGTAAATTTCTTCTATCTTGATATTAAAAAAGATTCTTGATTCCGTCAAATAAGTCGACGAACAAATCTTTGATAGCACGGAATAACAAGCGGAACCATCCGCCTTTTTCTACCTCTTCAGCAGTTACCAGATTCACTGTTTTCTTCTGATCATCTAAACCTTTAACTTTATAAGTATAAGTAACTGTACCCACCTTAGATCCCTGTTTCAGTGGCGCTACAAGCTTAGACTCATCATCGATACTCACTTTAGAGGTAACCGTAGTCGTATCTGCCCCTTTAGGAACCACGAAGCTTATATCTTGCTCTGTTACAACGGAGACGCTTGTTTCGACACCTTTCTTTATAGCTACCGTTTCCGTTCCTTCAACAATTGTCTTCGGTGCAATCACTTGTTGGACTTCAAAATTATTAAATCCAAAGTCCAGCACTTTCTTCGTCTCTTTGAAACGGGCTGACTCTGAAGAAGTTCCCATAACTACACTAATTAATCGCATATCATCTCTCACAGCTGTACCCGTGAAACAGTTACCCGCATTATTGGTGTGTCCCGTCTTCATCCCATCTAACCCCGGATAGGCATAAGCCTTGAAGTTCGTAATATCCTTGTTCGCCTCAAGCATCCAGTTATAGTTGATAATTGGATTCTTATCGCGCTCACGGAACTTATACGATTGTATGGATGTAAATCTAGCGAAATCAGGATGATCTTGAACTATGAATTTAGCGAGTATGGCAGCATCCATAGCGGACATTAAATCTTCCCCATCTTCGTCAGGTTTGAAGTTTTCCGGCATATCAGCACGATCCAGCCCTGTTGAGTTAATAAAATGGGCTGTCTTCATACCCATCTTCTTGGCAGTATCATTCATCATTTTAACGAACTCCTGCTCAGAACCCGCTACATATTCTGCTAACGCCACGGATGCATCATTCGCCGAACCAACAGCCATAGCTATGTATAATTCCTCCACAGTATGTTGATCACCTACTGCCAAAAAGATACGAGAACCCCCTGTTTGCTTTGCATTTTCTTTAACTGTTACGATATCATCCCATTTAATAACGCCCGTCTTAACCTGTTCAGCCACAATATACTCTGTCATCATCTTGGTCATACTCGCAGGTGGAAGAGGCTTATCAGCATTTACAGATAGCAGAACTTTACCCGTGGTTGGTTCAATTAATACAGCTGATTCCACTTCTAACCCTAAAGATTTAACTTCTGGAATCTTGACAGCCTTTGCAGTAACAGGGGCTTTCGTAGCTTCCGTGGTCGTTGCTTCACCCTCCGCCAACACAGCAGTAGTAACGGGTAATGCAGATAAACAAAGCATATTTAATAGCATAACCGAAGCTATACTCTTCTTAACCATTTGACGTCTACTTGTTCTTACCTTCTTAACTTTCAAAGAATTGTAAACTCCCCTCTATCCTATATTAATCATTGCTTGTTCTATTCTAACACAGGGCATTCAGCAAAAAAAGACAGACTGAACGAAATTCGTTCAGTCTGTCTAAGAAAATTATCATTTAAACAGATATTATTTGGAATTAAGCAGATAATGTTAAGAAACCCCATCCATAAATCACAGGTTCATTCCTTATCCTTGTAGCTTATATCCTCTTATAAATCAGTTCGCTATTATAATGAGTAGTTTGGTGCTTCCTTCGTGATCTGAACGTCATGGGGATGACTCTCACGAAGCCCAGCACCTGTGATGTGAATAAACTGCGTATCGTTACGAAGCTCTTCTAATGAACCCGTTCCACAATAGCCCATACCTGAACGAAGGCCGCCGATCAATTGATGAATAGTGTCAGAGAGCGGACCGATGTAAGCCACTCGTCCTTCGATTCCTTCAGGAACTAATTTTTTGTCATCATCTTGGAAATATCGATCTTTACTTCCCTGTTTCATAGCACTAATAGAACCCATACCCCGGTATACCTTAAAGCGTCGACCTTGATAAATTTCGGATTCTCCTGGGCTCTCCTCCGTACCTGCAAACAAGCTACCCAACATCACTGCATGAGCCCCAGCAGCTATAGCCTTCGTAATCTCCCCTGAATATTTAATACCCCCATCTGCAATGACTGGAATACCATATTCAGCGGCTACTTTAGCACAATCATAAATAGCTGTAATTTGAGGTACGCCAATACCTGCAATCACTCGCGTAGTACAAATTGAACCGGGTCCAATTCCCACCTTAACTACAGAAGCACCAGCTTCGATCAACTCACGAGTTGCTTCGCCTGTAGCCACATTACCTGCAATAATGGTCAGTTCAGGATAACGCCCACGTAGTTCTCGAACTGCATCAATGATATTGATATGGTGCCCATGAGCGGAGTCAACAGTAATGACATCAACACCTGCTTGAACTAGAGCTTCAGTTCGTTCTGTAGTATCTTTAGATATACCAATTGCCGCACCTACCAATAAACGCCCTTGAGCATCCTTAGCAGCGTTTGGGAACTGTATCGCCTTCTCTATATCCTTAATGGTGATAAGCCCCTTAAGAATATTGTTAGAATCCACTAAAGGCAATTTCTCAATCTTATGTTGTTGTAAAAGAACCTCAGCTTCCTGCAAAGTTGTACCTACTGAAGCTGTGACTAAATTATCATGCGTCATAACTTCGCTAATTTTAATACTGTAATCATGTATGAAACGAAGATCGCGATTTGTTAGAATTCCTACGAGTTTATTGTGCTCGTCCACTATGGGCACACCAGAAATCCGGTATTTACCCATTAATTGCTCAGCATCTGATACTAAGTGATCCGCAGATAAAGAGAAAGGGTTCGTAATCACTCCACTCTCAGAACGCTTAACACGGTCGACTTCCTCTGCCTGCTGTTCTATAGACATATTCTTGTGAATAATACCAATGCCACCTTCTCTTGCGATAGCGATCGCTAGAGCAGCCTCAGTTACAGTATCCATACCCGCACTAATCAGTGGAATATTCAACTTAACATGCTTACTGAGTCTTGTGGACACTTCCACTTCCTTAGGAAGCACCTCAGACTTACGTGGCACCAACAATACATCGTCAAAAGTAAAACCTTCCTTACCAAACTTGTCTTCCCGCACCTTAGATGAACCTCCTCTTGTTCTTATTAAAACGGATAAAAACCTTATAAATCAAGGTTGAAAATTCATTTTCTGAAAATATATTATTGCCATCTTAGCAAAGGGGGTTAGGGCTGTCAAGAAATTCACCCTAGTAATGTCCCACAACGTATCTTTTTAATGCATTGTAGACATTGTCCTCTCTGAGAGGACAGGTATTAATTTTCTGAAATTAACTTATATTAAAAACTCTAATCATTTATAGACAACTTATACTAATTACCTATTAAATCGGTATAATCAATAACACAAAGCCTATAAAGTTATACATAAAAAACCACTGTCGATAAAATCAACAGTGGTTTTTGCTTGGCGACGTCCTACTCTCCCAGGACCCTGCGGTCCAAGTACCATCGGCGCTGGAGGG
>NZ_JBNPWS010000036.1:0-51393 GCF_050433705.1 Paenibacillus sp. DS2015 | reverse complement strand
ATATGAATTAGCATAACAGGGTGTTGGCTCAGGGTGGTCAACTTTTGGATTAGCAATGACTATGTAAGTGGTACACTTTTAGATTAGCAGATACACCTGCAGAAAATGCACGACAGTTATTGCGTGATTTCAGTATTTCAAATACACCAGCATTGAGCATTAATCGAATATTTGAAAATCATAATATTATTTACGACGAATTGGCATACGGCGATCCAAATTATATGGGAAGCTTAATTCGCGCCAAAGGCAAGACAATCATTCTCGTTAATACGGATATAAAGAATGCTGGAAGAATTAATTTCACAAAAGCCCATGAACTCGGACATTTTAGCTTAAATCACAAAGGACAGCAGTTTGAATGTTCACGAACCGATATGTTAGATTCTACAAGAAAGCCGTTCGAGCTAGAGGCGAATCAATTTGCAAAAGAATTTCTTCTTCCTGAACAAATGGTCAAGTCCATATCTATGTCAGCACCATTCGATTTTGATACAATCAAGTCAATGGGTAACGAGTTCATGGTTTCCAAACTTGTAGCAGTTTTTCGAATACTCGATTTTCATTTGGGTGATTATGCTGTTATTGGATCTAATCATGGTGTAATCACTCAGGTTGGAATGTCAAAGAGTCTTATTGGAAGGGTTAATCTCTTGAAATTAGGTGGGTTAATTGATAATAACTCTTTTGCTAAAGAGTGTCTGATTTCAAATCTTCGAATGAATGGATATTCAACTATTGATCCTAATACTTGGATTACGAGAAATATGAGGGGTTCAACAATTTCATTGAAGGAATACTCAAGAGCAGATAAATCGTCTGGAAGCGTGATGACTCTTCTTAAGGTCGATTTCAAGTAATGACATCCGCGAATGGTCACCTGAGCATGATAAGATGGGCAAAGGTGTCACGTTGTCTAAGGAAGAGATTATTGTGCTGCGGGATATGCTGATTGGGTTGGATTTGTAGATTACGGTGTGTAAAAATAAGACCTGCTGATATTAAATTAGCAGGTCTCTTGGCATTTTTTTAATATGCCTCGAATTTCTCCTCAGAAACTGTTGGTTTATCCGAATGTTTATCTATCAATGCAGATAAATCTGAAAGAAACGACTTTTTTTCTTCTTTATCCAAATTGGTCAATTTGAAAAATTCACTCCCAATTACAGCTAAAATAAATGATGGATCAATTGCGAAACTTTCCTCTAAATTCTTCAATTTCTGATTGGCATAGTCTATGTTCCAGTCACTGAGCATCTTGAGGTGCTTCATGATAGTATTTACTACGGTTATATTCATTTTATCAAACTCAGTTAGAACCATATCAAGTTCTTCACCATTTATTTTTTCGCGTAAAAGTTCCTTTTTTTCATATAGACTAAAGAATTTATGTTCGTTTAATGTGGAAACTGCCTTCTCAGAAGCTTCATCTACTGATAAGTCATGCAATTTATAAAGGGTGCGAACAATCCCTTCCATCGTTATATAGTTAATATTACTTATCTTCTTATTAAGGATATCCTCCAGTAAAGTTTCCTTCAAATCGAATACGATATAGGAAGTTGATTTTTCTTTACTTCGTTCATAGATCAGAGAGTTCGTCTTTTGTTGTAGAATATTCCGATATGACAACTCCTCATTCTTATTCATTTTAAGAATGACTTGATTGGAAGTCAGGCCCAATTTCTTTAACATCTCCTTAATGAATGTTATCAATGAATCTGAAATTGGTATCCGACGATACTCTAAGTCAAATACCTGTATCCATTCTTGTTCTTTAATTTCATCTGGAGTTAATTCAATCGTTGTTTTTTCAAGTAATGGCTGTATGTATTCAAGGAAATCTTCCGTTTTACCCATTAGAAATTCAAATATGTTATAGAGAACCTCCAAATCAACAAATTCTGCATTATGGTTCTCTAACTTACTTATATATGCAAGACTTCTGTCGATATGCGCAGCTAAATCAGATGCTTTGACTCCTTTGTCATTTCGAGTATTCTTTATCGCTTTGCTTAGTTCTTCGGTTAATTTGACTTTTGGCATATAGGTCACCTCTTCGGTAAATATTTTAACATTGAATTATAAAAATAACAATAAATTATCATACGTAAAATATTTTACGAAAGTATAGACGTATTGTAATTATTATGATATATTTATTTTGTAGTAATTTATTTCCACTATATTGATTATTACGAACGTGGGTTTAGAAAATTCTAAAATAGGAAGGTGGTGAAGGTTAATGAGTTGGAGATATGATACGAGGCATTTGAATTCGCAGCAACAATCGATTATTCGGAAACGTGATGAAGAAGAAGCAAGCCTGAAAAGAGAAAAAGAACTACATAAGAAAGAATTACAGAAGAAAATAGAAATTATCGAAGACTGAGATTGATAGCTTTCCTCAACGGATGAAGCAATGAAGAGGAGCCGATCCTCTTTAATAAAAATAAGGAGACTAGAATTTGAAGAATAGCAAAAAGCGAAACCAACATAAAATTAAATTATTTAACTTTGAAGAGATTACCGATTCATTCGGACAACTCACGGCACCAGAGAATATAGATCGAACTATTACTGTTTCTAATAGCATCTATCTAAATCAACTTCAACAGGTCGTTACTGCACAAGAAACTATCGTTGATACCACAGATATAGCCTTTATGCTCAAAGCCAACAACATCGACGAAGATGATCCAGTCCAGCTTGCCCATTTCGAATGTATGCTGCGTGATGGTATTTATTATAAAGGAAAAAAATATGTTCGTTCGATTAAGAGTCCAGCAATGGGACGAACACAACGTACTGAGTTTATTCAAGAAGAGTATGTTGCAGATCTATATAAATATATTACTCTTGCTAAGATGCCACCACTAACCAATATTAACAAATGGGAAGCGGCTCTCGGTGTTAGTCGTTCAACTGCATTACCTGTTCCTTATATCCCTCGTATTGTCGTCATTCCAGATTACGAGAAGGATGAAATTATCGAGGATGTATGGAAAATCGAAGAATGTGCTTTTAATTCAGAGGAACAGAAACGAGTATTAGCTGAGAAAATAAAGCATAATACATATTTCAAATCTAAGAAGGAACTGAAGCCATCAAATGAACACTTGAAAACGTTGAGTCGAATACCCAATAAGAATATCTCATGGAGTGGCGGTACTAAATCTGTTCCCGATCAAACAGAGTATAAAACCTTCAACAGATGGGATAAAGAGAATCGTCGTGTAAACATCGAAGATATTCCTCTCCCTGCTCGCTCGGTTATGTATAACGATGTGCTTTATCCCTGTTATTCCATTGAACAGACGGAGGAGATTCCGATCATTCCAATTACTGAAGAATCTATTGGGATGAAACGTGTCGAGTATCCGAACTACAAGAATAAAAATGTTCAATTTTTTGATGGGCAAGGACTCATGAGTTTTGAGTTTGCAGAAAAGATTGGTAGTGCTCTTGAATTGAACTACGCTCCTAATGCGGTTCAAGGACGTTTACCTTACATCAAAGGGAACTTTATTCGATTTGATATCCTCAAGTGGTTTGAAGAAAATGAAGTCACAGAAATTATAGATATATTCAATCAACCACAGCTAATGATAGATGATCAGGATCGTCCAATAGATCTAATAATTACTAAATCGTGCTTCAAAGCATGGCATCAATATACCGAAGGTCAAGAAAAACCTAAGTGCTTGGTTGAAGACATTAAGCAATATGAGGAATTACTAAAAGTACATAATCATAATAATTTTTGGGTCGCTAATTATGCGAAGCCATCTCACCAGATGAATGCTTACACACCGCTGACGTATCAATATATTCACGCATTGAATCTAACATTAGAAGATATATTTGAATTGGCTACACCATTGATGGACGTAATAAAGCGAATATTACATGGTAAGAAAAATAATACCGCTGGTATGTGGCTCAGAGATATTGCTTACACGAAAGCATTCTTGAACATGCTAGTCCAAGAAGATGATGAATTAAAAGATACAGATGATAATGATGGAATAGAGGAGCAGAAGAACGAAATAGAACTTGGGGATAAGAAGAAATTCACCAATGAAATCATACAAGCCATTGACCTAAATGAACTCATGCTTTATGACGGGAATGTTCGTAAGTTTATTGTGAAGCAAGCCATGATCAAAGTGCAGGATATGCTGAAAGGTCGCATCCCGATTCGAGGCAGCTATTATTATCTGACCAACGATCCCATAGCTTTTATGGAACATGCAGCAGGAAAGTCGGTAATAGGTGTACTGAAGAAGAACCAGGCTTATATGAATCGTAAACTAGGTACTCATGCTTTATTCCGTTCACCTCTCACGATATTTAATGAAGTCGCTAAGCTTGAATTCGTGAAAGTACATAATCCATATATGCGTCACTTGGACAATGTGATTGTTCTAAACTGTCATGATTTAACACTTGCAAGACTTGGGCTCGGTGATGTGGATGGAGACACTGCCCTTTGCACCAATGAGCCCATCATAATATCGGCAGTAATTGATGCCTCTACGATAATAAATGAAGATGATAAAAAAGTGGCTGATCCAGTATTAAACAACATAGATAGTATCGTCAAAATGGAATTGAAGAGCCTACATAATCTTACGGGTAGATGTACAAATGTAAATACGTATTTTCAGAATCTTGCGATGGAGGAAGGAGATCTTCGATCTCGTGTGTTGGAGAACTCGGTACTCAAATTTCTTCAAGGTCAGATTATTGATGCTACAAAAAATGGCCGAGAAGTTGAGATCCCCTTTGTATTAGATCGATTCGCAGTTAAACTACCTTATTTTTTTCGGTTCATAAATGGGGGATCATCGAATGACTATCAGCATTCAACTAAATCACCATTTAACCAATTTTGCGTAAAAGCAGAGAACTACATCAAGGAAAATTTTCAAATGGAAGATGGCAAATTGAATCAATCAATATTGGGCATCCAGAGTACTAAGCAGCTGTTGCAGGATATGAGTAAAACACAATCAATGTCATCCAAGTATCTGGAATATATCAATTTGATCGAGCCATTGTATAAGGAATATAACAAGCAAAAGGGTAGCATCGATTATCGTCGGAAACAATTTAACGAGCTGAAGAAGTGGGAACGAGATAATGAGACCCGGAGAGCCATCAGTGCACAGTATGCAGAGTTAAAAGCGGAGTATAAAGAGAAGTGTGAAGAGGTATGTCCCTACCCTTCCATCCTCTCCAGTGTTGCAGTCGAGATTGCTTACAATAGATATGGTACACAATCATTTGCTTGGTTGTTCATTGATGGATTGCTAGAGAATCTGAAGAAGCATGAGAATGTCATAAAGAAAGAAGTTCGGAGAGTATACAGGCTCACGAATCAAATCCTGGAGGGCAATGAACTTAGTCTTAAGGATGGCATAGCTACAATTGATGATTTGAAGTTCAAATTTGAAGCACCGGATGGTAAATATCCATTGTTTGAAATTATGGGACAATATTTTATTTGGTACGAAGCTGAACGAGAAACGGTTGTGGAGACAAGTGAAACTCCTTCTCTGTTTGAAGGTGAAAGTACGAGACGAACACTAATGGGCTACTCATTAGGATTCAGTACACTGAAAAGATCGCAGGAAGAGTCACGGTCTGTCGCAGATGAAGTTATGGGCAAGGAGTGGCTGATCAGTATAAGAGGAAACTATGTGAATGTAGTCGATGAAAATGGGGAAATCAAGTGCTGCATTCCAGGGGATAAGCTAATTCAGCGTGATGAGAAATGGTCTCTGTTTGATTTTGAAGGTGCAGTGATTGAGTTTGTGCGTATTGAGAAGGTAACTAATTCAAGCTTCAAGTCAGTAGTGAATATTAAATAATTCATTGGTCTATTGTCATATTGTGCGCTCGCTAACGCTGGCGCTCGGGTGACGCCTGATATTGGGTGATATTTAAATATGACAGGAGATATTGAGTTATGAACTATTTTTACTGTTACGATGTGAATTTATTTAATCATCTATCCCAAAAGGGGTTCACATTTATCACGAAAGCACGCCACTATAAAACAAATGATTTATTTTCAATGTTTGTCAAAACTTCAGAATTATCAGTAGCAATTGATGAATGGGAAGAAAAAAGGAATTAATAGCTACATATTAGGCTACATATTAGAAATTATGTGAGGAGAATTTAATGAGAATAGATAATTATAAACCGCAACAAAATGTGACAGATAAGATTAATGGCCAACAAACTGAATGGAAAAATGGAGATATAGTTTTAATTAGTAGTGGTACAGCATCGGGGAAATCATACTTTATCAGAAATGAATTAGAGGAATTGGCTGAGAGTGAGGGTACATATATATTACTATTGGTCAATCGTTCAAAATTATTTAAACAGAATATGGAACTGATCGGGCAATCATTCTTATCACGTATCAAGGTTGAACTGTATCAGAATATCGAGAGAGAGATAAATAGTGGTAAGGGTTATGACTTCTCTCGATATAAATATATTGTCTGCGATGAATCACATTACTTTACGACAGATAGTGGATTCAATGATAGTTCCGATGAATCCCTCAATGCCATATTATCACTTCATTCACATATTCGGATATTCATGTCAGCAACAGGAAGTATATTGTTCTCACACATTAAGGAAAAGCACAGAAGACTACTTAAGAAAACTGACAATAAAATATGGAACTATAGCATCCCTAGAGATTTCAGTAATATCGCATCGTTATCATTTTACAGCGACTTTTCAAGTATAGAAAGACTAATTAAAAAGAAACTCAATAACGAAAATGATAAGATAATTCACTTCTCTAAGAGTGTAGAAAGAGCGTATGAACTACATAAAAAGTATCATGACAATTCAATGTTTGTATGCAGTAATAGTAATAAATATAGTAAATATATCGATTATAATAAAGTGGAATCAATGGTCAGAAGTAATCAATTTGATTGTAAATATCTATTCACAACTACAGTGCTAGACAATGGATTCGATTTGAAAGATGAGAATATCAAATTAATCATATGTGATATGTCTGATATTGATTCGATGTTGCAGTGCATTGGACGCAAGAGATTTAAGAACAATAAAGATAAGGTACATATCATCCTGTTCAATCACACAAATAGAAATTTGTATAATTATAAGTTGTCCGTTGAAAAGAAGGTCAAAGAAGCCGATGCCTTTATTGATGGTGGAGTTAAAGAGTATATCAAATTGGTTGGTAAATTTTCTAAAGGTAGCAACCATATTATCAAGGATAATGTATCATCAGAAGGAAAATATAAATCTAATAAGACGGTATCGATTACTAAGTATCTACAGTCAGTTGCTACAAGTAATCGTATTAGTGAGATGTTAGATAATAACCGTGAAACAAATAAATATCGTGAAGTAGACGGGCATAAAAAGGAGAGCGATGCTTACATGATGTATATTGCTGACTTGTTAAAAAAGAATAAGATTACTATTTTGGAGAAGGAACAGAAGCAAGAGGATTTGTGCGTTTATCTGGATAGAATGGTCGGTAAAAGAATATATAAAGACGAACAATTAGATGTGTTAGAAAGATTCAATTTACGTGACTATGATAATCGGTTACAGAAGGAAATCAACCAATTACAAGCATATCTCATGGCTAATAAAATTATGTATTCGATTGCTAGTTTTAAAGATAATCGAAAGCTATTAGATGATGCTAGCAAAAATTCTAATCGGGGAAAATATTACTGGTCAATATCTAAACATGAGGAAAAGATAGTTTGTCATAAATAACCTAACATGAACACTGCTATAATAATGATATATCCCTTATTATTACTATGATTTTAAATTTATGGACACCAAATTGTGAGATTGAGTATATATTAGATGATCCGCAAAAATGGTGTCCAGAAAAGTTAAAAGTCAATGTTTCCCTATGATAATCGTGTTTTTGACTATCAAAAAAGGGCCGATTTTAATGACAAGGTGTAAATAGTTGGATAGGAATTTTACTCCAAGAACCTAATGTCAGCCCCATGGAGCGGAGATTGTGTGATGAATCAAATTGTTTATTATGATTAATAAACAATTTGAAACTACGATATATTAATCAATCGGTTTAAGCAGTTAACAAGAATTCAAACTTCACGCTGTGAGGGTGAATTGCCGACTTTCAGGCAAGGGGGTGGTGTAGCGAAGCGAAGCTTTTCGTCCTTTGAAAAGGTGAGGTATAGCACCCCAATGTCTTGTGATAACATTTTGATAGGAATTTGTTCCCATTTGTCGTATTGTTAGACAAAAGGGAGTGTGAATTATTTGAGATCAATCGGAATAAGAGTTGCATCAAATGAAATTTTTTATGCTGTATTTGAAGGTAATCCATCAGAACCAAAGTTATTTTTTTATAATAAACTAACAATACCGAAATCGTATAAGGATGGTCAGGCTTTATCATGGATTAGAGAAAATTTCTTGAATATACTTAAAGAATATCAGATTAAATCAATGTTTATTAGAACGATGGAACTAAGATCTCAAACGAAAAAAAAGGCAATAATGGACAGATCGAAAATAGAAGGCGTACTATGTGAAGTGGGTTATACAAGTGGAGCAAAGACAAGAGACGGTGCGCTAACTACTATTACTTCGCTGATGGTCACTCAGACAAAGAAAAGTGCAAAAGGATATATGGAATTGGATGAGTTCAGAGGAGTAGAAGAATGGACTAACTTAAATGACAAATACAGAGAAGCGAGCCTTGCTGGAGTTGCAGCCCTTGCATTACTTGAGGATAGTCTATGAAGGTAATATCAGAAATAGTGGTCGAGAAACTTCATAGAATTGGAGCTACACAAGGTGCTAACTCTGAGGTATGGCTTGCAAGAGATATTCAGTTAAATGCAGAAGTTGTTCTAAAAGAAGTATCACTTAGTAAAATTTCTAACCCCAATGAATATTTTAGAGAAGCACAAATTATTTATGCAAATAAGCATCCAAGAATTGTTCCCATAAATTATGCTTGTAAGGATAATAAATGTATAAGAATGACTATGCCTTATTATCCCAATGGTTCGTTACAAGATACTTTAGATAAAAAGCCATTAACCGTTGGTAACACTATTAAAATTGCTCAGGAGTTTCTGAGTGGGCTTCATTATGTACATATAAATAGGTTTGTACATTACGATGTTAAGCCGACCAATATTTTTATTGCGGATGATGGCTCGGCTATGCTCGCAGATTTCGGGCAAACCAGAGAAACCGACATTATGGGAATCGCAAGTATCCCTCCAAACTACACCAAACATGTGGCTCCAGAACTAATTGGGAACAGAGTATCTACTAAGCTAACGGATATATATCATTCTGGTTTAACTCTATATCGTATGTGTAATGGAAATGGTCTCTTTGAAGAACAATATGGAAAATATAAAACTAATGGTATTCTTGATCCGCACGCTCTAGCAAAGGATGTTCTTGATGGGAAATTTCCAAACAGAACAATTTATTTACCTCACATTCCCAAAAGAATCAGAAAAATCATCAATAAGGCGATATCTGTTGACCCTAAGAAACGGCATCAAACCGCACTGGAATTAATGAACGATATAGGTAAAGTGGATACCTTATTAGATTGGCAATATCAAGAGAGTCCAACTAAAACAACATGGAATAAATTCACTGCAGAACATATGTGTGAAATTTTGCTATCCTTGAATAGTAAAGATAACCTATGGTATATTAGTGGTAAAATTATAAAAATACTAGATGGTAATGTAAGAAAGAAAAATTCATGGAGTAGGCAGCTTGGATTTAAAAGAAAAAAGATGGCTGAAAAAGAACTGTGTAAAATATTTAACGAAATGAGCTGATTCTAAAATGAAAGCCACTTGCCCCTATTGTAAAAGGAAATTTACTGTCGCTGATCCTCGTTCGTTGTTAGCAAATGAATTTTGCAACAAGTGTATAGGCGAAAGGATATTAACAAGTGGATATAAATGGCCAGAAACAGATGGTTTCAAATATATACCACATTCTGATGGATATGGCATCTTTGCTTCGCTTAATTTAAATTAAATAGATTTAATACATATTTAGTCACTTCTTCGCGGAGTGGCTTTTTTGCGTTGTCTGATCAATTGTCATATGACACACTCCCTACCAATGATAAGAGGTGATATTCATGAAAAGGTATAACCAGTTGAAATATTTAGTTTATCGAGTACAAAATTACCAAGTTAAATGGCAGTTCAAATTGCCGAAATTTTAAACTATACATAACGAATCACAGGAACTCTGGCTAATCGCTAGGGTTCTTTTTGCTTTGTAAAGAAAAGGGGAATAGAAATTGGAATTTATAAAATTGAAGATAGATGAGTTGAAACATGCTGATTATAATCCGAGAAAGGAATTGAAAGCTGGAGATCCAGAGTTTGAAAAGATTAAGAATAGTATAGCTGAGTTTGGATATTGTGAGCCGATTATTTGTAATAAGGATTATACAATAGTAGGTGGACATCAGAGACATAAAGTATTGAAGGCACTCGGATACGAAGAAGTGGAATGTGTCTTAATTGATGTGGATAAAACAAAAGAGAAGGCTCTAAACGTAGCTTTAAACAAGATTACAGGTGAATGGGACACTGATGCATTGGCTGTCTTGTTGGAAGAGTTGAAGGCTGAAGATTATAATATTGAGTTAACAGGATTTGATTTTGCTGAAGCTGAAAAGTTGTTTGATGAGTTACATAAGGATGATGAGCCAGCGGAAGAAGAGTTTGATGTTGTTTTACCGGAGAATCCTATTACACAATTAGGTGATGTATGGTTGTTGGGGAAACACAGGTTAGTTTGTGGGGATTCAACAAGTGAGAGTAATTTTGCAACGTTGATGGAAGGAAAGAAGGCTAGATTAATAGTCACCGATCCTCCGTATAATGTGGATTATGTTGGGAAGACAAAAGATGCATTAACAATTAGAAATGACAAAATGGATGATGAGCAATTTTATGAGTTTCTGTTGGCTGCTTATACAAGAATGTATGAAGTAGCAGATGATGGAGCAAGTATATATGTGTTCCATGCGGATAGTGAAGGATTGAATTTCAGGAAGGCTCATAAGGAATCAGGATTTAAACTATCTCAATGTTGTATATGGGCTAAGCAAGCGATGGTTATGGGAAGACAAGACTATCATTGGCAGCACGAACCAATATTAACAGGTTGGAAGCCAACTGCTGGACACTACTGGAACTCAGATAGGAAGCAGACAACAATATGGAAATTCGATAGACCGTTTCGGAATGAATTCCATCCAACTATGAAGCCTGTACCATTGATCTCCTATCCTATTAAAAATTCTAGTAAGATTGGGGATATTGTTCTTGATCCATTTGGTGGGTCTGGTTCAACGTTGATAGCTTGCGATGATACCGATCGTGTGTGCTATACGATGGAGTTAGATGAGAAGTACGTAGATGTAATTGTGAACAGGTATATAGGGCGTGTTGGGGCTGACAGTGGCGTATATTTGATTAGGGATGGGAAGAAGTATGACTATCAAGAAGTCGTTGCTGGCTCGGTAAGGTAAGAGGTATCATGTGCTGAGTGCTCATTTATCATTGAGATTAATCCAATGCAGATGTATAATTTGGAAAAGGAGTGATCCCAAGTGTCATTTGATTGGAATATTGAGTCAGACGTATTTAGTATCACAAATCTCAAGGCTAGAGTTAATGCGGACAAGTTGTTCGTCTGCCTTATGCTAGAAATTGAGAGACAAGGCATTGACATACGTAAGAGCTTCTCTATTTCAACTATTCAAGAGTTTATACCCAAAGGAACTGCTGGTATAGATAACAATTCAGTTTATGGATTTTCTATATTAAGCATGTTAAGTAGTCAAAAGAAGCGTGATTATTTTATATTTGATGATCCGAATCTGAGAGATGAGTTTGCTTCAGTCGCTAATAATAATTATAACCGTGACAATTACTATTGGCTTAAGAACTACCCGAACGAACTAATACGGATCAATCCCATATTTATTAAAGCTTAATTGGAGCCTATGATAAGGCTCTTTTTATTTTATTGAAATTGGAGGTGAGGTGAAATGAAGAAAGATAAGGAATTTATGGACAATAATAAAAATAAGAACAAACCAAAGATAATGACCAAGTACGATCAGTTTGTAATACCTCGACTTAAGGATATTCCTGTATGGGTACGAGAAGGAGTAACCGATGAAGAAATAGCAAAGCGCTTAAATATCCATGTTTGGACGCTAGGAGATTATAGAAGGAAGCATCCTAAGTTTGCTGAAGCATTGACCAGACCGACTAAGTGGGAGACACATGTTTATCCACGATTAGCGGAGATTCAGGAATGGTTTCAAGAAGGTGTGAATGCAGACGAGATTATCAAAAAACTCGATATAGGTCATACAACTTGGTATGAATATATCGATAAGCATCCTATGCTTGCCGAACTTGTTAAATGGAGCAGGTCTGTTATAATATCTCGCGTGGAAAATTCACTTCTGAAGGCAGCAATGGGTTATGATTTTGAAGAATTAAAAACGATTGTAGAAGAAGATAAAAACGGGAAAAAGCGGACTCGCATTGAAAAAGTCAAGCGCCATCAACCCCCGAACCCGACAGCAATGATATTCTATCTGAAGAACCGTGCTCCGAACGAATGGAATGATAGACGTGAGATTATAGTTGATACGAAGGCAGCGGAGTTGGAACGCAAGCAGCTATTCCTTGATATGATTGAAGCTGATGTAATAGAAATAGAATATGAAGCTATAGAAGAATCCAGCCATACCGAAGAAGGCTTCGAAGAATCAGATACATAGGTTATGTCGTCAGTTATTCGATAGATAAACGCCAGTTTTAGCCTTAATAATGCCCCGAATTAGCCCATACAGACTGCATAAGAAAGGTTATGTATCTAGTTGACTGTCTCCCCCCACCAACGGTATGATGTGACACAATGAAGGGAAAGGTGGGGGCAAAGTGGACTATTTACAAGGGTTTGAGGCACACTTACGAAGTAAGGATCGAAGCGAAAATACAGTATCTTGCTACTTGAGGGACGTACTACAATTTATAGCTTGGTATCAGAGTAAGACGGAGTATGGATTAGACAAGCTGATCGAACTGGATGGAGTAGAGTATAAAAAGCAACTACAACGAAGCGATCAAGCCATACTGACCATCAACCGGAAGATAGCCAGCGTCAATGTATTCTGCCGTTGGATGCTTAAACAAGGATATATAATGGAAGAGATACGCGTTGAAGCGGTTAGGAATAAGGATGTAAGGCAGTATAAGGGGCTTGAGGATACGAATTTCTGGAAGCTACGCAACGAGATCCACCGATCGGGTAACCGAATGCATATATGTATGATAGAGATACTAATAGGAACAGGCATCAGGGTAAGCGAGTTAGTAAGTATACGGCTAAAAGATATAGACATGAGCGAACGTAAGGGGTTATTACGGATACTTGGCAAAGGAAACGCACAACGAACGCTTCCTATTAACAAGGATGTACGTAAAGCTCTCACTCGATACTTAGAAATCAGAATGGAATGCAACTCGGAATACTTATTTATAGGGCAGCGAGGGGCATTTGAGAGAAACGCAGTCAATCTTATACTCAATAAGTATGGAGATCGGGTTCAGGTAAAAATAACTCCTCATATGCTCAGACATACGCTAGGATATCGGTTGGTTAAGACTACTCCACTGACAACTATTCAGCAAATACTCGGCCATGACCATGTTTCCACTACAAATATCTACACTTTGACAACAGAAAAGGATATGGCTGAAGCATTAGCAAATATTGAGTGGTAGAGATACTGCTCTTTTTTTGCTTGTCAGGGGAGGGGGCTTCTATATGGGAAAACGGAGCCGACAGCAAGGGATACAGAAATTTTTGTTGAAAAATAGAGGTGAAAACATTGTATTTGTAGAATTGTTTATATAACCTCGGGTTATGAAGTTGGGGAAATAACTACATAATAGGTGATATAAACATATGAGTATAAATATTAAACTTTATCCAGACTATTTTCCTACGAATTGCCCTCCAAATGATGCGTTAGAAGAAGAAATAATTGTTTATCGTTTATATGAAAGTAATCCATTAAATGAGAATGACTTTTTATCACACTTTGTATTGAATCCAAATAGAAATTATAATGGGAAGTTGCAAGCTTATGGGTTATCTGTTATTTCTGATATAGAGGAAATTGAGATAATGAGAAATATATCTCCAATCATGCGAAAAAAGAAGTGCGTTGCTACGGGAGTGACATTGCGATCAAATGGTGTAATTAAAAGGACTCCGAGTAATAATTGTAATTCTCATATAACTTGGTGGCTAATTAAAGAGGCACTTCCTCATGCTTATTTTAAAGTATGTAAACAGGTGGTTTAATTATGGAAGCAGAATTTATTGGTGTAGATTTATTGGGTAAGCTCTATATGGAAGAAATGTTTTTGTTTTATGATGAACCTCAATTATTTACTTGTATAAGTAAATTTGGGCAAAGGTTTATGGTTCTTTATGTTGATTATACTGAACAAGCTCAAATATGGTTATTTGCTCCACTAACCGAGGCAAGACTGGCATCCGCAAAAAGTAATAGGATATCACTTTATGATATATTTACTAAACCTGAGGATGAATTCATATGGAAAGTGATAAAAGAAAATAACTCAAATATTGCAAAAGCAACCCAAATTGATCCAATGGGTTTATCGCGTGATCTATTACCGACTGAAGATGCATTTCTTAATTGGAAAAATGATGAAATGATGCCATACATAAATGAAAAGATCTTTGAAATGGCTCAATCCCAGAGAAGAGATATATTAAATTTATCATTGGAAATAGCTGATGGTCATGTGAGAGAAATAGATTGTGTTGCATTAGGAGAAGTTCTTTCGAATACACAGAATATATTGTACTCGCTTGCTGATAAAGGTAAAAGTGCGAGAGGGAAAATACCTAGCAAAATTAAGGTTGAAAATGCTCTACAAGTAACAGGAACATATGCAGCTTCGTTTGGTATTCAATTAAAATCAAATGAGCTAAGCGATCTTTTAGGAGAAACTCGACTTAGTGATACATTGAAGTTATTCGCACAATTATTGATGATCAAAAGCAATCCTGTAGAGTTAAAATCTTTTTTAATTACCCAGAATCAAAGAGTTGTTCTAAAATATAGGAATTTAATGAAAACGTTAATTGAAGCAGACACCGGAATAAAAGTTGAGATTGCTTCTCCAAATAAAAATTATTATGACGTAAAGTTATCTGTTCAAGATGTGAAGAATACTCTTAGTATTTTAGATGGGGAAATAAATAATATGGTAACAGTTGAGACGATATTTGGTGAAATTGTTGGTATTCATACTGAGAAAAAAACCTTCTCATTTAGAAGTGTCGATGGGGAACACATTACAGGAAAACTCGCGGATCATTTTAACGAAACAACATTTGAGGTTCCAAAACATATGGAAATAGTGGTTGAACAAAAGATTCAACTAAATAATTTAACTAAAAAGGAAAAGTATATATACAAACTAATCAAAGTTAATGACTCTACGGAAGAATTGACTGATAAAGATGTAGAATAGGAAGTGATTAAATTTATAACTGCTGAGGGGAATTACAATGTATTACGACAAAGCGAACTATTAAAGCATTATATGGATAAATATTTCAAAGC
Organism: Paenibacillus sp. DS2015; assembly: GCF_050433705.1. Classification (NCBI taxonomy): domain Bacteria; kingdom Bacillati; phylum Bacillota; class Bacilli; order Caryophanales; family Paenibacillaceae; genus Paenibacillus; species Paenibacillus sp. DS2015. The sequence goes on along the minus strand of NZ_JBNPWS010000036.1, from coordinate 35,639 downwards.
GCCCAAAATGAAACAGCTAATCGAAACCTTTTCTTTCTCAGAATTACGAAAACTCATAGCTGAAATGGACATCGAATTTTTTGCTCTTTGCTACTTCCCCAAATACTTTGATCGAGAGTTCGGACAGTTTCATCGAGAACTATTCGCTGAGTTAAAACATATGCTGTCCAATACAGGACTGATTACGGCTTTCGGACTCCCACGGGAACACGGAAAATCCACGATCAGTTCTTTTTTATTTCCGTTATACGCAACTCTTTATGATAAATCTCAATTTACACTTATCATATCGGCAACAGAAATAATTGCACTCCCTTTCCTCGATATGATAAAAGATGAACTTGAAACAAATACAATGCTGATTCAAGATTTTGGCATTCGTAAGGGTAATCGTTGGAACAATAACGAGATTTGGCTGCGGAGTAAAAGCGGATTAGATTCCTGTATCATGATTAGAGGTGTTGACGGTTCTCTCCGAGGTATCCATTATAAGCATCATCGTCCAACACTAGTTTTACTGGATGACTTGCTAAAGGATGATACTGCTAAATCGGAAACCAAACGTGATCAGATTAAAAGTACATTCACCGACGTCGTTTTGCCAATTGGTACAAGAGATACGAATATTCTCATCTGCGGTACAATTCTAAATGAAGAAGATATCATGGCTGACTTGTTAAAGGGTAAGATTCCAGGAGTTAGAAGTATACGAAAGGCAGCAGTTATTCAATTTTCTGATCGAGATGATTTATGGTCAGAATGGGAAATCAAATATAACAACCTTCAAGACGAGGACAGGATCAACACTGCCTTGTCTTTTTTTATTGCGTATAAAGATGAAATGCTAGAGGGTACAGAGATATTGTGGAGTGAGTATCTAGACTATTACTATCTGATGTGTAAGCGGCAAGCGATGGGATTTAATAGTTTTCAGAAGGAACTCCAAAATGATCCTCGTTCTACTGATGATTATATATTTCAGCATCTTGAATATTGGGACAGGCTTCCTGAATTTGATGAGATGGAAATTGTTATGTACATTGACCCTGCAATTAAAGCAGGGAAGAGAAATGATTACTCAGCTATCACAATTTTAGGACAACATCGTAAGACGAAACAGCTATATGTGATTGACGGTAACATTTATAAGCTATTGCCAGATGATTTGTTCCAAGTGGCTGTCGAAAAGTTGACTACCTTTCCTGTTGATAAAATAGGATTCGAGACAATACAAGCACAAAGCTACATGAAGCAAAAGTTTGAGGAAGAGTTGTGGAAATCGAAAATACATACGCCAGTTGAAAGTATTAATAGTAGAGGCCAGAAGCATGAACGGATAATTAGTTTAGAGCCTGATGTGAAGAAGGGTCATATCTTGTTTAACGCAGATAATATCCGTTACAATAATCAAATAAAGGATTACAATAGAAATTGTAAGTATGACGATGCGCCGGATAGTTTATATGGAGCAGTTCAATTAGTCCAGTCGGTGAAGAGTTTAAAGTTTTATGATAGGAATTTATTGTTCTGACTTTTAGGGGGAATAACATTGGAGAATGATAATCAAGTAACGCTTTTCCTTAAGAATATTGCTGGAATAAATGGATATAAAATTTTTGACAACAAGTGCGGAAATATTACATATAATACCACTTCTTCGAAGTTTGATATTTTATTAAATTCAGGTAGCGTATATGGAATATGGGTTAAACTAGATGATTTAAGCAAGGAGCGACTATGGAAGGAAACAAAAATTACAGTAAATAAGAACACAAATATAAATATAAAAAGTATTAATGAATTAATTGAACTTACAAATAGTTGGTTTCCATTATATTGGGGTAAGGACTTACAGGGTGCTCAAAGAATATTTGCGCATATTAAAGGTCATAAAAATAATGGCAATATCAATATGCCACAATACACTACATTGAAGGAACTTGAAATCATCTACGGTTCAATAGCAATATCTAACTATGCCAAATTCGAAAAGTTATTAATGAAGAATCACCCAGCACTATTAGGTACTTCTCGTGTTGGGAGTACTAGTAATACCGAATATTAAATACGATGAATGAGACCTAATTGGAAGAATCCTGTTAGGTTTTTTTTTTTTGCGTGAAAGGAAGCGTATAATGCAAATAACAGAACCACTAATATTACAGTGTCTATATGAACTCAATCAAGCAGCACTAACGAAACAAATATACTTTGACTATTATAACGGTGACCATGCCATTCTCAAGGATTATGCCATGCAGGAGAGCCGAAGCAATAGAAAGCTAATCTTCAACTTCCCTAGAAAATTTGTGGATAATGAAGTAGGATACATACTCGGTAAGCCTTTAAATTATGTGTCAAAGTCTGATGATAATGAAGTGACTCATAAGATTGATTTACATACTAGCCATTGGGAGAAAGAACATAATATTAATCTAAGAAAGCAAAGTGAAATCTATGGTGAAAGTTTTGAACTGAATTACATTGATACCGATGGGCAGTTCTCTTCAACAGTATTAACACCGCAGAATGCTTATGTACTGGAGGATGGAACAGCAGATCGAAATGTGCTAATGGCCATTCATAAGTTTGTAAGGCGATTTGATGATAAGGTTTACTTGGATGTATATACCGACAATGAGATTTTACATTATGAATTGATAGGAGATAAGAACAATCTAAGCAAACAGAGTAAGTCATCTGAACTTCAATATATAGGTAAACATAATCACATCTTTGGAAGAGTCCCCATTATATCTTGCCCAGCAAACACTGAGCGGAAATGTGGCTTCCAAGATGTGATTTCTTTATTTGATGCCTATAACGCTTTAAATAGTGACCTCGTAAATGAAATCAGCGACCATCGTAATTCATATCTAGTCATTGAGAATGCCAAGTTAGAAGAGCAGGATCTACTCAATATGAAGAAGATGGGCATTATCCAAGTTCCTGCAGGCGGTAAAGTTACATGGCTAATTAAGGAGATCAACGATTCGTTCGTTAAAAATGAACTGGATAATCTCGAACATAAAATTTATGACATGATGGATCAGGTTAATTTTAATGAAAATTGGGCTAGTAATACGTCCTCACTTGCACTCCGGAATAAGCTGCTGAATTTAGAAAACAGAGTGGCGATTCGAGAAGCGATGATGGAGAAAGTGATCAAGAACCGTTTACGGAATCTCTTCACATATCTACATAAAAAAGAAGGTGTTCAATATGATTATCGGGATATCGCTGTTAAGTTTACACGTAACTTGCCGACAGATTTGGTTGGACTAGCTGATGTAATCGTAAAGCTGAAGGATATTGTTTCGCATGAATCATTGCTTGCCATATTGCCATTTGTTGAAAATCCGAAGCTCGAACATAATAAGTTTCATGCCGAAAAGAAACAATTTATGGAATCGACTGGGGATTTGGCACATGCAGAATAAAAGTAAGATTAAACAACTTATCAAAAATAATTGCGCTTCTTATCTCGGAGATAGGCATGGTATCTCCAACTATTGTTGTTTAATGGAGACCTCTTGCGTCTATTTCGATCAAGATTCCATTCTGCCTATATGCCAGTATTTTGAAAATGGAGTTCTGCCAACTGATGAGAGATTGGAACGCGAATATAAGGTGGAAAGGAATATAGATGTTGAAAGAAAGTCAGCCAAGCCAAGAGTTAAATGTAAGAAGTGTGGGAGTACATTCGAGGCTAATTCTAACAGGCAATCTTATTGTGAAAAGTGCCGAGAAAAGAACACACGGGAACAGTCAAAACTGAGGATGCGCAGAATGAAACAAAAGAAGCTAGGATTTACGGTTTAGAGGGGTCAATTAGCTATATATATCAAGGGTTAATAATATACAAAAGTGGGGAGTGGGTATATTTGTACCTTTTCCTCATTTTGCGATTTCTAATGCGTTACATCTTTGTCCTGAGCATGACGTTAATCTGCTACAAAAAAAATAGCGTGTTCGGTTCAAAAGAGTCGAGTGGGCACCAAAGGAGATTAATGAATATGGAACTTGAACAAGTTAAACAATTTATCGAAGAAAATGGCACATCGGAGGAAGTGAAATTATATCTTCAGGGTTTGAATCCTATTAGCGTTGAAGGTATAGATCAGTTTCTTCAATCGGATAAGGAAGGGAAAAGTTGGTTTGATAGCACGGTGGATAAGCGTACCACGAAATCGCTGGAAACATGGAAGACGAATCATCTGGAAGGATTGTTGAATACAGAGATTAAGAAGCGTTACCCAGCCAAGGATGAAAAAGAAATTGAAATGGAGAAGCTGCGTGCTGAAGTTGAAAACATGAAGCTGGAGAAACAACGTGAACAGTTAACGATCCAAGCCATCAAAATAGCCAGTGAAAAGAAACTTCCACTCCAGTTAGTGGATTTTTTTATTGGTGTAGATGAGTCTACAACGACTGCTAACTTGGCTGCATTTGAACAGTCCCTGCAATTGGCGGTACAACAACAAGTCGAGCAACGATTAAAAGGGGATGGCTATACTCCTCCACAAGATTCAACAGGTAAGAAGTTCACATTGGATGCCATTAAAGGAATGTCGCAAGACGAAATCAACAAGAATTGGGATCAGGTCAAACAAGCATTACAAAACAAATAAAAACGAAAAGGATATGGTGAATACATATGTCAGTTAACAATTTTATTCCAACAATATGGAGCGCACGGTTAAATGAAAGTTTTAAGAAAAATCTGGTCTATGGGAATATCGTGAATACAGATTACGAAGGTGAGATTAAAGGCCAAGGATCAACAGTAAAGATTAACTCTATTGGTGCAGTAACCATTGGTACATATGATAAAGTAGCAGGAATAGGTAATCCTCAGGAACTAGATTCTGCACAAAAGACACTTGTGATTGACCAAGCCAAATTTTACAACTTTACTGTCGATGATGTGGATGCTGCTCAGTCCAATGTTGATTTGCTAAGTGGAGGTATAGTGGAAGCATCTTATGGGTTGGCAAATGTGGTAGATCAGTACATAGCTGGGTTCTACACTGAAGTAATAGCAGGAAATACAATTGGAAATGATACAACGCCTATTATTCCTACTTCGGTAACGGCCTATGATTTGCTTGTAGATTTAGGCGTTATCTTGGATGAAAATGATATTCCAGAAGGAGAGCGGTTTGTTGTTGTTCCTGCGTTCTTCTATGGTTTACTTGTTAAAGATCCACGTTATACAAAGGATACCAACGTTATGAGAACGGGATTTGTTGGAAGTATTGATAATATGTCGGTCTACAAATCGAATAATGTGCCAAATATAACTGGTGCAAAATATAAGATTATTGCTGGACATAAGAGTGCCATTTCTTTTGCGGGTCAAGTGGATTCAGTTGAAGCTTATAGACCAGAGAAGCAATTCTCTGATGCAATCAAAGGACTTCAAGTGTTCGGTGCAAAATGTATTAGACCTGAGGCCATTGCTGTATTGACTGCCAATAAGTCTTAAACGAGAACTCATTATAATAGAAGAAGCATGTCAGGGGTGTCCATTTTGGATGCCTCTATTTTAATTTTAGGAGGCTGGAAAATATGTGGTTTTTGAATGAAGAAACAGGATGTACATGGGAAGTGTCAGACCAGGAGTTGATTCAGCGGTTACAGTTAAATGTGAATTATAAACAGGTGGATGAATCAAAAAAAGAAGCACTGAAAACACCTGAGGTGAAAATTACGAAGCGTAATGATAAGGAACCAGCGTAATGGTAGAACAATTAAATTTGTTGAAACGGTTGTTAGGTGTGGATGATTCAGATACATATAAGGATGATATTTTTCAACATTATTTAAACAAAGCTAGGAGCAATATCATCGGGTATTGTAACATGGAGAGTTTACCGATGGCTTACGATGAAGTGGTTGTGGATTATGCCTTGTATCTGTACAAGAATAAAGATTCAGTTGGTTTGATGCAAAAGCAAGAAGGGGAACGTTCATCCACTTATGAATCAGGAATCCCACAAAGCATTCGACTGGCTCTTCCCCTGCCTAGAATCAAAGTAGGGTATTAGTCATGTTTAATGATACGAAACTTGAGATTTTAGAATCTGTACATTTGATGACTATACAATCGATCTATGCCGATGTTCAGCCATACATCAAAAGCTATACATTTGAGGATGATATTTCGTTGGAAGTTACACAACGAGCCTTTTGCGATAAAAACTCTGATCTGGAACTGTATCGACTTTTACGGATTAATAATCAAATTTATATCATCTTGGATTTGAAAGAATGGAGCGATCATATGGAACTATATCTATATCGTTGTAAGTCTGATTTTGAATAGGAGAGAGTATTGATGACACGAAGTATTGACATGAAGTTGGATTTCTTTCTTCGAGAGAAGGGCGAACTCGTATATATAAACGGTATGCAGCAGATTGCTCTCATTCGAGATGCAGTCGATAAGATACAGGCAACAGATGAAAAAATAGTACGTACAGCAACACCAATACATACGGGTGATTATATTGATTACCAAAATGAACGCTATCTGATAACAAGCGAAATTGACCATAATGATCAATCGTATCGAGGAAGGATGAGAAAATGCAATTATAACATCGCATTTAACTGGAGTGGGAACGTGAAGTGGTTTGATGTCATTGTAGAGGGGAAAAGTTTTTATATTAATGTAGGCAATATCATTTCAATGGCTGAGGGCAGTATTAATGTGTTTTTACAGAATAATGCTGACACTAGAAATATTATGCTTAGCCAGCGATTCTACAATACGAATCAACCGTTTAAAGTCGAGGGAATAAATCGTACTGTAAAAGGGATCATCCAGTTAAGTTGTACGTTGGACAGTATTTCTACCGCTTATGATGATGTGTCCAATAATATTGCAGACCGATGGAAATTTGAAATTGCACATACATACGCATTAAACATTGACAATGGAACGACAGCTAATATTCTGTTGAATGATATTTTACAATTGAATTGTACAGCCCTTGATAATGGCAATCCAATTGTGAATCCCGCGATTACTTTTACATCAAGCGATCCAAGTGTTGCTACTGTAGATAATGAAGGTAAGGTTATGGGGATTCAAGCAGGACAAGCCATGATTATTGCGAAGCTAACGTATCATTCAAATATTGTTGATACGATTCAGGTTACGACTAACGAGACAGTAACACATAATTATTCGATTACGATTACCGGAAATGCAACCATAAAAGTGGGGCAGAGCACATCATACGTCAGTCACTTCTATGACAACGGAACCGAAGTGTTTGATCAGTCGGTACAGTGGAGTTTAAGGAATCAAGCCGATACTACTCCGATTATGGCTAGCATCACAGCCAGTACAGGGAATAGTGTGACCGTTAAAGCGGGTAGCAGTAGTAGTTACTATAATAAATATATCGTATTGTCTGGAACGCTAACGAACGATCCAACAGTGACAATGGAGAAGACAATACAAATAAAAAGCATAATATAACATTCATACATAATCGGCTTGCCCACTTGGGTGAGTCATTTTTATTTATTTGAGAAGGAGCCAATACATATGAAAAAGTCCATCGAATACATACTTAGCGTGAGTCTATTAAAGCAACTCAAATCACAAAATTTAATCACTGAAGAAGAGTTTTCTGAGATCGATTTGTTAAATAAAAAGTCTTTTAAATAGCTTGAAAAATGGACGAAAATGACTTGATGATGTCTAGAAGTAATCGTAACATGTGACAGTGAAAGGAATATATTTAAGGGGGAAATATTATGGCTAAAGTATTGAAAAAAGTTGTAGTTGTACCAATTAAGACGTTGGAATTAGTAGATGGTATGGTACAGATAATTAAGAAACGAGTATGTGCTTACTGCAGGGTCAGTACGGATTCAGAGGAGCAGCGTGAAAGTTATGAAAACCAAGTTCGGCACTATACACAACATATTGAAGGGAATTCGAATTGGGAGTATGTAGACATATATGCGGATGAAGGTATATCAGGGACGAACACAAAAGATCGAGTAGCTTTCAATCGAATGATAGAGGATGCTCGTGCTGGGAAGATAGACCTGATATTAACGAAGTCGATATCGAGGTTTTCTCGGAATACAATGGACTTGTTGAAATATGTTAGGGAATTGAGGAGTCTTGGAATTGGTGTACTATTTGAAAAAGAAAATATTAATACACTCGAATCTTCTGGCGAAGTATTTCTAACTATCTTCAGCTCAATCGCTCAGGATGAAAGTAGAAATATATCCGAAAACTCTAAATGGGGCATTCAGAAAGGATTTGCAAACGGTAAAGTACATTGTAATACAACACGCTTTCTTGGCTACGATAAGGATAAAGAAGGAGAGCTTATCATTAATGAATCGGAAGCTGAATTAGTACGCAGGATTTATGAGGAATACTTGGAAGGTAAAAGCTATCAAAAAATAGCCAATGGCTTGATGAAAGACGAAATTAAAACGGTAACAGGAAATGTGAAATGGTGGGACTCCACTATTACCACTATGTTGACTAATGAGAAATATTACGGAGCTCTACTTCAACAAAAAACGGTGACTGTAGACTTCCTATCGCACAAGCGAGTGAGGAATATAGGACAAGAACAGCAATACTTAATTGAGGATAACCATGAGCCAATCATCTCTAAGGAAGTGTTTGAGGCCGTACAGAAGGAAAAAGAGCGCCGAGCAAATCTCAAAGGGAATATCATGGGTGATCGAAAGAAATACTCAAGCAAATATCCATTCAGTAGTAAAGTGTTCTGCGGATGCTGCGGAGCAAACTTTAAAAGGCGAACATGGAACAGCAACAATCTTTCGAAGAAAGTGGTCTGGCAATGCCGAACCTACGTCAACGAAGGTAAGGATGCTTGCGATGCTAAAGCGGTTGATGAATATGTGTTACAGAATGCCTTTGTAAGGATATTTAATCGGATGCATGAAAATAAGGATGGATTTATCCGAACCTTAAATGCGAATATTGAAGCGATACTTTCCAAACGAGAAGGGCATGAGGCACTGACTAAAGTAGAACAGAACATCGAACAATTAAAAGCCGACCTCAAGGGATTGGTAAACCTGAAGCTTCGGGATAATATAGATGAGATTGTATATAACGAAGAAAATAGTAGGATATCTCAGGAACTGGATGAACTCCGAAAGAAGAAAATACATATTGAGAAAGACTTGGATCAAAAATCACAAGTAACACAACGAGTAAACCAAATCATACAGATCATGAATACAAGGCAGGATTTACTCGAAGAATTTGATGATGAACTATTTAACGCGTTGGTAGAGAAGATAACCATTCTCTCACCAACGCGTTATTTGTTTACACTGAAGAGTGGGTTAGAGATTGAGGGGTTCGAAGAATAAACTCCAACCTAAAAATTACAATAGAGACAGATGGCATGGAACGAATTCATGCTGTTTAGTCGTCATAATTTAGATTGACTCCCCCCTACAAAGCAGCCAATCGAATGAATCAACCTCATACCATCCTTCATACCCTCGGAATACATCCACTCTTTCTCCTTAGTCTGCTTATGGTTAATCGTCTCTTCCCATTCAAGAATTTTCAAAAACACCTCTGGTTCAAGTTGTTTCTTCAAATCATCCGTAATATCGCTCAGCTTGATTCTGACAGTGTGAATATCATGCTGTTTTTCTGAAGCACCCGCTATTTCATCAAAGCGTTGATCCAATGCTTGCTTAAACCAATCTACCATAAGATATTCTCTCCCCATTATTCGAGTGTGTGTATGGTAACTCTGATGGAAGGGGATGGCAAGATCATATTATTAGATCATTATATGGTATGATTAATAAAAAGAAACAGATTGGAGAAATATCATGTGGCAGAAGATGTTCAGAAGTAGATATTCATCAAAAACTTATCGAAAACGATATAAGTGTCCAGAGTGTGATGGATATACTCTTCATATTGATCACGACAATTTTGCCGAGTGTGAAGAGTGGTGTGATTCTATCACTTCAGAAAAAATAATATCTAAAGTCGTGAAGGAAGACGACTTCGAAGGTTATTATACAACAGAAGAAATAAAAGAAAGTTTTTGTGATATTAATGAAAAGGTAGAAGAGAGAATGAAACTTCTAAAACAAAACAATAAGTATAAGAGTATATACTCTCGGATGCAAATTAATAGAATGAATAGTTCGTTTAATAAATCTGTTTATATTGATGAATTATTGAATGATTACGATATTAAATATTTCAGGAAATATCCTGAGAGACATAGTCAAATTCAAGTGTCGGGTCTGAATGATTCAGAAATCTTGTTGAGCTTGATCGAAGACGTTCACTTTTTTATTAATAAAACGTTAAATGAGTTAGTTTTGTTTGAGTTTGCTGTTGATCGTTTTGATGATAGTAAAACTCACTCGGGAAGGTTTTTTTTGAATAATTCTAAGTTACACACAGTCGGAGCTTGGGAAAGAGTAATCAATGTTCTAGCAGTATTATTCAATGTTGAATATGATAATATGAGGAAGAATTCTTTTTGGGATTTGCATAGTAAACTAACACAGAATGAGGAATTCAAAGAAACTAATTCCTTTAAATTATTGAACAATTTAAAGGGAAGTCAATTTTTCCGAAAAATAGTTGAAAGTAGAAAAAAAAATGATCATGATATTTCCGAACATATAAGTTTAATACTTAGCGGTGCTACTAATAAAACATATGATCCCAATTATAACTTTGATTTAGAATTAATTCCTGATTGCGATGATATATTGAAAAATGCAGAGACTGTTTTGAGCATTTTAGAAGAAAGCATAACCATATATGAAAAAGTTGCACTCAACAACAATCAGATATATGTATACGATTGTTTAAAGCAAAGCTATTTTTCTGATTTCCACAAAATTAGAAGCGATATAGACGATCTTAAACCATTATCATTCGATGTGGAATTTAAAGGTTTTTATGATGAGGTTTCAACCCTGATAAAAAAAATAGAAGTTCAAAAAAATAATTTTAATTCTAGTAAAACTCAACAAAATATTGAATACTTTAGAGAAATTTACACATACCATACAGATGTAATTTTCAGGCTTCATGAGACAAGTAGATGTTTTTTTGATTATGGCAGATGTCTCAATGGATCAATATTAAATCATTACCCATTCCCCGATTTTATTATCAATAAGGAGTACTTTGTGTATGCAGCAATATATAGAACTTATGCATGTTTTGATAAATTGGGTAAGATAATTTCAAAGGTATATGGGATTGTACACAATAAAGAACACTACTATTTTGAAGATGTGGTAAGTAATCCTCAGAGTGAAGAAAAATTAATTGATACCATCTTGTTTGAGATGATTAACAATTTATCAGCTAATAATGACTTTAAAGTATTGGCTGAATATAGGGATAATATTTTTCATAATATGAGACCTGGTACTATTTATGGTGCTGAAGGTGCGGATACTCATGAACATATCATGGTGCATTACATTTATAGAAATTGCCATAACCTCTTGAATATTGTAAATGAATTGAATAATGAGATTATTAAGAAATTCAATCTAACTTAAAGGATTATCTATATCCCTATTACCGTCTCCACACATGTGGTCTGCGGAAAGATAGTCCATTATATTATGGGGACGAATTGGGGACCAAAACAGTCACCAAGTATCATAAAAGAACCAAAAGGATCATACGATGGTTGCTACAAACCCTTATAGAATAAGGATTGTTCGTAATTTAGCATACTTAATCCTATCTGATCTCTATCGCTGGCAGCGATGAGGTCAGGGGTAAGGTTTTCCTCCCTAAAACCATCTCTACTTGATTGACATTTGTAGAGTTAGGCGTAGTAGAACTATTTGTAAGGATATTAAATAAAGCCACTTTACTCCAAACGATTACGCTCGTTTCGGAGTAAAGTGGCTTATTTTACTGATTGCTCTGGAGATTCGTAATAGGGGTATGGGTTCTTACATCATAGTGCGTCATTTTCTAGATAATTCGTGATCCATACAGGACTTTTGACAACCACTATAACGTAATCGTAGTTTCTTTCATGCGTTTGTTAACCGTTGACGTACGAATATGGACAATGTAAGGTGTTAGGGAGACTGCCACAATGGCACCGACGAATGATTTAATGGCGTCTCCTAGTAGGAACGGATAGCAGCTGGCAACCAATGCTTTCGGCAGTGACATGCTCAATACGTGCATAAACCAAGGGATACCGGGTACATAAGCAAAAAATGAACTAAATAGTTCAAATACAATAAAAAACGCGATGAAGGCAATGACTTTGTTCTGTTTGATGCTTGGGCTCTGTAATAGACGGCCTACGGATAGACTGAGGAGCAGCGCGCAGAATGGGAAGGCGAATATAAAGCCGGCTGTGTATCCTGTTAAGGTAGCCCAGCCACCTTGGCCGCTGAATAGCGGTAAACCGAATGCGCTGAGCACAATAACGATAAAAATGCTAAGAAAAGCGTTGCGAGGTGTGAGGAAAAGGCCGGATAATACAACGGCAAAGGTCTGCAATGAAAACGGTACTAACCCTCCTCCTAATCGGATTGAGATCGTGCTCATGACAATAAAGAGTGCTGCGAATAAAGCGATAAATACGAGTGAGCGGATATTATTGGTTTTCAAAATGAGTTAGCTCCTTTATATAGTTGCATTTTAATCGTTAACCATTTATATTTATGTTGGTTAACAAATGAAATTGTAGCATAGCCAATCGTTTTGGGGAAGAGGTTGGGTGAAATTTTTGTGGAACAACATTGTCTGGTGGAATTAGTGCAGGTTACGGTTACACCAACCGAGTGGGTTGAAAGGTTGGAGGCTCTGCCTATTTTGAAGGAAGTAAGCATTCGTATCGATAGAGGACAGTTTATTACACTCGTAGGACGCAACGGGAGCGGGAAAAGCACATTGGCTAAGGTTGTCGCTGGTTTTCGGACGGCCGGTGTAACTGGGAGTATGATTCTTCGAGCAGAATCAGCCGCTGGAGTCCATCGGATTCCTATAGTGATGCAGCAGCCTGAGGCAGCAATGGTCGGTGCTACGCCGTGGGAAGATGTTGTGCTTATGCTGGAGCAGAACGAAATGGAATGGAGTCAGATCATACCGTGTGCTGAGCAAGCGCTTCATCAAGTCGGTATGGGTGAACGAATGCATCAGCCGATCGAAACACTGTCAGGAGGTCAGAAGCAGTTGGTTGCAATTGCAGGTTGCCTTGCCGCGCACTCACCGCTGCTTGTGCTTGATGAAGTAACAGCCATGCTTGATCCAGAGGCTGCTATGCTTGTACTAGAGCGGGTTCGAGCACTCCATAAGAGTGGGGTAACTGTCATTTGGATAACGCAAAAGCTGGAGGAATTAAGACCTGGGGATCGAATTGTTGCTATGAATGACGGCAAAATTGCTTATGATGGACTTCCTGAGGGTTGGTTCTCTCGATCAATAAACGGTCATACAGAGAGTGTATGTGAGCAGCTAGGCTTCGAGGCCCCTTATGCGGCCCGAGTTGCATGGGAGCTGGAGCTGCTGGGAGTTCGGCTACAGCCGTTTCCATTCACTGCCGATATGCTTGCAGAGGCGGTGAGTAGTGATGAGCGGTGATTGGAAGCTTCATGGAGTAACCGTTTGTGCTGAGGGAGCAGATCATCGAGTACTGCTTCAGGATGTAGATGCACAATTTCAAACGGGGAAGATTACGCTACTGCTTGGTCATAATGGAGCAGGGAAGTCAACGTTGCTTGAGACGATGGCCGGTATTCGCTTACTGCACAAGGGAAGCATCGAGCTGGATGGTGAGTCGTTATGGGTACAGCATGGTCGTAGGCCTAAACATAACCTCGATGTGACGCTGAAACTCGGTATTTCAATGCAGCATTCTGAAGCACAATGGTTTGCATCAACTGTTCGCGAGGAGATGCTTTACTCCTTGAAGCCGTATCAGGTTCAGATGGATACGGTGGAGCAGCGAATGGAAGAAGCGCTGGCTAAGGTCGGTCTCAAGAAAGAGCTGCTGAAGCGTGACCCTTGGACACTCAGCGGTGGTCAGCAGCGTAGGTTATCGCTCGCCTGTTTACTGGCATGCGAACCGGATTGGCTGCTGCTGGATGAGCCGACAGCTGGGCTCGACGCTGCCGGGATACGTAGCCTGTGCGCAGTACTTGAGGCGCACAGGGCTGCAGGGCGCGGAGCGGTCGTTGCAACGCACGACCTAGACGCGCTACTGCCGCTCGCGGACGCGGTCGCCGTCGTTAGCGGCGGCGTAGTCCGCGAAGCGGCTCCTGCAGCGGCGATAGCGCATGCACCACAGGCGCTGCATGCGCTAGCGAAGCTACGTGCCGCTGGTGTGGTGGCGTTGCCGCCGCAGGAAACCTTACCGCAGCACGGCGGTGCGCCGTGGCCGGAGCCGCACGAAGTTGCTGCAGTGATTGCTGCCGAGCTTGCGCGACCAGCGCGCGTGCTCGAGCAATCTCGCGCTGAAATAAATAAGGTGGATGAGTCGAAAGTAGCAGATCAACAGCCTCCTAGTTCAGATATGGAGACATCTCCATCCCTATCAAACGAGCAGAAGTGCGGGACCCGCTACGATCCAAGAGCGCTCGTCATGATGTATTTGTTGCTCACAGCGGGTGTACTAGCACAAAGGAGCTTTCTGCAGCTATTGATTACAGCGGTAATCATAGCAGCTTTATTAACGCCGTTTCGAGCGCTGATTCGGCCATGGATGAGAGTTATTCGCGCATATGTGATTATCATTGTCGTTTTTTGTATTTTTTCAGGAGTATCCTTCCAACCTTTCGATGTGGATTGGGAGAAGACGCTTCCGACGGCACTTCGTCTTAGCAAGTTACTACTTGTTATGCTGCTGGGTATGCCGTTGTTGAAGTTAATGACACCTCTAAGGCTACAGCGTGCGATCGAGCAGACTTTCGGCTGGCTAAGCCGCTTTAAGTTGCCTATTTATTCGTTTGCGCTACTCGTTACACTTATTTTTCGCTTTATTCCTTTATTAACAGGGGAATGGGAAAGGTTCGCGAAGCTTGCTCATGCGAGGGGTAAGGCGGTAACACCGCTGCGATCTGTACCCATTAGAACGATTAGATCGGTCATCATTCCTTACGTTCGTTCGATTCTTCGCTTAGCGGAGCAAATGGCTGACGCGCTTGAGGCGCGCGGCTTCGGCTATACGAAGCGCAAGCCATCATTCGGCTTCCGTCTTCGTTTCGGTCGCTCTGATGCGGTCCTAATAAGTGTATCCGTCCTTTGCAGTCTATTGCTTTTTTTACTCCCAGCCGTTTTGTAGCATAGAGAGCGAGTGTGAAATCCACAAGATATCCAGATTATCGGCAAGTAGCGTTCGCCACCCATGCGACGTTGCTTGCCTTATTTTGTCCTAATCATACGAAAAGCACGGTAACGTCATCAGGCGTCAGTGTTCTGTTCAATTAATAGTAGGTACTCTTCTTCCGTGTTGTTCTAGCATTCATAATCATCCTACTTTCACTCATCATGTAAAGAAATGGTTCTTCTTGCATAAATGGATACTCTTTTCCTTCGTGAAATAGTACTATAGAAGTTTATCTTTATCTAGTGAAGAAACGAGTCACCTAATCTTAACGGCTTTATAGTTTTTAGGTGTGACGTAAACTCGTAGATTGTGATCTATTTAACATGAAGGAGACGAGTATCCTGAAAGGGCTTACAATAGGATCAATGGCAGAGAACAATTGGCTGAAGAATGAAAATGTTAGCTACCTATTTCAAGGAGTTTCTGATGCATGCGAGAAAAACGATGCTAATTTGATTCGGTTTGGTTATATGAATGCTAACGAGTTATTGGACGTAGAGTCTCAACATCTTGTGATCACTGACTTGATAAAGGAGTTTCATCTCGACGGATTGATATTTCTTGGTTGGACACTTCCTGTTCAAGGTGAGAACCTTGAGATGTTATGGCAAATGGTGAAAGTGCCAATGTTCAGTATCGGGAAGCAAGTCGAACATATTCCCAGCAATTTCAATGCATGGGGGCTATTATTTACAAAAGCTTATTCTGCATCTGATTCGGTATCATGGATACAAGAAGATAGCATATATTTGTCCTTGGTCTTATGACGGTAGAAATGAAATTTATGAGCGGACATTAGTTAAGCAGGGTTTGTTTGATCCCGAATTGTATGTCAGCGAGTTGGAACTGAAAGGGCTGAACATGTATGAAAGGACACAACATGCGGTTTCTATTCTGTTGGATGAACGCAAGGTCGTCCCTGATGTTATTATCGCATTGACGATGGAAGAAGCGTATACCGTGCAAATGCTTCTCAAATCGAGAGGATATCTCATTCCAGATGATATCGCTATTTGTTCTTACGAGGATGGACAACGTAATCGGTACGCAAGATCATAATCGGAGTCAGTATAGGAATTAGAGGAAATCAGGAAGAGGAGATTAGTAAGGCGAGTGAATTGGAGAAATTCAATGCTTATGTTGATCTAGGTAACTATATTACGGGTTGGCTGGATATGGATGTGTATAGCTATACAGAGGACTTTGGTTGGGAGGAGGAAATGACCTTCAAAAATAATTTTGATATCCAGAAATTTGATAGTAGGGTGTTATCACCGATAATTGAAGGAGCCTTTGACATTGTGGATACAATATTGGAATATACCTCCAAAGACCCATCCTTCGGTGCCGCGGATGAAACAATGAAAGAACTGGCGCCTCGATGCAAATTTACTGGTTATTCAGAAATATACCGCTTATGCGAAGTTAGATCTATTCGTGGCTGACAATTTGGATAAGATTATGCGGTACTACCTCGAGAAATTTGGGGACACCGTAGAACTTAGCGTGGATAGCGGTATTAGCGTAAATAACGGAATCATGTTGGAGATTCAATCAGGTAATCTGCTGGGATTAGAATCGTTCATTACGATGGATCCATCCGTCGAGGGACTCGATAGTAGTGTTGGGGTCATATATCCGAAGCTGAACCATGAGGTAAGCCGCTGAAAGTTGCCTTCCATTCCGAGTTCTTGGGGAGTTTCACGAAGATGATTGAGAGTAAATTGGAGGGAATCGATCAAGATCAGTTCACGTTGACCACCAGTGCCTTGATGATGTTGTTGAATGCAATCGAGCTTGAAGAGGAGCTAGAGACGCAAAGAATCGCATCATTCGGTGAATGGACACCTGAGGATCTTGATGCCTTTAAGGTGAAGTATGATGTTCTTACGAAAAATACGAATCTCTTCTTGGAAAATACGCAGGATCAGGAACAACTAAAGAAGGAGAATCTGGATGGGACCTTACGGATCGCCGGATACAAATGTTGCTTCGTATTTACTAGAACTCCTATAATCTACAAGTAGGGATTGCAAGAAATAGTTGCTCGAGTAGTCGGTAGAAGGGGGAGGACAAATGTTACATCTATTATTTAGAGAGGAAGCTGTTCTATTCTCCATAGATTCACTTGACGCTGAGGAGCATCGCCATCATCTGTTGCAGATTATATATGCTGAGAAGCAACCGATGGAGATAACGATAGCGGATCATATGTTCCAAACATCATTTGTAATTATCGATACAGATGTTCCACACAAGGTGAACTCCTTAGGAACTGTAACGCATAATCTGCTAGTGGACCCCAGTTCTGCGTTATATGAATATTGTGATGCTAGTTGGTTAGTAGGGAGACCGTATGTATGTATAGACCAGCTCTGGATGGACTATGGAATTATGGAATCATCCGAGCATTTGTATAAAGTTGTTCAAGGGCTCGCAGACAGAAATACAACAGTTCATGCCATACGTCCGGATAATAGACGCAGACAGATCGATGAAGCGTTAAGTGTAATGCGCAGTGCTAGCAAGTTCTATACGCAAACCGAGATGGCTGCCTGCTTGAATTACTCTCCAAGTCATTTCTCCCGAGTCTTTAAAGCAGAGTATGGTGTAGCCTATAGCAGTTATGTCATTTTACTTAAACTAAAAAGTGCTTTTATCTTCATAAATAAGGGGTACTCTCTAACCCACGTTGCTCATGAAGCTGGATTTAGTCATTCCGCCCATTTGGCTGCCGTAGCCAAAAAAACATTGGGTATGTCGCTAACGAAAATTATGAAAGACAGCATAAATTTGAAAGTCATCGACCTTGGGTAGCATTAAGCTATAGCTAAGGGAGTTGATCAAGAATGAATACATATTTACAAGAAACGCAACTATTAAATTACAGTCATCCAATGATCGAACAATTGATTGAATCGAATCAATGGAGAAAGATCGATTCTTTACAGCAGCAGATTTCAGAAGTCTATAATTTTGTCAGGAATGAAATCAAATTCGGCTACAATCGTGGAGATGCTCTGACCGCAACTGAAATTCTGGGGGATGGCTTAGGGCAATGTAATACGAAAGGGATCCTCCTGATGGCTCTTTTGAGAGGTATAGGAGTACCATGCAGAATTCAGGGCTTCACTATTGACAAAAAAATGCAGAAGGGCGCGTTGAATGGAGTCGCTTATACGCTTGCACCCGCCAAGATCATTCATGCATATACAGAGATTCTGTATAATAACGAATGGTTAGCCTTGGAGGGCGTGATCGTTGACGATAAATTGCTCTCTCAAACGAAGAAACATCTTAGTGAGCAAGGGGATAAATGGATCGGTTATGGCGTTTCCGTTAAGAAAGAAGAGGGGTTCAATACATGCTTCAATGGAAAATCTACGTTTATACAATTTGCCTCAGTTATAGATCATTTGGGAACTTTTGATTCTCCAGATGAGTTATTTCTACAATATTCAAATAATAAATTGAAGTTTAAGATGTGGATCTTTAACACGTTTTTGAGAAAGGGGATGAATACTAATTTGCAAAATATACGCGATCACGGTGTGAAATAGTTGCGTAGCATCGGTAACGATTCATCAGATCAAGTGATCGGATAAAGCGTAAGATCAGTTGACAGATGCTATTATATTTATTATACTTCATTACATGCATGAGCATGCATTTAATAATTATACTTAAAAGCTCGTATACATGAGCATAATAAACTAGATGTTCTACATAGAGGAGAGAGATTATGAAAGATCTATTTACACCCTATGAACTTAAGGCGTTGAAACTAAAGAATCGTGTGGTTATGCCACCGATGTGTCAATATTCAGTAAGCAATAAAGACGGTATCGCTACGGATTGGCATTATATGCATTATGTGAGTCGAGCAGTAGGTGGAGCAGGCTTAATTATTATAGAAATGACCGATGTTGACCCTGATGGTCGAATTACCGATTTTGATCTTGGGATCTGGTCCGACGAACATATTCCGGCTTTAGCGAGAATCGTTGAGGCATGCCATTCTTATGGCGCTAAAGTAGGTATCCAGATTGCTCATGCTGGACGGAAGGCCGAAGATGCGGCGGTTCCTGTAGCTCCATCGGCAATTCCCTTTAACACTGAGTCTAAAACGCCTAGGGAATTATCGACTGAAGAAGTAAAAGAAATGGTCGAAAAGTTCCGAATGGGTGTACAACGTGCTATTAAAGCGGGAGTGGATGTGATAGAGCTTCATGGAGCGCACGGTTACCTCATTCATGAGTTTCATTCTCCTC
Organism: Paenibacillus sp. DS2015; assembly: GCF_050433705.1. Classification (NCBI taxonomy): domain Bacteria; kingdom Bacillati; phylum Bacillota; class Bacilli; order Caryophanales; family Paenibacillaceae; genus Paenibacillus; species Paenibacillus sp. DS2015. The sequence goes on along the minus strand of NZ_JBNPWS010000036.1, from coordinate 15,994 downwards.
TAACCAATCGTCGAAAGGATGTATATGGACAAAATTTAAATTTATTCGGAGAAGAAGTCATACGTGCGGCGAAAAGTGAAATGCCAACAGGTATGCCTTTAATCATGCGTATTTCCGCTAAGGAATATGTAGAGGGGGGATATGGCATTAACGAGAGCTTGGAGTTCAGCAAGTCATACAAAGAGGCTGGAGCAGATATGTTCCATGTGAGTGCTGGGGGTGAAGGTCCTATTGCAGCTGCTGGGAAACCAGGAACGCATGCAGCTTATCAAGTCTCCTTAGCCAGAGAAATCAAACATAATCTGAAAGTACCGGTTATTGCGGTTGGAAGATTGGATGAAGCTGTGCTTGCCAATGCTGTAATCGGTAATGAAGATGCTGACCTTGTTGCTGTAGGACGGGGAATGCTGAGAAACCCTTACTGGGCTTTAGAAGCGGCGGTTCAACTTCATAAAGAGACAGACATTCCCAAACAGTATGAACTTGGATATCCTCGAATATCAAGATAAGGACGACATCGGAATGTCATGATTTCCTTCTAAGGAGACCGGCTTTGCTAGCTTAAGCGGGTCTCTTTCTTTTATACAAAATCGGTGTTGTAATGTTATAATACGCTAAGAAAAATAATCAATTCATGACTATCTTTACACACAGGAGAGGAATTGTGAGATGAAGAATGTCCTTAACAATGACCTTATAACTAGCTGGTTCACTTTAACGCACATACAAATGAACGTTGCCAATACATTGGAAGCGAATTTGCAAGAGAAGCACCAGTTGTCTTTAAAAGAATTTTATATGCTGTTATTCCTGTCTGAAGCACCAGAGCAGAAACTCAAATTACAACAATTAGAATCCATGGTCGGCTTAAGTCAGAGCGCCGTCTCTAGGCTGGTTAGCCGATTTGAAGCAAAGGGCTGTGGAGCTTTACAAAGACATGCGTGTGATCAAGATCGAAGAAGCATCTATACTGCGTTGACACCGCTGGGTCAAGACAAGCTGGACAGGGCACAAGGAACTTTTAAGGAGATATTATTAGAGGCCTTTCCCGACCAACAAGTAGAACAACTGCTACAACAGATGCTTGATTTAAAACAACAATAAGACTCGCTAGATGGGTGAAAGTAAAGGACTGTTCCTAGAGCAGTCCTTTTAGTATGACAACGAAGTTGTTTTAATTTATTTTGAGTTTATATAGTACTGTTATAATCATAGTAGTCATTATATAAAGAGTAAGATCAGGAGATACTCCTGAGGATGCACAATCATATATATTATAACCTAGGGGGAAATCTTCAATTCATAAAAAAATACGCATCGTCTCTTTTGTTTCCCTAATTATCATTGTTATTGTTCTATTGAAATCGGGTATTTTGTCGGCGTTAGTAAAGGTTGATTTGAATACGATTCGTGAAATGTCCGATGGGAACCTTTATATAGCTCTGCTCATTACGTTAGTTATAATGATCATACAGAATGTATTCACGATCATTCCTTTAATTCTGGTGATTTCACTGAATATTTCCTTGTTTGGACTCTTTAACGGTTACTTATGGAGTTGGATAACAAGTGTTATAGGAGGTGTTGCGGTCTTTTTAATGTCGCGGTATTGGTTTCAAGATCTATTGTTGAAGCATCTTAATCCCAAATACCAAAAGTGGAGTGCGGTAGAAAACAAAGGTTATCTATTTGTATTTTTAGGGAGGATTTTTCCCTTTGCTCCTACCAGTCTGATTAATATCTTAGCGGGTATTAGTACCGTTTCTTTAGGGAAATTTATACTCGGCACAATAACCGGAAATATGATTTACTTCTTCATTCTATCCTTATTTGTCCATGGGTTCTTTTCTATCCAATTTGAGAACAACATCACGATTGTCCTCTGTGTTGTAATTTTACTGTTGGCATTGATCCTATGGCGATTCAAATCTAAGCGCTCCAGGAAAAGGGGAAAAGGAACCGACCTAGGAAGATTATAGGAGAGAATAGAAGAAGTGGCTGCGGATACTGGTACTGATCAAGATCGCCGTAATTAGCGACGATACGTTATAAGAGAACAGCTGGGCAGAAGAAGATTAACTTCTTCTGCCCAGCTGTTCTCTTAATAATGGACTCTAACGATCATCACATTTCGCAAGGATATCAATGGTTTTAAGCATTAGACGTATTCCTTTTCTATTGTAACGAAAGTGATTCAGACCGCCAATTAGATAAGTATCCATGACTGGATGGTAGAACATAAACGTTCCGGTTGATCCGGCATTTCCCCATACATTATATCTTTTTGGCATAAATAACGGAACGGTTTTATAATTCATTATTCCATAGCCATAATCAATACCTATGAAAAACTTCGCCCAATCTTTCTTCATATCTGCCAGAGTATCTTCTCTAAGAATCTCATGATGTACCAGTGCTTTCATGAATTTAAGTAAATCCTCATTCGTAGAGACAATTCCACCTCCAGCATAACTAATACTAAGGCTAGTATAGTCTGTGATATTGATATTTCGTCCATAGAACTGAGCCATGGGATATTCGCTTGGTGTCGTAGATTTAGAATGATGAGAAAGATACGAGTGTTTCATCTCAAGCGGTTCAAATAGAGTATGCCGAAGAACTTCGTGAAAGGGTTGCGATGTTATTTTCTCAATGATTAATCCCAATAGATTATAGCCAGTGTCTGAATAATGAAATCCTTTACCTGGAGGAAAATGTGATCTCAAATGCTCTTTAGACCATTGAATGACTGCTTGTGGTGTCCAGAAATGGGAGGGTTCATCGAAAACCAAATCAAGTAAAGATTTACCCTGTTTAGGTTGATCTTCGATAAAGCAGTTCAGGCCGGACGTGTGATTCAATAAATGTTTAATTTGGATATCGTGTGTATAATCGGTTCCTTTGAAAATATGTAGATCCTGCAAGAGGTCTTGATCCAAATATGTAGAGAGGGTATCTTCGTAGGATAGCAGTTCCTGTTCAACGAATAGGCCAATCAATACGGCTGTGAACAGCTTTCCAATGCTAGCAATGAAATAAGGTTGTTGGGTATTTGCGGTCATACTGCCCGTGGAACCCTCCGCCCTATTCCAGTGGATGCCGAGTTTATCCGAATGGACTAACATATAAGCATTATATATTCTAGGATCCTTGTGTACTGTCTTTCTAAAAAGGTCTGCCATTAAGGCTTCAACGTTGTTCTTATTCATGTACACATCACTCCTAAATTGAATGGTGTCACTTCAACGTTCCATTCTTGCGCGAGCGAACGCCAGCAATAATATCTTTGCCTGTGCTTTCCATCATCTCGATTAACTTCTCTTCATTAACATCTGCTGGAAACAACCCGTTGACATCCATGACGGATAGACCCATTTGAAATACTTGCATCTTGAACAAAACTCCCATTATATCCTGATCAGAGAATCCCTCAAGCTCTGGTCCTTGCTTCATCTGTTCGAGAATGGTTCCCATTGGCGGCTGGACATCTTGCAAGTAAACATTGTTATTCATGACCATGTCATTAAAAAGAACGCGATACTCTCGAGCAAATTTTAGGCTGGCAATGCCGATATTAAGAAATGGATCTGGGCTATACTGCGTCATTAACATCTGCTGGGAAATCTCATGGATTCTGTTCATTACTTCCTTCTTAAGCTCATCGATATCAGTGAAGTTCACATAAATAGGAGCGATTGAGCTTCCCATGTGCTCAGCCACTTTTCTTATTGTGATATGATCCATACCTTCTGCCTTCGCAATGTCAAAGGCTACTGAAATGATCGTTTCCTTCGTGAATTTTTTCTTGGGTGCCATAAGGATCTCCTTGTTCTTATCTTAATGTATCATATGTTATGTATCATGTGATATACATTGAATATTATACAATCTATTTAGAATTGTAAAGAGTTATTATGTGTGATGATGAGCTATTGACTTATCAAATAATACAATATACAGTGTGTTTAGTAGCTAAACAGATAGAGAGGAAGGGTTTTATGGAGAGTTCCATGACAGTCGAAGAGCTTGTTGAGATTTTTGATAGAGTAGTAAATAAATATATCGCAAACGACAAAAAACCTAATTATTATGGAACTGATATTCTACTTCATGCTTCCGAAGTCCATACGATTGATGTGATCGGGAAACATGAAGATGTTAACATTACGCAGTTAGCTAAATACCAGGGAGTAACCAAGGGCGCAGTCTCGCAAATGATCAATAAACTATGTAAAAAAGAGCTGGTGAATAAGGAGGCCTCTCCCCAAACAGAGAACGAAGTGGTTTTGAATCTTACACTGAAAGGGAGAGTGGTTTATGAATCCCATTTAGAGTATCATCGCTTATTTTATAAGAGATTATCAATCATGATAGAAAAGTTACCAGCGGATTCCATTCGTATTTTTAACAATATGATTTGTGAACTTGAAGCGGTTTTAGACGAAAGAGTGTAGTTTGCCACACTTAGTGAAATTAATCACTTGTTATGGAGGAGTTCCCATGCAGATAAAAGTTCTAGTTGAAAACACTACGATTTCTTCACAATATCGTTCTAAACATGGACTATGTGTATATATTGAAACACAAAAGCATAAGATACTTTTCGATTTAGGTTCTGATCAACTCTTTTTAGAAAATGCCTCTAAATTAAGTGTGGATATTGAGGATATAGATATTGTGGTTATCTCTCATGGTCATAAAGATCATGGGGGTGCATTAAGAATCTTTCTACAACATAATAGTAAAGCTAAGATCTATATTCACCAATTAGCTTTTCAAGAATATTACACTAGTGTCATAGGATTTAAATATTATATTGGTCTCGATAGAAGTTTAGCGAATAACGATAGATTTATTCTAATAGAGGATGACTATATCATCGATGATGAGTTGCAATTGTTTTCTAATATTCAAGAACATGAGCTATGTTCGAAGTCTAATGATTCACTTTACATAAAAACGAATGGTAAATATCTGCAAGATACATTTCTCCATGAACAAAACTTGATCATTACAGCGGATAATACAAAAGTATTAGTTGCAGGTTGTGCTCATAATGGGATAGTGAATATTCTGAATAATGCTGAACAATGTTGTGATTCTGATATGGATGTTGTCATATCCGGCTTCCATTTATTTAATCCCGTTTCACGGAAAAGTGAGAGTGAAGAGTTGATCAAGGGTATTGCTAACCAATTGAGTACAAAACAAACCCAGTTCTTCACATGTCACTGTACAGGAAAGAAAGCTTACCATATGCTGAAAACAATGATGGGGGACAACTTAATGTATTTACCGACGGGGAGTTGCTTGGAAATTTAGAAAGATAGCCCCACCTCGTCCTCTTCATCCAAAATGCTAAAGGCACCAGCAGAAGACTGTCCCATATGAGGTTACAACATGGGGTTAGTGCTTCTGCTTAACCATAGTCATGTGTACAATGTACTCAACATGGAAATCTCATTGTGTGACATGAGATCGTGATCCCATTGGCTGGTTCTAATCAGGTTTCCGTCATGATGCCGCCATTAACATGCAGTACCTGACCAGTCATGAATGACGAGTCGTCCGAAGCCAAATAAATGTATGATGGGGCGAGTTCAAACGGCTGACCTGCACGCTTCATCGGCGTCCATATGGGACCCGGTGCCACGGCGTTGACGCGTATTCCCCGATCAACTAATTGCAGTGATAAGGAACGTGTAAAGGACACAACGGCTCCTTTGGTTGAAGAATAATCGACGAGAAGAGGAGCGCCTGCATAGGCGGTTACGGACGCTGTACTGATGATGGAGCTGCCGGGACAAAGACTAGGGAGTGCGGAATGGTGAGTTTGTTTATTGGATAGTTAATTTCGGTTGGAATTTTTATCGGACTTCGAATTTGATATATAATGTAAACCATACAAAGGGTTCATGCTTCCCTGTAGATTGATGGGAACATAGAAAGGATTAAATCTATTGACTCTACAACAACTGAAATATGCTATTGAAATCGCTAATCGGGGTTCGATGAATGAAGCTGCGAAGCGGTTGTTTATATCCCAGCCTAGCCTTTCTAACGCGATAAGGGATTTGGAAGAGGAACTTCAAATCACTATTTTTGAGAGAACCAATAAAGGCATTACACTTTCTATAGAAGGGGTAGAATTTCTTGGGTACGCGCGACAGGTCATCGAACAGGCAGAACTACTAGAAAGTCGTTATTTGGATGGAAAGCCCTCACCCCAGCATTTTTCAGTATCTACCCACCATTATGCTTTTGCTGTGAATGCATTCGTGAATCTAGTTCGAGAATATGGACTGGATGAATACGAATTGGCTCTGCGAGAGACAAAAACGCATGAAATTATCGAGGATGTCAAGACTCTGCGTAGCGAGATTGGGATACTGTATCTTAATGAATTCAATACCAAGGTGATTAACAAGATGCTTACATCTGCAAGTCTGAAGTTCAACAGCTTGTTTACAGCTAAGCCGCATATTTTTATTAGTGTTAATAACCCATTAGCGCAGCAATCGATAGTTACTATTGACCAGCTTGAGCCTTATCCTTATCTGTCCTTTGAACAGGGTGAATACAATTCTTTTCATTTCTCCGAAGAGATTCTTAGCACTTTATCGCATAAGAAGAGTATTCGTGTAAATGACAGGGCAACACTTTTCAATCTATTGATTGGCTTGAATGGTTATACGATTTCTACGGGAGTGCTTAGTGCTGATCTGAATGGTAATGAAATTATTCCTGTCCCTTTGGATTGTGACGAAACGATCAGTGTGGGTTGGATAAGTCATAAGAATGCCTCTCTCTCAAAGCTTGCAACAGCTTATATTGAAGCTCTTCATCAGGCAATAACGGAATGGTAAGTGGAATATAAGTACTTAACGCTTGGATTTATCAGAGAGATCGCCGACGGAATTTGGAAGTAGAACTCATGTAAGAGATGCACCTCATAGAATATTCATTGAAGAACCCTCTAGGTTAATCCAATGAATATCTAAGGGGTGCATTTTTTAGCGAGAAAAGGACGAGTCGGGAGTGGGTTGAACTTAATTAGATAGCCATGTAAGCTTAACCCTATAAAGGAAACAACAACATCAAGGAGGTTGTGATTTATGCATACACACATTAGCCTATCAGAACAGTTACATCAGATGGGAATTAATCAACAGGGTGTCGTACTTGTTCACTCTTCTTTAAAAAGCATGGGTGAGGTAGACGGAGGAGCTAATACGGTCCTTAACGTTTTGGAAGAGTATATGAAAGAGGGGCTGCTTGTTCTTCCTACGCATACATGGGCTAATATAAATGCAAATAATCCTACATTTTATGTGGAAGAATCACCCTCGTGTATCGGCATTATTCCAGAACTTTTCCGTAAGCGCCCAGGTGTCATTCGGTCTTGGCATCCAACACATTCCGTGGCAGCTCTGGGTCAGGATGCGCTGTCATTCACTACGGGTGATGAGCAGTTTGATACGCCTTGTGCGAGAGGTTCAGCTTGGGGCAAGTTGTTAGATCGACAAGCGACCATTCTACTTCTGGGTGTGGACTTACGTAGGAATACTTTTATGCATGGAGTAGAAGAATGGCTTGATATTCCAGGTAGAATGACAGATGATCATGAGAATCTGCAGACCGTTCTTAGTGACGGTACAGTCATTGAAGTCCCCTCTCGTAGGCATTGTGGAGAGTCATGGTCAGAGTATTTCTGGAAGGTTGAAGACATATTGGTGGAGAAAGGTGCAATTGTATATGGACAATTAGGTGATGCCGTTGTGCGCGTATGTGACACTGTTAAGATGACGGAACTGCTTACGCAAATGTTACGTGTATTTCCAGATTTGTTCTCGGACAACGAACCCCTAACTGAGCATATGCAACAGTTATTTAGGCAAGGCAATGAAGCATGGCCACGTGACGGGAGATGAGAAAAACTTAGTATATATATTATTGGATTATAGAAATCGTGAAATTATTGCTTCAAGCCACCACCTGAAGGATATGAATAAAGAGTAACTTTAGGAAAAACCTCCGCAAAGAATGAACGGAGGTTTTTTGATCCTTCTAACCTTTAGGGAATTGAGAATTAGTATGACCTAGCTAATGATACCTACAGGGAGTAGTATACAGGGATAATATTTTTTGCCGTATTTAATAAAATAATTGAATCTAATGCAATAAAAAGTTTAAATGGAATATCATCCACTACACCACCAGGCTTCGAGTTGCTAACAACAAATGGACTCCTAGCGGAATATGATCCACCGTATGGACAGCGACAAGGAAGAATTTCCAACTGTAGGATATACCAAGGATAACCGATTGTTTAGTATAGGCGGGTATCCCGTGGAGATGGATGCGGACGGGAATCTGCTGTACATGAGCGATGGACAGACGATGGCATCCTATGAATATGATGCCCGTAACCGACTGGTGAAATCGGGTAAAGCCCTTTATACGTACGACTCTCAGGGGAATCGGACCTCCATGACATGGAAAGGGAAGACAACTCGGTATGTGGTCGATGCCGTGTCGGAATTAAGCCGAGTACTGATGGAGTTAGATCCTGAGGGAAACCCGAAAGCCACCTATGTCTATGGTCTAGGGCTGATCGGACGAGAAGATGCACAGGGGAATTACCAGAGCTACCACAGTGATCTCCGTGGAAGTACCACCCTATTGACGGATGAACAAGGCAGCGTGAGCGACCGATATACCTATGGACCGTATGGAGAGCTAGAAAAGCACGAAGGAAAGACAAATCAACCGTTTGGTTATAATGGTAGGGATGGCGTGCAATCGGATCCGAATGGACTCTATTATATGAGGGCAAGGTACTACCATCCGGTATTACAACGATTCTTGAACCGAGATGTCTTGCGTGGAGATCTGTTGGATGGACAGACGCTGAACCGCTATGCCTATGTAAACGGAGATCCGATTCGTTATATTGACCCGATGGGATTAATGAAGGGGCAGTGTGATGGTTTACCTGAGGGTAAAGGTCTTGAAACCAGAGGATACAAACCGCAAGGGGATGAGAGAACATTTGAAGGGTATGTGAAGAAAAACGTTCCTGCTAATAAAGAAACAACACTTCATACACAATCAAAGGGATTTAATAACAATTCGAAGGGTACTAATCCTGAAGGACAGTTCAAAAGATATGGAATTGAACTGCACGCAGGTCTATCACCTCACGTTCACCAACCGACAAGACATGTGAACAAAAATGGTGAAATATTTGGGGGCAAGGTGTTAAAACACAAAATGGAGGAATGACTACTCCCGGCAAAAAAGATATTAGTCAGCTCTATGACTATTTGAACAACGGAAAGTATCGAAAATAGTAGTATGACTTTAATAAATGGGGTGGCTAAAATTTATGCCATCCCTATGGGGTGAAATAATGGCGGAAGTTATATTTGACTGCACCCAGTTCCTTTCATTTGATTTGGATGAAAATGCTGATGTGTCTTATTTACTAACTGTTTTTGAAGAAAAGAATAATTTCAGAGTTCTACCAGAAGGTGAAATACTATCGAAGAAGTTATCTCACCTCAATCGGTTTTTGCATTCCACTACTTTTGAAATTCAAAATCAAGAATTTATAGGCGAATTTGATGAGTGGTTAGAGCTAGAGGAGATTCCAAGTGCAATTGTAGAATTCGGTCGGAATTTACAGGAATTCTGCCGAAACAAGCATGTCAAGAATCTCACTATTATACTGGTTCGATATGCGTATAGCGAGAAGAATGATGACAATGTCTTTGTCGGAGAGTTCCATAGAGATAATATCTTCGAAGGATTATACCATGCTTCAGTTTTTGGAAACTCAGGAAACATAGTTGCATTGAGGCTATTTAACAACATTTAACTTTTGTTTGGTGGAGCTATCCACTGCCAAATGAACCCATCATTCAACCAATAACACACTTAACCTATGTAATAACGCTACGGGAATTTCTTCATTTCCTTTATACGCATATAAATGCTTGAAAAGCATAACCTAAATAACGCTATACAGATATATCTAACAGGTCGATTATGGTCAGATACCACCATGATTGACCTGCTTTTTGCTATCTTCGTTTTCTAACGGTTTTTTCAAATTTGTTCGCAACTGTAAAATACCCTACAACGATAGGGATGGTGAGAAGGGTATGAATCGCAACTTTCAAAATAGACAGTACAACAACTACAGTAATAGCGGTGGACAAAGATTCCTTTATCTGCAAATTAACTGACCAGAGCGACGATTCTGTGCAAGAGAAGATTCTGGTGATGACCAGTCAACATATAGTTTGACATCCCATTACCTATATCAGAGTTATTCACTTTATTAATTAAACGGTTATTATCGGATTTATGAACAAAGAGATGCAAAAATTAAGGAGAAAAGTAGAGAATATAAAAACATAGATACTAGGATTTTATTTGATAAGAAATAATACGACAAATAATCCCAAATTACTATAGTATACTTAAAAAGTCCTACTATGCCGTATCTTCTCAAATACAGTGTTATAGATTAAAGAATCTACTCTAACAAAGTACTTTAGCTAGCTACATAACAGTAGTGCTTGTAATCCAGAATGAAGGTTGCTACACATACCTCATATCGAAATGTAAGGAACCATGACAATCAAGTTTAACTACTCGCAGCTTCTACCCGCGTTGCCTAGCCTAGCCTCTAGTTGAACTACACGCGAAGTATGCCTGTGGAGCTCACTCGACATGTAAGCTTGTGCCAAGCGGCAAGCATAACGGTCGATACTCAGTTTATAAACTGTCTAAGCAAGATCAATCCTTTTTTTTGAGAAGCTAGAGATTCTAGTAATTTATCCAAGATCATAGGAGTGTGATGAAAGTGAAAGTATTTATGAAATTATTAATGGTAGGGAGCATCGCTTTTTCTGGTATGACAAGCTTTACAACGAATGTTTCGGTGGCAGCTTCGGTAAGCAGTTTCAATGATGTTAAAGCTGGGTTTTGGGCGGAAAGTACTATAAAGGCGGCTGTAGAGAAGGGTTATGTGGATGGTTATCCAGGCGGATTGTTTAAACCTAATCAAGAAGTGACAAGGGCTGAATTTGTGAAAATGTCGGTGACAGCTTTGGGGCTTTCTGTAGAAAAGGGAACAGGAAAATGGTATGAGGACTACGTAAAAGTAGCTGAGGAGAACAAGTTATATCTTACTAGCGATTTTAATAACCAGGAATCAGAGTGGAATAAAGCGATGACACGTGCAGAAATGGCCAAAGTTGCGGTACGTGCTACAGGTAAACTTGAAACAGAAGAAGATAAGTGGATGTATCTTGCTACTAAAAAAGGCCTTATCACGGGTCTAGGTGCAGGACAACTTGGGTTGAATGAGAAGACGACTCGGGCACAGTCTGTAACGATTATAGAGCGTATTCTGAAAGTGAACAATGGTGAAACATTGGCTGTTGATAAGTATGCGGTATCCAGTGCAGAACTTGTATGGCATGGTACTAATATTTTCACGGTTATGCCCGAGTTCTTCGTTGATTCAAGGAAGACGGAGAATGTTGAGGAACTTTGGAAGGAAGAAAAGATGACGATTACTTCGAAAGATGGTCTTTGGAAAGGGCAACTTATAGAATTAATTGCGATTGACCTTGAAGATCCGAAAGATCCGAACTTGAAGCAGATACCTGCAATATCTAAATTGAAATGGGAAAATGAAGCCCATAGTATGCAAAAGGGGATAGCAGTAAGTAAATTTATGGATAGTTATATTTTATATTATAAAACTAAGGTTTTATACAATAAGGCTCCTGATAAATATTTTGATAAACCTTATGTACCGTTTGACTTCACTGGATTAAATTCACCAAATGAGGATCTCTTTTATGCTGGAAAACAATTAAACATGGTTGCTAGGGTATTCGAAAATAAGGCATTAGACTTATCAATGTTTATTGTTCCAAAAAAAGGATGGAGGCAAGGTACGGACTTAAGAATTAAACTTAGAATACCATCATTTTCAAGCTACAACTTTTTGTCACAAGAAATTTTAAAAGTATCAGGCCCTCAAATTAATGGATTATTCTAATAGGGGGTAACAATATGATTTGTAAATCGAGAAAATTCACGAAAGTTTTTCTACTGACTTGTTTAATTGGTTCGATTCTACAGCTATTGTTTATTGATTCTATCGAAGCTGTGGCTGGTGAGACATTGTGGAAAACAGCAGATATTATATACAATGCTAATTCAGATAATCTTAAAAAGTCGCATAGTTCTGTATTCTACAAAGAAAAAACGGTAGAATCGAAACCATTTAGCTTAGATGCAGGTTCAGGAAAAATCATAACAAAAATTGTCTTGAAAAAAGATGGAGTTTCATATCAGGAGCCTATAATTGTAAACTCACAAAAGTATACAAATAAAATCACTCTGAATGGACAAGGGGTACCTGTAAAATCAACTGATAATGAAAAAAATGGATCATGGTTTTCATGGGAACGCGGAAGTCGAGATGTACACTGGAAACCTGGTGATGGTGATAACTACACTATTGGGGCTATTACCACACCAGGTAGTGATACCTCAAATGGATTTTCGAGGGATATGTGGCCCGGTCGATTTATTACACAGGTCGTTTCTTACACACGTGCAAATCCTTATGTGAGTGTGGGGTCCGTCGATTATGGGCAGTTTGCTACAAAATATATAGATGATAGTACTGAAACATTACTAGCAGCCAATCCATTCCAAAATGGAATTAATGTTTCTAAATCTATTAATGGTGAAGTAATAACTCCCACAGGGGTTTCTGGACCAACAGATCCAACCACAACAATTAATGGTATGAAAGTATTAAATCTTGATAAAGCAGAGATTGAATTCACACAGGATCATGGTCATGAAGGTGAAAGGGTAAATTTAGGAACCCCCGGTGCAGCCATGATGTATTACTTTGCTTTTTACAGATATGATATTAAAACGTTTACGTATCGCTACCCAGATACATATGAGGTTTATGTCAAAGACGGTGATGGAGAAGATACGCCAGGAGGGGCAGGAAGCTGTACGTGGACGATTCAGCCACCAAGCCAAATAGCTGCACCACAGACGATCTCTATGGACCCTAAGGCAACAGGTGTGATCAAAGCGGATGATCCTAGTAACTCACCCTATAGCTTCGATGTTGGACAAGGTATACCTACCTCAGACTATCTATACGCGAATACATTAGGATTGAATTATCTGTTTCAGCACACATTCGGAAATCAAGTCGGGAAGATTAACTATGATTGTAGTGTAGATCTCACCTACGTACTGACTTGGAAAGAAAAGCAGGATGATATAATAGGAGCCGACGGGGAAGCAATACCTCAAGATGATAAAGAAATGTCTGAAACGGAGGACAAGAATTATTCATTCAGTTTCACACGCGATTATGACTACTGGACGATCAATCATTTAGAAGTTTATATCATCAACAAAGCAATCATGAGCAATTACGCCCTACCTAGCGGTACGGTGACGTTAAATCCAACGGGATATATACCGCCAACATTGGAAACGAAGCAGAGTGATCCTGTAGGAGATCACGTATATCCAAAGGAAACAGGAACTATTTCATTCACTCCACCAATACAAGATGGAGGATATTCTAGACCTTCTCCAGATGATCATTCAGGTTTGTTACTCGGAATGGCCGAATCTCAAACTCAGGATGCCGAGGTTCAGAATGATAAGGTGAACTTTAATGGGGAAATCATCATGAAAGATGACAAGGTTATTAAAAAAGCCCCTACGCCAGGAAAGATTCCTGAGTCTCCTATGATCGGTAACAGAGTGCTATACATGGATAACCAACTCATTATTAAAACGCTTATCAACAAAGCCAATACGCCAAGTTCGGGCACGATATTCTATGATCTCCTAGACGGTCATGTAGGAGGCAGTGGTGGAAAGGACTTCCCTATCAATAATATCAATACGGTGACAGTACATACACCTGTGGTGAATTATTCCTCCGTGACCGATGATGAAGAACATAATCAGAAGACAAACCCGAATTATAATCGTGCGGCTTTTATATTGGAGAGACCTTTCACCGTCCGAATTCCTACGGAGGGGCAACATGTGAATTATCCGGGTTATGGAGATCGGGATTACGCCAAGTATTATCGAACGAAACAGGTATGGTTTCCGTTCGATGTATACAATGGAAGTCGAACCCAGTTTATTCCTAAGAATACCTGGATAGATATTCCGGTTAACCAGTTAGATACTGCATTCTATTTACCGGTATGGGTGGATGAAGGAAATTACCAGGTGTTGCTCCGAAATATTGCTGAGAATGCACCCGCAGATTTCGATGTTCAACCGGACGCCAACACGGAACTGAGAAATCATGTGGCTACAGATGAAATATCGGTAGAGGTGATTGGAAGGTTATATGATTTCCACATCACAGATATAGTGGATTACAATTGGGAAACGGTCTTCCGGACACGGAAAGGAAGCCTCCAACAAACAGGAATCTCCTATTGGGTGGGAATGAATAGTATTGATGGCGACCCACGTGGGAACGATTCGAAGTTTACAGTACCCATTCTTCCCGGAAGTCATCCCATACAGGGGTTTAAAAACGTGGCGATTAAGCAAGGATACCACTACAAATTTGATTTCAAGACCAAAGGAAATATGTTTGGTCCCACAGATGGGATTCGGATCACACCTACCTTTAATTATGTAAGTAAAGATGGAACAATGACCACGCCGGTGGATTTATATTATCATGCAAGCGACAAAAATTTTGTGAAAATAGGTTCGAATGATGACCAGGTCAAGAGATATGTCCTGATGAACGAAAGAATGCGAAATGTACCGAATGAGGAGTTAACGGATACTGCTGAATTTAAGTATAGGAACTACTATACTTCAGGCCAACTCATCAATACATCTATGAACCAATTCGTAGAGAACTATATCAACAAGAGTACGAAGCAAAAAACACCTGTGGGTGGATATGATCTGTTATTACTACCCGAACAGCTACGAACATTTATAGGACCTAAAAGTAGCATTCCATCATCTGTCAATACAGACCGAGCTTTGGCTGCGATCCAACATTGGTATGGAGAATATAGCATTCCAGCGGATACGTACGTCGTGAAGCAAGGGATCAAACTGTACCAGAATGGTCCTTTTGATGAAAAGGCATCGATGTTCTTGAAAGATGGATATATTGTAGTGAACTTCAATATTGAATCCATACAACAAGGAGATTTAGCGAATCCACACTTACAATATATCAATGCTCCCCTGATGAATAAAGTGGTGAATGGGGTACAGAGGAACAATCAGTGGAGAATGGAAGGATTTAATCACAACATCCAAGATTCCTATGGCAATCGATTTCATCTGATAGATGGAGACGTAGTATTCTACAACGCGGACAAGTCGAGCCGAGATGATTTTGGATCACAGGTACCCCATTAGTTCAGGAGTGATATTGAAACTGAAAATCTCCAAGCGGTATAATCATTAAATGAATAACCTCGATTAGCTTAAATGCTAGCCGAGGTTTCTTTTTCATTATAAGGTTGGATGCGATCGATGCGATCAGGTGTCGAGTTCATAAAGGAATAACATTCTGCCCCCATATGGAATGGACGGATTCAATAAGAGTGTTTTTGTCGGACTTATGAACAGGGAATTGCAGAAATTAAGGAAATAAGTAGAAGTATAGAAACTAAATTTGATATTTTTATTTAATAATACATAAAACGATAAATATTTCAAATTGACTACTATATAATTGAAAGAACTGAAAACGAACGAGTGGTGGATGCTCAATATTTCAATTTCGATATTAAAGATGATCCGACAAGAGGAATTCCAAAATTTTATTAACTCAACTTTCGCAGCTGGATTATCAGCTTAAACCCTTAAGACCGTAAGAAGAAATCAATAAATTTATCCGTATTGACAAAAACACCTCGCTTGT
>NZ_JBNPWS010000035.1:0-55554 GCF_050433705.1 Paenibacillus sp. DS2015 | reverse complement strand
TTCCAGAACGTGTTGGGCAGTATGTGAAATGATTTTTATCTCCCCTCGGGGAGAAGCCATATTAAAAGAGTTTACACAAAACTATTGACAGACCCATCTTCTGGGAAATCGCCCGGTTTAAACTCATGAGTATATACGACTTTATCATCAGCTGAAATTGTTATTTTAACATTGGCGGTAGTACTTAAGTATTTATTTGTTGATCCTAATTTCGTATTGAATGATTTGACAGTTCCATTTAGAGGGAATTCTACATACTGCCAAGAATATTTCTCGTAATTGGAATCCGAAACCGTGTACATTGTTAAATAATTAGAATATTCAGTTCCTATATTGTCTTTAACAGTATAACCGTCTGCGTTGTAGCTATAAATCGTTTTGTTTGAAGAATATCCTGTTTGATAATTCATATGTTTAATGTCTTTATCCAAATATAACGCGTTAGCATCTCCTGTTTCGCCGATATAAATGACCTTTGAACTACCATCCCACTTAACTGGTTCTTTTAGTTCACTAGAAATATAGCCTAATGGGACATAAGTTTTCCCGTTATAAACAAATGGCTTATCATCTCCAGTTGGCATTTTCGATATATTGTTAATTTTGATATCTTTTACGCTATAAAATACCTCAATCATTTTTCCTCCGGCAGCAAAAGCTGTTGCCCCAGTAATTAATGATCCAATAGTCACACCTAAAATCAATCCCTTTAGCTTATCTTTCATATTTTTCTCCCCTTATGTAGTATTTATTACCTATAAATATTCTGCATTTTGCATAATACCTTTTTATCATCATATTGTACAGGTAAACTCTTACAAGTTATTACCAATAAAAAACCTGCACCTCGGCATATATCCATTTTTTGAGCAACTAGTCTATACTGAAGCATAACCGAATCAAATACATGTTCCGAATATTTCTATAAAAACACAAAAAAAAGACCGCTACATTAGCGGCCATTGCTCATTTTCAGAGCAATATAGTATTTGGATAGGAGTGGAGAGAAACCATACTGTACGTTCATTATAATGTATACGTTTTCATTCTGTCAACAACATTTTGAAATCGCAATCATTTCCTTTTCTTAACTATACATACACCACGTATTTCAGCTCTTGCAGAAGGGTTCTAGCTCGCTCCATATCCGCTTCAACACGGAAAGAAAGTCGCATAACACCCGGAACATCTTCTCTACTTTCGATAATTCTCATATTGCTAAGGTTGATCTGATTCACACCTAACTCTGTTGCAATCTGACCAATAATACCCGGATGATCCGGAACATTTAGATATAGATCAAATAAAGGTGCGATCATCCCCTTACCTCTCTCAGGGAGCTCACTACGGAAGGCATTCGCTTTGGCAAAGGCACCCTCGATCCCTTCACCATCTTTATTCTCTAGTAGCTCAATAAAAGTTTCGATCCCTTGATTCCAATCCTGAAGCAAACGAAGCATAACATCCTTGTTATTTAACAAAATATCTCGCCAAATCACAGGGTCGCTTGATGCGATCCGGGTAATGTCTCTGAATCCGCCTGCAGCTAATCTGCGATATAGAGGATTTGAATCATTATAATCACGAACTTGGTTAACTAAAGCTACAGCGATAATATGGGGCAAATGACTAATAGCCCCAACGATCTCGTCATGAAGCTTAGGTTCGACTCTTACGATCTGCGCACGTGTATAAGATAATAGTTGCACTAGAGAGTTATACACCGTTTCTGGCATATGAGCAGGCGGAGTCAACACATAATACGCATTCTCGAACAATAGAACGGATGCTGCTTCAACACCAGAACGTTCTGAACCAGCCATAGGATGTCCACCTATGAAATATACATCTTGCAATTGCAATGCTTCGGCTGAAGCAGCAACACTGGCCTTCGTACTGCCCACATCGGTAATAATACAACCTTTTTTTAACGGCAAGGTACTCAAACGCTCTAGGTACTCTTCTAAATTCCCCACAGGTACGCATAAAAAAATAAAGTCAGCATCCATAGCCGCTTCTTCCATAGAGAGAGTAGCCATGTCAACGACACCCTTACTCATATATTTATGAATGGAGGAGGGGCGGTGGGTATGCCCCACCACCGTAATTCCAGGCTTCCCTTTAAAGCATAAAGCCAATGAACCACCTATAAGTCCTACTCCAAAGATTGCAATTTTAATTGTCATGTCCCTCACATCAATTCTTATTAAATGAATAGCTTATACGTGAGCAGATTCAGCACGAAGAACTTGCTCAAGCGCTTTAATGAACACAACATTTTGTGCTTGTGTACCTACGGATACACGGATATATTCAGGGTAACGCTGATGTCCTGCACGCACGATGACACCTAACTGGATCAGTTCCTGAAATACTTCCAGCCCGGCTCTGTCAACGTTCACCATGATAAAGTTACCATGAGCTGGGAAATACGCTAGACCTAAACGGTCAAATTCTCCTTGTAAATATGATATTCCCCGCGTATTATGCTCCCGGCAATAGTTCACATATTCTTGATCTTCCAGCGCTACTTTAGCAGCTGCCTGACCGATACGCGATGTATTGAAAGGTTCCCGAACCTGATTTATTAGCTTAATCACTTCAGGATGCCCCACACCATAACCAATCCGAAGAGAAGCAAGACCATATATTTTGGAGAAGGTACGAAGAATAACCAAGTTGGCATATTTAGATAGAATATTCAGACTGTTCGGATAAGTAGGATCCGTCACATATTCACAATACGCTTCGTCAAGCACAACCATGATATTTGAAGGAACAGCATCTAAGAAAGAAATAAGGGCCTGCTCAGAAACGATTGTCCCCGTTGGATTGTTAGGATTGCAAATCCATATAATCTTGGTTCGATCCGTAGTAGCTGCAAGCATAGCATCTAGATCATGCGTACCATCTTTAAGTGGAACCTCAATACTAATTGCGCCCTCTATATCAGCATTACTTTTGTATACTGAGAATGTCTGATCAGCCATAATAGTCTCATCACCAGGCACAAAAAAGGCTCTAGTAATCAAGGCAATAATTTCATCCGATCCACATCCAAAAATGATCTGGTTACTGTTCACACCTAAATCTTTACCTACCGCTGCAGTTAAGCTTGCCGAACTGCCATCTGGATAAATACTAATATTGTCCAACTCAGCTAGAATAGCATCCTTCACTCGAGGCGATGATCCATAGGGATTCTCATTGGATGCTAGCTTCACAACATCATTCAAACCAAATTCTTTCTTCACTTCTTCAATGGGCTTACCTGGTTGATATACCGGAAGGTTAACTATAGTAGATTTCGGTTTCATGATATCCCCTCATTCTTCTGTTAATTACACTTTTAATTGCGCAACAAAATTTCTTATTTGTAACAATCCCTCTTGCTTGGTGCTAGCATTGCTTAGCAATGGAATGACCGATTCAATCTGACGAACAATAGCGCTACCTACAACTACGCCATCGCAAATTTCCGAGAAATGTTCTACCTGTTCTCGCGTAGAGATTCCAAAACCAACAGCAACAGGAAGCGTCGTATATTTCTTAACGGTCTGAATAAACTCTTCTACACCTTGATGGAATGTTGCTCTCTCTCCAGTCACACCTAGAGATGATACACAATAAACAAAACCGCTAGCATTACCTACAATTCTAGCAATCCGTTCGTGCGATGTTGGAGCTACCAAAGGAATGAGACTTACACCACTTTCATCAGCAAGACGTCTTACTTCCCCAGACTCTTCAATAGGAAGATCCGGAATAATGAGTCCACTAATATCGTGGGCTTTGACTTGCTCAAAAAAGTAAGGCAGACCCATTTGTAATACTGGATTGTAATAGGTGAATAGAATGAATGGCATCTTTACACCTGCTTGACGTGCTTTCATTGCTGTCTCCATACAGGTACGAATGGTTACACCTTGCTTCAGCGCACGCTCTGATGCCCGTTGAATGACAGGTCCGTCAGCAAGTGGG
The DNA here is from genome assembly GCF_050433705.1 of Paenibacillus sp. DS2015. Lineage (NCBI taxonomy): Bacteria > Bacillati > Bacillota > Bacilli > Caryophanales > Paenibacillaceae > Paenibacillus > Paenibacillus sp. DS2015. Next base: position 51,573 of record NZ_JBNPWS010000035.1, on the reverse strand, counting down.
TCAGAATAAGGTACCCCTAGCTCAAGTATGTCAGCACCCGCGGCTTCTAGCGCTTGAATGATCTCCACTGTAGTATCCAGATCAGGATCACCTATCGTTAGAAATGGAATAAGGGCTGTACGGTTCTGACTCTTCAATAGCTCGAATGTTTGATCCATTAGATTCATGACTGCCCTCCCCCCCTGTATGCCATGATGGACTCCACATCTTTATCGCCTCGACCAGACAAACAGATAACCACAATATCATCTTTGGTAAGTGTTGGTGCCAACTTCACCACTTGAGCAATGGCGTGTGAAGATTCCAGTGCAGGTATAATGCCTTCCGTAAGACAGAGGAGCTCTAGCGCATCCAGTGCTTCTTGGTCTGTAATAGGTACATATTGCACACGTTCGATATCTTTAAGATAAGAGTGCTCTGGACCCACACCTGGGTAATCAAGACCCGCCGAGATCGAGTGAGCTTCTTGAACCTGTCCGTATTCATCCTGCAGAAGATAGCTCATCGACCCTTGGAATACACCTTGGGTTCCTTTGCTCATCGTTGCTGCATGGAACTTCGTATCGACTCCTTTTCCCGCAGCCTCTACACCAATCATAGCCACGTCTTTATCTTCAAGAAAAGGGTAGAACATGCCAATCGCATTACTTCCTCCTCCAATAGCGGCTACAAGCACATTCGGCAAACGGCCTTCAACTTCCAGTATTTGTGCTCTGGTCTCATCTCCGATAATTCGCTGAAAGTTACGTACCATCATCGGATACGGATGCGGACCTACAGCTGAACCCAAGATATAGAACGTATCCTCTACATTACTAACCCAGTAACGAAGTGCCTCATTTCCAGCATCCTTCAGTGTACGCGACCCCGAACTCACAGGAATAACCTCCGCACCCAGTAGTTTCATGCGAAATACATTAAGCGCTTGGCGTTTCGTATCTTCTTCACCCATGAATACTTTACATTCCATCCCCAGAAGTGCAGCTACCGTAGCCGTTGCAACGCCATGCTGTCCAGCTCCTGTCTCAGCAATCACTTTTTTCTTGCCCATACGTTTAGCGAGTACACCTTGTGCAATAGCATTGTTGATTTTATGAGCTCCAGTATGATTCAAGTCTTCTCTCTTTAAGTAGATCTTAGCATCACCTAAGCGTTGACTTAAACGTTCTGCATAATACAGAGGAGTCTCGCGACCTGAATACTGTTTAAGTAAATAATCGATTTCTGCTTGAAAACTTGCATCTGCTGCATTCTCAGTGTAAGCATTCTCTAATTCGATCAGTGCATTCATTAAGGTTTCAGGTACGAAACGACCTCCAAATGGACCGAAACGACCGTCTTTATCTGGTACTTGTGTCATAAACCTTTCACCCTTTCGACAAAAGCTCTAATTTTATCTATATCTTTGATTCCATTACTTTCAACACCACTAGAAACATCTACTCCATCTGGATGATAGCGTTCCAATAATTCCTCGACATTATTTGGATCAAGCCCACCTGCAATCCATAGTGGAAGGCCTTTACTATGGCTCCAAACTTGATAACGTCTTATTTGCTCCCAAGCGAAAGTCTTCCCAGACCCGCCCCCATGAACAGGGTCGAATGTATCCAATAATACAGCATCGATGACCCCCTCATATTCCTGCAGAGCAGTCTCAATATCAGATTCTGTTGAAGTGTCATCTGTCCCTTGAATTTGAATGACCTTAAATATTTTAGCCCCGAAAGTCTGCTTTACCTCACGGCAGAACTCAGGTTTCTCTTGTCCGTGTAACTGAATCACATCTAATGAAACACGATCCATTACTTCGGATAATTGCTCCATCGTTGGATTAACAAACACACCCACACTTTCTGGTGTCGTCTCATTCTGCCACTGCGATAACTGTGCTACAAGCAAAGCTGCAGTCTCTATGGAAACCTGGCGACGACTTGTCGCAAATACAAATCCTATGTAATCCACAGGTAAGTTGTTCATATATTTTAGCACTTCAACGCCCTGAAGTCCACAAATTTTAACTAATGTACTTCCCATCCTAAACGTTTCCTCCTTGATCCTTAAGAGGACCCATAAGATGATGTACAGCAGTGCCAATCTCCTGCTGACGCATGAAATACTCTCCTACTAACACGCCATCTGCACCTGCTTGCTCTAGGTAGGCCATATCTTCAACGCCTGATATACCACTCTCACTAATAATCGTAATCCCTTCAGGAATAAGTCGCACCAACGCAGCAGTAGTCTGAAGAGACGTCTCGAATGTTTGCAAGTTTCGATTGTTAATACCAATTAAACGGGCTTGATCCAGCTTTAGTACGCCTTCCAACTCTTGCTGATTATGAACTTCTACTAATGAATCCATACCGAGCGATGTCGCAATCTTGAGGAACGAAGAGATCTGTGCAGGTTCAAGAATGCTAGCTATAAGGAGTACTGCATCGGCGCCAAGTAGCCGTGCTTCGAATATTTGTCGTTCATCAATGATGAAATCTTTACGTAGTAATGGGATACTCACCGCAGCACGAACGGCCTTTAAATATTCCCCACACCCTTGGAAATAAGATTCATCCGTCAGCACAGATAAACAATCCGCTCCTGCTTGCTCATAAGCCAGCGCAATGTCTACGGGATGAAAATCTGGCCGAATTAACCCCTTAGAAGGTGAAGCCTTCTTCACTTCGGCGATCAACCCCATGTCTCGATGGCGTCTTTCGTTTAACGCTTTTATAAATCCTTTGGTTTGAGGTAAAGCTGCGATATCTCGTTCTGCTTCCTTAAGATTGAAATGCGCTGCAAGTTTCTTCACTTCTTCGACCTTCGTCACCACTATTTTATCAAGATACATTGGATTGTTCTCCCGTCATTAGAATCAACTGATTCAGTTTATCGTACGCTTTTCCATTATCAATAGCCTCAGCCGCTAATTTCACACCCTCAGCAATGGACTCTGATAATCCAGATACATAAATACAAGCCCCTGCATTCGCTAATACGACGTCACGATAAGGACTCTTTGTCCCTTGCAGAACCGATTGTATAATTTGAGCATTCTGGGCTGCATCTCCGCCAAGAACATCCTCAATCGGATGTATATCAAGCCCAAGATCATGAGGATGAATGCTATAAGTATTCACTTTTCCACCACGTAATTCTGATACTTGAGTGGGTGCCGAAATACTAATCTCATCTAAACCATCCATGCTTGAAACAACTAAAGCACGCTTCAACCCTAATTCCTTTAACACATGCGCAATCGTTTCTGTCATATTGCGATCATAGATACCCAACAATTGTCGATCGGCACCTGCCGGGTTAGTCAATGGACCTAACATATTGAACACCGTACGGATACCAAGCTCTTTACGAGGTGCCGCTGCATATTTCATCGATGGGTGATAAATTTGCGCAAACAAGAAGCATATCCCAATCTCATCTAAACAACGCTTCGCTTGTTCAGTAGAAATATTAATATTTACGCCTAGTGCTTCCAATACATCTGCACTTCCAGCGCGTCCTGATGCAGATCGATTACCATGCTTAGCCACTCTAACCGATACAGCAGATGAAATAATAGCTGACGTAGTAGAAATATTGAATTTGTGTATTCCAGATCCACCTGTTCCGCATGTGTCGAGCAGATGCTCACTCTCTGTCACCATTCGGCTACCTGCACCTCTCATAGCTTCAGCAAATCCCGTTATTTCCTCAATCGTTTCACCCTTTATTCTTAAGGCCGTCAACAACCCACCTATCTGTGTATGCGTTGCCGAGCCCACCATAATGCTCTCCATGATATTTCGTGCCTCTTGGCGTGTAAGACTAGTACCTTTAATCAGCTTGGCGATGCTACTCTGTAGCAATTCTGTATCTTTGATATGATTCACATTATCCAACTTCTTCTCAACTAGGCTTTTCTCCACTTTGCTCATCTCCAATATATTTAGTTCTACTGCCTATGAATAGCTTTTCATCCGTTGGCATCGCCTTAACCGCTTAGTCCTTACCCTTCTGGTGTGTATTCATATAAATAATCCTGATTAATGGTTCCTGTCTCACCCGTCAATGGAGGAAACATAGCCTCGGCCGTGCGAATAGCCTTTAGCAGTGCTTTGGCTTTATTAACAGTTTCTTCATATTCCTTCTCTGGAACCGAATCCCATACAATACCTGCTCCGGCTTGAACATATGCTTTCCCTTTACGAAAGATCAAAGTTCGAATCGTAATACACGAATCCATATTACCTGTAAATCCTAAATATCCGATAGCTCCCGCATAAGCACCACGAGCTTCTTTTTCTAATTCTGCTATAATTTCCATCGCTCGTAGCTTCGGTGCTCCTGATACCGTTCCCGCTGGTAAACAAGAAAGAAAAGCATCGAAGAAGTCTTTATCTTCTCGCAGTCTCCCTGACACGTTGGACACAATATGCATAACATGTGAATAACGCTCGATCTCCATAAATGAATCGCACTTCACGGTTCCGAATTGAGATACACGCCCTAGATCATTACGCCCTAGATCAACCAGCATAAGATGCTCTGCACGTTCCTTCTCATCTGCCATTAACTCTTCACCAAGCTCACGGTCTTCTTGCTCGTTCTCTCCACGAGGTCTTGTACCCGCTATTGGTCTTGTTTCTGCACGATCTCCATCGACCTTAACTAGTGCCTCTGGCGAGGTACCTACAATGATTTCCTCATTCATTTTGAGATAATACATATAAGGTGAGGGGTTAAGCGTTCTTAGTACTCTATATACGTGCAATGGGGATACCTCTGTCTCGATATGAAACCTCTGAGATAATACCACCTGAAAAATATCTCCTGAGCGAATATACTCTTTCGCCTGTTCTACATTTGAAATATATTGCTCTTTCGTCATATTGGATTTAATATCACCTAATGGCACATCCTGCGGAATACTACGGCTATTGACATTCTCACGCGGCCCTTGCTCTTGTAACTGCTCCGCAATATCTTCCAGTTTACGACTAACTAGCTCGTACGTAGCTTGAATGTCGCTGTCCGTATCTCCTTCTTTGATATGAACGTTACCTACTAACAATATTTGTTGCTTCACATGATCGAATACGATGATCGTATCACAGAACATAAACCGGATATCATCCATCTTGAGATCATCCACCGCATGCGCTGGCAATTTCTCATAGTACTGTAATAGATCATATCCAAAGAATCCGATAGCTCCTCCTGTAAAGGGTGGCATCTCATCCAGTTTAGGACTTCGATACATACGCAATAGCGCCTTCAATTCTTCTACGGGTTTCCCCTTCATTATTTCTTGTTCACCGTTCTTTTCTAGAACGATTTTGCCCTTCTTACCGGAAATCAGGAGAAAAGGATCTGTACCAATAAAGGAGTACCTAGCCCACTGACTTCCCCCCTCTACGCTTTCCAACAGAAATGCATGATCTCGCTGAGCATAACGCTGGAATATCCGTATGGGCGTCTCCATATCTGATAACAATCGCTTCACAACAGGAATTAAGTTATATTGGCCTGCAAGAGAAATTACCTGTTCTATACTGGGGGTCATGATGACCAGCCTCCTTCATCGTACGCTTCTGATATCTAAATTTGTCTTGCGACTTAAACAAAAAAACCTCTACAAGGTAGAGGTTTTCACGGTGATTAGGTATATGAAAGAGTCCGGTAATCATCTCATTCATTCATCCCTCTACTAAACCTCTTCTAAAATATCAAAGAGAAGTTTTAGAGATCAGAAATTGATTCTCTACCGACATTAATTAAATATGGACTCTGCTCAGCTATACTCATCTCAACTACGCTCTGCTCTACTCGACTAAAACCACTATACATGATTCATGTTACCTTTGACAACCCAGATATCAAAAATATTTAGTTCTTAGAAATAGCTAGATCCGGTCTTAGCTTGCTGGCATCATTCAAATAGACATGTTTTATTTCCCGTTGACTTTTCTCCGTATTCACCTGAATCATAAGTCGAATACATTTGGGCAAGCTTCCTTGTACAGGAATTTCTACCGAGCACATTAGAGGCACTAAATCCCAACCTTCCAATTGCCGTATGGCTCTTGCTGGGAACGTAGCATCAAGCTCGTTCGTCATCGTGATCCAGACGCTACAGATGTCTTCAGGTTCAATTTCATTACGGGTAATCATTTCACGAAGTAATATCACTGTCTCTGTTAGAATCTCCTGCTCTTCATTCTGTAGGACTGTTGTGGCACCACGAATTCCCCTATTATACATGAATCTCCCCTCCTTCTCTAAGTTGGTCTATTACGTCTCGAACGAGTTGTTCAGGTACATCCTTAACGATACTTACTGACCCAATGGAATCTGGAATAATAAATAGCATATGACCTTCTTTGAACTTCTTATCGTGCATCATAGCTGCCATAATATCGTCTGTAGACAAATGATTTGCCATCTTCACAGGCAACCTTAGCGATGTTAACATACTCACTGTCTCATCGTATATACTCTCATCACGGCCTAATTTGACTGCTAGCAGTGCCGAACCCGCCATGCCAATAGAGATAGCTTCACCATGTAAATACTCACCGTATCCACCCACAGCTTCAATCGCATGACCAATCGTATGACCTAGATTAAGAATGGCTCGAAGATCATTCTCCCGTTCATCACGAGATACAACTGCGGCTTTAATGCTACAACCACGTTCTAAACCATATCCTAGTGCCTCAGGATCTAATGACAGTAGCTCAGCAGCATGATCTCTGCACCATCTGGCAAAGTCACCATCCTGAATCAGTCCATGCTTAACCATCTCTGACAGTCCTGCCGATACATCCCGTGGAGGCAATGTTTGTAACGTATCTAAATCATACAATACTAATTCAGGCTGATGAAAAGCACCGATCATATTCTTGGCGAGCGGGTGGTTTACAGCCACCTTCCCCCCAACGCTACTATCATGTGCTAGAATCGTCGTCGGAACCTGCACGAACTTAATTCCACGCATATAACTTGCAGCAACGAATCCAGCCAAATCGCCTACTACCCCACCACCAAGTGCCACAACAGTCGAGCTACGATCAAGACCACCTTGAATAGCTGTCGTCATGACTTCTTCAAATACAGTTAGCGATTTCGACGTTTCTCCAGATTTCACGATCTTGGTCACTGTCTGGAATCCTGCTGAAGCCAATTGCTTCTCTACTCTATGTAAGTGATGAAAAGCAACTAACTCGTCTGTAACGATTAACAAAGGACTTTTAGTAGATATGCCATGACGCTGGAAGTACGGCCCTATTTGATCAATAAGACCTTGCCCGATATAAATCGGGTAAGATCTCTCCCCTAAATCTACTGTCACGATTCTCATCTTTAGTACCTCTCTAATTGCGCAAGGTATTGATTATAGTTGGTTCTGATCTCTTCCATCGAGTCGCCACCGAATTTCTCTAAGAAGGCTTTAGCAATTTCCCATGCTACAACATGCTCCATAACAACACTCGCTGCTGGAACTGCGCAAGCATCTGAACGCTCTACCTGGGCAGTGAAAGCTTCCTTCGTATCAATATCTACACTTTGTAATGGTTTGTAGAGGGTTGGGATCGGCTTCATGACGCCACGAACAACCACGGGCATCCCGTTCGTCATTCCACCTTCAAAACCACCTAGACGATTACTAGCACGGTGATATCCACGTTCTTTCTCATACATAATCTCATCATGCACTTGAGAACCACGTAATATGCCTGCTTCGAATCCGATACCGATCTCTACGCCTTTGAATGCGTTAATTGACATTACGCCTTGCGCAATACGTGCATCCAGCTTTCGATCATACTGGACATAACTTCCTAGTCCAATCGGAACACCTTCAACGATACATTCAACAATTCCACCAATCGAATCGCCATCTAGTTTAATTTGATCGATGTAAGCTTCCATCTGCTTCTCTGTTTCAGCATCAACTACTCGCACAGAAGAAGCTTCGGTCTTCTCGATCAGTTCATCTATGGATAAATCATGTGGAGGGGCTTCAATTTCTCCTATACGAATGACTTGACCAGCAATTTTTATTCCAAATTCCTCAAGGAACTGACGTGCTATGGCACCTACGGCCACCCGAACTGTCGTTTCTCTCGCACTAGAACGTTCTAGTACGTTACGCAGATCTTTCAAATTGTATTTAAGTCCGCCATTAAGATCCGCATGACCTGGACGAGGCCGATGAACACGACGTTTCTCTTCATCCGTGCCTTCTATCGGCTCTATGTTCATGATATTCTGCCAATGTGTCCAGTCATTATTAGCGACGACCAGAGCTACAGGTGCACCTGTTGTATAACCATGACGCACTCCACCCACGATTTGTGCTGTATCTTTCTCTATCTGCATACGACGTCCACGTCCATATCCTTTTTGGCGACGTTGTAGCTGAAAATTCAATGCTTCGAAATCTAATGTTAAATTGCTAGGTAACCCCTCAATAATTGCCGTAAGCTGAGGTCCATGTGTTTCACCAGCAGTTAAATAGCGCAAACTCATGTTGCTTTCCCCCTTTAAACTTTTAAACTGTACATGACTAAAATCCGCCAATATCTTTGCTCATTATAGTATAGGTCATAAACTTTGACAAGAAAGGGGATGCGCCATTTGCAAAAAAAAGCACCGCACCTCCATAATGGCAGGTACGGCGCTTTCATCCATGATCTCACCCGTTAATCGGTTGGATACGTATATCATCTGTTTCACAATTATTCATAGCTTCTTGAATCAATCGACTAAGGTGAACGTTCTCAACCCCAAGTATTTGACTACATTCCTGAATGGTAATAAATCCACGTTGATACGCAGTAATCACCTTTCGCTTATCCATACTATACTGACCTCCACTTTATGATTACCATAATTTATCTTATGATATCTAGTATCGCAAAGTGGCGTCCATTCTATACCCTAAGTATTTCTATTAAGCTAGATTTTTTTACGATAGAAGAACGTTTCTGTAGACTCAAGCCCATATTGAGCTGGTGAGAAGATCTGTTCTGTACTTCCAACAAATAAGTATCCTCCGGGTCTTAAACTATCAGCAAATTTCTGATATAACTTGCTTTTAGCCTCTTCTGTGAAATAGATCATGACATTTCGACAGATGATGAGATCATAGGAAGTATCAAACTTATCTAGTAACAAATTCTGTTTCTTAAATTGAACAGCTTTCTTCAACGACTCACTAACCTTGAACATAGCCCCTTCTTGTGAGAAATAACGGGCTGCCACATCCTTTGGCACATCCTTAAGAGATCGTTCTACATAGAGTCCCTGCTTGGCTTTCTCTAGCGCACCATCATCGATATCGCTAGCCTCAAGAGAACACTCTCCTAGCACCTTCCGATCAGACATTATCATGGCCAACGTATAAGGCTCTTCGCCTGTAGAACAAGCCGCACTCCAGACCTTAAGACGACGCTTACTCTCCTGTAACTCTGGAAGAATAACATCCCGCAGTGTTTCCCAGCGATTAGGATTACGCCAAAATTCCGACACATTGATCGTCATCCGATCCAAAAACTCATTAAACAAGTTCTTGTTGCTCATCATAGCCTCATAGAAGGAAGCAAAGTTATCGTAGCCATTCTTCAACCGAAGTGTCGTTAAACGACGCTTCATCTGCGCTTCCTTGTATTCAGAAAGATTAATTCCCGTAGCTTTATTAATACGTTGAATAAAATTTAAATAATCCGTGTCGATAGAGACATTTTCTGCTTGGTTATCACTTAGAAGCGATGGGGGCGATTTTATATCCATTGGGAAATACTTTTCTCATAGTTCACAAGCTCATCAGCTTCGAAGAAATTGGCAATTTCGCGCTTACTGCTCTCTAATGAATCTGAACCATGAATTAAATTATTTGGTGTATGTGCAGCGAAGTCCCCACGAATAGAACCTGGAAGCGCTTCTTTGACATTCGTTTTACCGATGAGTATGCGAGACAATGTCACGATATCGTCCCCTTCCCATACCATAGCAAACACGGGACCCGAAGTAATAAAGTTTAACAGATTAGGAAAGAAATCTTTCCCTACATGTTCTGCATAATGACTTTTAGCCTGTTCCTCAGTCATTCTTACTAACTTACCGGCCACCATGGTAAAACCCTTCTCTTCTAGCCTGCTTATAATACGACCCATCAGACCCCGTTGAACTCCATCAGGTTTAATCATCAAAAAAGTACGTTCCATAGACTCACTCTCCATTTTTTATACAAGTCGTGAAGCCATTCATCACTGGATTGATTCATCCATATTTGTATATTAACAGAAAGCTTGCAATCGGTTAATGCCTAATATGCTCGTTTCGTGACAAAATGGGCGATATCCTTCAAATTTCTTTTGATTTTGAGGTCTGGGAGCTCCGCTAGAGCTCCGAGAGCTTTATTAATATATTGGGTAGCGAGTTGCTCTGCTCTTTGAGTTCCAGAACTGTCTTTGATCATTCGTATAGCGTTTGATACATCACATTGGCCGTTCATATGATGAATACGTGTAATCTCGTAAAGTAAACGTTCACGTATGACTTGATCTTGCAGAGCATAAATAACAGGTAACGTAATATTCCCTTGCCGAATATCGTTGCCTGGTGGTTTACCAATCTGCTTCTCGGTTCCACATAGATCTAATAAATCATCTTGAATTTGAAAAGCCATCCCTACGTTATACCCATACTGATACAACAAGTTACTGATTCTAGGATCTGCATTAACCGCAATGGCACCAAGCTGACAACTAACTGCGATCAGAAGAGCCGTCTTCCGACGAATCCGTAACAAGTAACGCCTTACACTCTGCTCTGTGTTGAAGAAATCCCGAATTTGCTCCATTTCACCAATAGACATTTCAACCATAGCTTTGGATAATCTCTGATGAATTTCTGGGTTAGGCAATTGGGTGGCCACTAGCAATGCTTTAGCGTATATGAAATCACCTGTATACATAGCGATCTTATTATCCCATTTAGATTTCACAGTCAATTGACCACGACGAGTATCTGCATCATCTATAACGTCATCGTGAACGAGCGAAGCCATATGAATAAGTTCAAGTGAGACAGCCACATTCTTCAAACTCTCAATCTCATAATCTCCGAATTTCCCACCCATCAATACAAAAACAGGACGCAGTCTTTTCCCCCCTGCCTTCAGTAGGTGAAGAGACGTTTCATTCAGTAATTCATTTCCCTCGATGCTTCGGAACAATTCTCGCTCTATGTATTCCATATCTTTTCTGAGCGTGCCGAAGATGTCTAATCTCTTCATTCCTTCACCCATGCCAGCATTTTATGGTCCCATATTTCCATGTGTATCTCATGTTGCACAAGCCCTAATTCATAGGCGTATCGGAAATAAAGTTGCAACCCTTCATACTGTCTCTCTCCAAAGTCATAACATAAATTCTTAAAATATTTATCCCAATATTCCGCAGTTCCACCGACGGTAGAACACGCTTCTTCAACAAGAGGCTTCAAATTGGCCAGACTACGTGCCTTGCTCTCTTGAAGGGCTTCTACAATCTCAGCAATAGCCTCGGGCTTTCTTAGCACTGCGGAACGATTAACAGCCCACACTGCGAATGTCATACTATATCCGGTCCATTCTTTCCACCATGCCCCCAGATCAGTGACAACATATCCATGATCTTCCCACGAAGCTTTGATGGCGTTATCTCCAATTAGAAGTGCCGCATCAGCTATACTCATCATGTCCTCTAAATTAGGTTCTGTTGTAATATACGTTGGATGTACTCCTAACGCTTTACTCATTAGAATTTTGAGCAAATTCACAGAGGTAGCAGACGTATTAGTAAGGGCAATGGTTCCATGCTCCATCATATCTAGAGGTTTACGCGAGAACAGCAAGATGGATTTCACAGGTCCGTCAGCACTTACAGATAATTCTGGAAGCAATAATAGCTGTTCTGAAGACAATCCATAGGCGAATGAGGACAAGCCTCCTATATCAATACTTCCATCACTCATCCCTTGGTTTAAAAAGGAGGGGACTTCCGACACCATAGATGCTGGCTCTTGAAGAGTACTAGGATCAAAGTAGTGAAAAATAGGCCATGCATTTGTATATTTTATTTTTCCAATGATGGTCTTCTTATTGCCAAGCACTGACATCCTTATCCCTCCCATCTCTTAAATAATTGGTGTTCCATTCGTAGACTGTCCAGTACCTTACCAACGACGAAATTAATCATATCGTCCAAACTTTGTGGTTTGAAATAAAAAGCTGGCATCGCCGGGATCATTCTGACACCTAATCGCGACAACTTAAGCATATTCTCCAAATGAATAGCATGTAGGGGAGTTTCACGTGGTACGAGTACCAATGGATGACCTTCCTTTAACATCACATCAGCCGCACGTGTCATCAAATTATCCGAGGAGCCATTCGCGATTGCCGATAATGTCCCCATGGAACAAGGAACGATGATCATTCCCTCCACTTGAAAAGAACCACTAGCAATCGAGGCACCGATATCAGCTATAGGATGATAATGAAAAGATCCAGAATATTGTCCGAAGTTCTCATTCAGAACAGCTTCCCTATCTGATATTTTCCATCCTAACTCCTCATTCAGCACACGCCAACCAGCGTTAGATATAACCAGATGTACATCCTTATTCTGCGATAGTAAAGTCTCGATCAACCGAATGCCATAGATCGAACCACTTGCTCCTGTTATTCCAACAATCCAACGTTGCTTCTTTAAAGAATCGTTCAAGAGTATTGCACCACCAAATCAATCATAGTGAAGACAAATACAACAATACTAAGCACACTATTCATCGTGAAGAAAGCTGTTTGTAGCTTACTCATGTCCTTAGGCGACAGAATGAAATGTTCATAGAATAGAATGGCAGAGGCAATGATCATTCCTGCAAAATACCACCAGCTAAGTTCTGTCAAGAAGAACAGAAGTAGAAAACCAACAGCGGTAATCACATGAAATACGCGTGCAATGATTAAAGAACGATGAAGTCCAAAACGAACCGGAATAGAGTGTAATCCTTCTTTTTTATCAAAATCCAAATCCTGAATCGCATATATAATATCAAAACCTGCTGTCCAGAATGCCAGCGTAATATAGAATATCCAAGCATTTAAGTCCACGCTACCCGTAACCGCCACCCATCCTCCAAGTGGAGCCAAAGCTGTGGTTAACCCAAGCACGACGTGACAGAGCCATGTAAATCTTTTGGTGTAAGAATAAATAACGAGCATGAACACAGCAACCGGAAGTAATTTGACTGCCAGTGGAGATAACTCAAAAGCTGCCCAGAAGAGAAGAACAAATGATATCACGGTGAAAACAATAACCTCGATCGTTTTGAGTAGTCCGGCTGGAATTGCCCGTTTAGCTGTTCTTGGGTTCTTCTTGTCAATCACTTGGTCAATCATTCGATTTAAACCAAATGCCGCACTACGTGCACCGAATAAAGCCATAAGTATCCAGCCTATCTGCGCCCATGAAGGAAGCTCTCCATTGACACTCACCGACCCCAGTAATGCCCCCATGAAGGCAAAAGGTAAAGCAAATAATGTATGTTCAATTTTGATCATTTCTAAGTAAATACCTATTTTCTTAAACATGCTGATTCTCCTTGATCCCAATATGTAATGCCGCAATACCAGCGGTTAAGGAATAGGCTTCAACTTGTTGTAATCCAATCTGACGGAAAACATCAGCGAGTTCATCCCTTCCTGGAAATAGAGCAAGTGACTCAGGTAACCATTTGTATTGCTCATATTTTGAAGCGAATAACTTCCCTAGATTCGGCAATATTTTCTGGAAATAGAAAAAATAGACTCCCTTAAAAGGCTGACGTGTTGGTTTCGATAATTCCAGACATACGACCATTCCGCCAGGCTTAACGACTCGTTTCATTTCTTCAAGCACTTGTTTCAGATCCGGGACATTACGAAGTCCGAAACCTATCGTTGCATAATCAAAGCTATTATCCTCATATTCAAGGTTCATAGCGTTTCCCTCAACCAAAGTAATCCTATCGTTCATCTGCCGTTTCGCAATCTTACTGCGGCCGACCTCCAGCATGCCAGGACTAAAGTCTAAACCGACAATGTTACTCGTTGCACTTGCCTCAGCCAGACTGAGTGTCCAATCACATGTGCCACAACAAAGATCAATCGCGGTATCCCCAGATTTAACATTCATCTTGCGCATGGCAAATTTCCGCCAAGCCTTATGTCTACGGAAGCTTAATATATCGTTCATGATATCGTATTTGCCAGCAATACTCTCAAATACAGATTGAACATATTGTTCCTTAGGCTTTTCTTTACTTTCTGACGTTGTTCTCTCCAACAATATTCACCCTATCCCTCTCTTACACAGTTTCGGAAACATTCTGATAGCTAGCGAATGGTTCCAGTAATTGTCCAACTGCACGAAAACGCATATCACTGTTATTTACTTGTAGAGTATATTGTATCCTAGTGATGGTATGGCGTAACTTGTCCATTAGTTCTACACCTGAGATAAAAGGATAGCCCACCGATCGTCGTGGCCCTTTATTGACAGCATAAAGCTCTTGCATGAGTGTATCGCAAAGACTGAATTCTCGCAGCAGTTCTTGCCACAATCCTTGCACAGATTCTTCTAACATCGGAGTAAAAGAAAGAAACAGCTGCATATTCAGCTGTACCTTTAGCCGCAAATATTGTTCTGCAGATAATAACGAGCTACTGATCTTGCTGTAAAGGTTCATCTTCTGTATGTTCAAATCACAGATCGATTGGCTTAAAAGTCTAATGACCTCGATCTGCCCTTGAGCGGATAATAGCTGGTAGAAACGGCTACTAAAGTAATCTCCTGCGAGTACTTTCAATTGCCGGCATCGCATTTGACCTTCTGCCTGACTCCCTTCAACGGTATCAATGGTTTCGTGTGTATCGAGACCCATCTGCACCAAAGAAGTAACTAAGGCGTACAACTCTTCGTGATGCAATGGCTTACGGCTACCTTGATTCAAAAAAATATATAATAAATGCACACGGGCATCCGGAAAGGAGGGCAGTTCCGTGTGCTTTTGGATCATATCATATTCGGTATAGTCTTTTACGAGTAAGGGAATGCGGTAAGGTTTCATGATTAGCCTCCGAGCCATTAGCTTTAAACATTTGTGATGTTCACAATCTCGACTATTATAGCACATGTTAAAACACGGCGCACAGGGGTTTCTCTTTCTTTTCCAAGCGTTTACTGCATGTTAAACTGATTGTTCCATAGTTTCGTTTCGGTCACATGTAAGGTTTGTTTCAAGAGGGCTGTCAGAGGTCTGTCACCGTTGTTCTGCAGGCTTGTAGTGAGCTCCGAGCTCCATTCGTAACGACTGACATTTATAGCCAGAAGTAAGTACCTTGTATTTAACCATCTATCCTCAGCAACGAGTCGAAGCAGCAATTGATCTACATTCGGTGTGTTGTGAAAACTGAATGTCAAAGCTTCTGCCATATTCTGATACATATCCGCAACCGAACGCTCTGGTCCTTCAACCTTCAGATCCAAGCTGAGAATCGAACTTTTCCATTCCACCCTAACTATCGGCAATGTCAGCGGTAGCGAACTAAGCTCATCCACTAAATTATCAGGACTAAGTACAACACGTGACTGAGGGGTAAATGTAGCCGTAGCTTTTTGTTGTTCCAATGAGGTCTGGAATGAAAACAACTTTGGAAGGATTAATACAGCACCTAAACAAAGTAACATCGTACTACCCAGCAGAGTCCAGCGATTCATATAAAAACCCCTTTCACCTGTCTCTTCTAGTGTCGTCTTCACTATTGGAGTCCATACCTCATTGTACAATGGAAAAAAGCAGGCTATGCCTGCTTTTTTTAGCTTTCGCTCTCCACCATGCCATGTTTAGTCATTACTTGAGCTTTCCCACGGATTTTCACAGCTGAGGTATGATTGGTAAATTGAGCGATGAGCACTTCACCTTTATCCAACTTCTCTGTATGGTGAAAGCGAGTATCCTGCCCCCGAGTAAGCCCAATGACTTGTACACCGTTCTCTTTAGCTTTGACAACAATATAATCATCGTTATTCACTTGGTCCATATCAACATGCCTCCCATTCTTTCACGATAAATAGAAAAGAAAAGGCCGTGAACAAACGTCACGGGCCTCATTCTCATACTCTATTTGTTCTATGGATTTTGTGGAAATCTTATTTAATTCCATCCTTGAGCGCTTTACCTGGTTTGAATGCAGGAATTTTGCTCGCAGCGATTTCGATTTCTTCACCTGTTTGCGGGTTACGTCCTTTACGTGCAGAACGTTCGCGAACTTCAAAGTTACCGAATCCTACCAATTGTACTTTATCACCAGTTTGCAAAGCTCCAGCGATTGCTTCGAATACAGCATCAACTGCTTTCGTAGCGTCTTTTTTAGACAACTCAGAAGTTTCAGCAACTTGGGAAATCAGTTCAGATTTATTCATTTCTATTCACCTCCCCATTAAGAATGAGATCGATTGTTAATCTTTGTTTCCGCTTTGCCGTAAAATATACATTTAAATGACTTTTTACAGACAGAATCACCCTAAAAAGTGTAAAAACGTGTACGCGGAACAGATTTATACTAATACAGCTAATCCATAATATCAAGCATTTTAGGTCTTTGATCGATTTAAAACATAAAAAGTTACCGATAATGCCAGCACAAGAACCGTCCCCTTGACAATATCATGTGTAAAATACTGCAAATTCATCATTGTCAGACCATTCACTAGTACACCAATCAAAACGGACCCGATAAATGTACCTATGACATTCGGTTTGCCTGCACCAAACACCGAGAAACCGACAAATACAGCAGCAACAGCCTCCATTAGCAGAGGCGCGCCAGCGTCAATCTGTCCTGACCCAACCCGGGATGCAAATACAATTCCACCGATCGCTGCGAACAAACCTGAAGCTATATAAGCCCAAGTCCGAACCTTCTTAACTTTTATTCCTGACAAACGCGCCGCTTCCTCATTTCCACCTGTCACATACATTTGCCGTCCGTATTTCGTTCGCGTCAAGAAGATATGAACAAGAGCGACAGCAATCAACAATAGAATAACAGATATAGGAACGCCGAGCCATTTGCCTTGACCTAGTTGGAGAAAGGTCGGATTCATCTCCCCAGGCGCCTTGGTTCCATCTGGAAATTCCATATGATTGTAGATCGTATATCCTTGAGCATAGGTCTTATGAATACCACTAACAATATACATCACAGCCAACGTAGCCAGTAGATCAGGAATCTTTAATTTCACAATAAGCAGAGCATTCAACAAGCCAATGAGCGCCCCTATCAAAAGAGAACCTATGATAACAATATACAATGGCTGCTGATACCAGATCATTAACGAGGCCGCAACGACCGTAGTTAAAGAAACCGTTGAGCCAACCGATAAATCAAATCCATCTACGATAAGAGACAGCGTCACGCCTATGGCTACAAACGTCACAATAGTAATCGAACCGAGTATATCTGCCATATTCCCATATGTAAAAAAGTAAGGCAGTTTGATGGAAAAGAATGCAATGACTCCTAAGATTACCACAATTGCGCCATAACGAAACGCCAAGTTCATCAGTTTATCCTTCATCGTTAATCTCCTGACCCCCACTGGCATAATATAAAAGCTGTTCTGGAGTAGCCTCACTAGCTCCAAATTCTTTGGTGATTTCGCCATCGCACATGACCGCTACACGGTCACTTATTCCAATACCTTCCATGAGCTCGCATGTTAAATAGATAATACCTTTCCCCTGAGCTGCTAGAGAGCCTATGATACGAAAAATATCACTCTTGGCACCTATATCTACCCCTTTGGTAGGCTCATCAAAAATAAATACATCAGCGTCACTTTCCAGCCATTTACCAATGGCAACTTTCTGCTGATTACCTCCGCTTAAATACTGCACCATTTGTTTGCCTGAAGACACTTTAATTCCCAATGTATCGATGACTTTATTTCCATGACTCTTCTCTTGCTTACTAGAAATAAAACTCAATCTACTAAGTTTAGTAAGGATCGGCAAGCTGAGATTGTGATGAACAGATTCATGAATAAATATACCTTGCTTTCTGCGCTCTTCAGGGATAGACACGATGCCTGATTGAACAGCATCCGCTGGCTCCCTCAGCTTTAATCTCTTCCCATGGATACTTAATACCCCAGCTTCAAAAGTGTCTGCACCACTCAGTAAACGTGCTAACTCTGTCTTTCCCGCTCCTACTAACCCGACAATCGCGAGAACCTCACCACGGCGTACTTCAAGGTCTACCCCTCGGACCTTCATCCCTCTTCGAAGCCCCTTAGCTTGTAGAACGATATCTCCTATAGGAGCCTGGACCTTAGGGAATTCTTCCGTGAACGTTTTACCCAGCATGTTCCTGATGATAGACTCTGAGTCTGTATCGTTAGTCTTTGATGTACTTACGTTACGACCATCTCTCATCACCGTCACCAAATCACAATGGGTCAACACCTCTGATAATCGATGCGTAATAAATATACAAGCAACACCTCGATCTTTTAACAAATGAAGAATTCGAAAAAAGGATTCACTCTCACTCTGACTCAGGGGCGCTGTCGGTTCATCGAAGATAATTAGCTTAGCGTCCTGTGCCAGAATTCTGGCAAGGAGTACCATCTGCTTCTCTGCTAAACTTAACGCACTTACCTGTTGGTGAACATCTATGTTTACTCCCAGCTGTGCAAGAATTTCTGCAGACAAAGTTGCCATCCTGCTTGGCTTAATCCATACACTGGAGTCAGATGATGCTAGACGGTCTAGCATGACGTTCTCCGCCACACTAAGCTGTGCAACCAACGCAGCATCCACCTCTTGGTATACACAATAAATACCATTTGTTTTGGCATCCGCTGGTGAATGTATATCAAGAGCTGTTCCATTGCCTTCAATCAAACCACTATCCGGAAGGTAGGCACCAGACAGAATTTTCATTAGTGTACTCTTCCCAGCTCCGTTAGCTCCAAGAAGAGCATGAATCGTTCCACCACTTACGGCTAAATCAACCTGTTGCAAGGCAGGAACCCCGGCGAATTTTTTGCTAATGTTCTTCATTTCGAGTAGAAATGGTGATGATGCCATGATTAGGTTCCTCCCTTTTGTCATCGTTTACGAAAATCAACTGTTCGGTAATTCAATTCTATTTGCTATATTCCTTCATCCAATCTTGAAGACCTTGCCCACTACCGCCCCATCCTTCTACATACTTGGACAGTTCACTTGTGGAGATTTGCTCGTCAGGTAATTGATCATTGGATACATATACAGGATTTAGAACCACCGCATCATCGGTCTTGTCACCATGCAACTTCTGGTAAGCATATCTAACTTGTATCCGTCCGATATCCTTCGGATCAACTGCAGCTGAAGCCACCCATGGGTTGCTAGGGTCTTGTATCATTTGTAAATCCTCATCACTCATATCGATACCATATACTTTAATTTCATCGCGTCCTGCTTGTTGTATTGCACGTGAAGCCCCCTTAGCAAATTCATCCCAAGCCGTCCATACAGCGGATATTTCACCTTTTGGATACTGTTTCAAGATGGCGTCCATTTGTGTTTGTGTATCCAACGCAGGATTCTGTGCGTTACCGAAGGAAGCAATTTCTTTAATGTCCGGGTTTTCTTTTAAAAACTTAGCATAGGAGACTTGACGTCTTTCCATCGGTGCAAAACCCGCCACCCATACCTTCACGATATTCCCTTTACCGCCAATATCTTTCTTTAGTTGTTCCAACGTCAGCTCAGCCATCTGTTGATCGTCTTGTGATAATACAGTCACTCCTGGAACTTCCACAGAGGCATCAAACACAATAATCGGTATATTCTGTTCTACAGCTTTTTTTACCCCTGGAGTTAAAATTTCCGCAGTACCGTGATCCGTTAGAATGGCATCGAATTTTTGTGTAACTGCAGAATCAAGCAATGAAGCCATTTTGGCCTTATCATTATCCGCTACAAATTTTGTTAACGTTCCCCCAAACTTCTCAACTTCTTCTGTTACCCCTTGTACGTACTGTTGTGAGAAGGTCCCTGTATTAAATTCCATGATGAGAGCAATTCGTTTACCTTGCAACGGCTTATCTGAAGAAACTCCCGCCCCTTGTTCTTCATTTCCATTCGATGCTGACTTTGCTCCACAAGCACTCGTAATGAGCACTAACACTAACAGTAATGACAGCAATAAAGTTGGACTCTTTCTGAATTTTAATACCATGATTTCGTTTCCCCCTTGAGTTCTCTATGTGATATTATCATTTGAATATTTACTACTATAAGACTTAATCCCAAGTATGTAAATCGGTTTTTAAGATTTTAGTCAGATTATTAATATAAAACTCGGATATTTAGTTCCGATTTCATTCTTATTTCCTCACCTAAGCACCTGTAAAATAGGCCGTTATCTCTTCTCTGGCAGGAGAGAAACGGCCTTCTTGTTCTATATATAAGCTATAATTGCAGATAAGATGAGGTTACTTCGACTTGTTTTTCTAGTCATTTATTGAGTATTAACGTTCGATAATAATGTTGTTCAAATTAACATTAACTGGATTCGCAATGGTGTCTCCGACAGGGCATTTACTCTCCAAGAATCGTACAAATTCCTCTACTTTATCTTCCGGTGCATCGGTCTTGATTCGGAATGTATAGCGAATATCGGAGTAACCAGGACGAACCTCAGATTTGTTGAAAAACCCATCGAGATCAAGGTCTCCTTCAACATCCACGCTGAAATCATCGAGTTTAATATCGAACTTTGGCGCATAGACTCTGGCAACAATAGACTGGCAAGCTCCTAAAGATGCAAGCAGCGCTTCTACTGGATTCATCCCTGTATTTGTTCCCCCCAAGCTCTCCGGTTCGTCGATGGTTAATTCGAAATTTCTAGAAGTAGCTTTAACTTTAACACCTTCTAGTAATTGTGCAGTTGCTTTAAAGGTTTGAACGGCCATATTATAAATCTCCTTTGGTTATGTAGTTTTTTTACTCCATTGTATAATACCAACTTATCTACTAGGTATTATACGAATTTATTAAATACCTGTCAATCCATGAATTTGTAAGCGCGTTAGCATCAACCATAAGTTATGATATAAGGAGTTCTAATATGGAATATATTATGTGATATGAAGCTCTGAGAAGCGGAGAAAGAACATGTAATACATGTAAAAAACTGCATCTTTATGAGTTTCTACAACTACAAATAAAAAAACCGTAAACAGGATGTACATCCTGCTTACGGTTTTATTCTATCTTACCCTAATACGATTTTCTAAAGAATAATGGCAATCAATCCACCAGAACCCTCATTAATGATTCTACCTAATGTCTCCTGCAATTTGTAACGTGCGTTATCTGGCATCATCGCGATTTTACCCTGAATACCCTCACGAACAATGGAATGTAGCGAACGTCCGAAGATGTCTGAATCCCAAATCTTAATCGGATCATTCTCGAAATCCTGAATCAGATAGCGAACAAGCTCCTCGCTTTGCTTCTCGGTACCTATAATAGGTGAGAATTCAGACTCGACATCGACACGAATCATATGAATAGACGGAGCAGTCGCTTTCAACCGAACACCGAACCTTGATCCTTGTCTAATTAACTCAGGTTCATCTAGCGTCATTTCAGCAAGTGATGGTGCAGCAATACCATATCCCGTAGTCTTAACCATTTCCAGCGCCTCTGCGAATCGATCATACTCACGCTTGGCATGAGAGAACTCTTGCATCATTTGCAGCAAGTGATCTTTGCCACGAATTTCAACGCCCACAACTTCCATCAAAATCTGATCATATAACTCATCAGGTGCAAACAAATCAATCTCAGCAACACCTTGGCCCATGTTCATACCACTAAGTGCCGCACGATCAATAAATCCATAATCCATGAACTGAGCAACAACCCGATCCACATCACGGAGACGACGGATATCTTTTACCGTATCGCGAACTGAATTCTCATAATTGTTACGTAACCAGTGTTTCTCGTTCAATACCATAACCCAGCTTGGTAAGTTAACATTCACTTCATGGACTGGGAATTCGTATAGAACTTCACGTAGAACGCCCGTAACATCATCTTCAGTCATCGTAGCTGCGCTTAGGGACATGACAGGAATATCATACTTCACTGCCAATTCACTCCGCAATTGTAGAACCTCTTCACTCCGAGGCCGTGTCGAATTGATTACAAGCACAAAGGGTTTACCTACTTCTTTGAGTTCTGCGATAACACGTTCTTCTGCCTCCACATATGAACCACGAGGAATCTCAGCAATAGATCCATCCGTCGTGATCACTACACCTAACGTAGAATGCTCCTGAATGACCTTTCGCGTGCCAATCTCAGCTGCTTCCTGAAAAGGAATAGGTTCCTCAAACCAAGGTGTAGAAATCATTCGAGGTCCGTTCTCATCCTCGTAGCCTTTTGCACCTTCCACCGCGTATCCAACACAATCTACGAGGCGTATGTTTACATCTAATCCCTCGGCCACATTAATTTGGACTGCATTATTGGGAACAAATTTCGGTTCTGTTGTCATGATGGTTTTTCCCGCAGCACTTTGTGGAAGTTCATCCACCGCTCTAGCTCGATCTGCTTCATTCGTGATGTTTGGAAGTACGATCGTTTCCATGAATCGCTTGATAAATGTCGATTTACCCGTGCGGACTGCGCCGACGACCCCCAGGTATATATCGCCACCTGTGCGCTCGGCAATGTCCTTAAAAATATCTACCTTTTCCAAGAGAGATCCCCTCCTCATATTACTCCGAAGGAAAAATGCTTTTAGAGCATCCGCTTCGTGTTCCATCTGAGGCCTCAACCATGCTACGGATGAGCAACCTTGTCATGTCGTTAGTAGTCCGCCGCCGGAAGTTAAGAATCGGATCAGAACGGCAAAGCGGCGTTGCTCGTTCGGGCATTTGGACTAGTATCATATTATGTACCATTTCAAAACAATATGACGGGTATTTAATATATTTGGACAACTTCTTTCTTTCACATCATCATACGCCTGTGCCATCCAACTCATTATATTCATGAATGACTACTGTTATGACTCTAAACACCAAAAAGACCCGTCTTATTAGACGGATCAAAATACCTCACTCGGTTATCGATTCATTCAAAACTAGCTACAGGTTCACCATTCTCCCATACATAGGGTAATGATTTGACAGGAACGAGCTGCGAGGATTCTTCTAAATATACTCTTAAGTCCTTATTAGCTGTCGGTTTAGTATCACTATTATCAATCGCTTGCATGATATCAAAGGCATAATCAGCATATACAATCCCTTCGCCATCCATAATAAACTTCATATCCTGCCCTGAGTATACACTGGTAAGCTCAATCTTGGGGACACCTATTTTGACGAGATCAACGGTATGAACATTAGGATATAACAATTCACCTAAAGGTAGATCATTCGCGTGATTCCTTTTATATTTATCCACAGCTTGCTGTACTTCGTTGACCTTCTGAACGGTTACTAAATCCATTACCTTAATCGTTGGATTAGTCTCTTCATCCAAAATAAGGAAATATGCACTTCCGCCCATCTCAAAGGAGGTGGCTGGAATTTCATCGATATAACCTTTATTCTTCAGTTTGTTCATATCAACTCTGAATTTCTCATATCGAGGTGTATCCTGATCAGCATTTATTATCGGAAGCAAACCTTCTTCCTTCTGATAGTCGTCTACGGCTAATTGAATACGATTCACACTTTCACGATAAGAGACTAAATTCTGTTTCTTGTTCTCTCCAGAATAAAGACAGCCTGTAGCCATCAACATTAGCAATATCACCATGACCATGGAAGCAGCTTTTCTATAGCGCATATTCCATTGCTGTGCAACTACTTTAAGTCCCAAACGAACATCATCCTTTACTATAAAATCACCTGATTATCATCCACAGATCCTACCAGAGTTCATCATCATGATCCTTGTTTCTAGCCGCCTCAAGTTGCTTACGAACCGCCGCCTTTAGAGGGTCCTCAGGAATCATAACCGTCATTGTATTCTGAACTCTTGCTTGACAAGACAATCGTATGCCTCGATCCAATAACGATCCCAATTTACGTTTTTCAGCATCATTAGCAAGGGAGACGGATGATTCCTCCCCTTGACTCAACTCCACCTTACACATTAAACAAGCAGCTTTCCCTCCACATCTAGTTGCAATAAGTACTCCACATTTACGAGCTGCATCCAGAATCGTGGTTCCCGTTCTAACCGTAATCTTCTTCCCCATCGGCTTAAATGTAACTTCAACCTCCATCATAAATCACCTTCCTCTGTGCCACTTACACTAGCTATATTTCTGCAAACTAGAATAATCAAGTAAGGTAGATAACTGTTGTAAGTAGCAATCCTCTAATAGGTTTCTAGATAAGAGCTCGTCCATTAGTGGCGCGTGAACCTCCGGTTCATCCTTCATGATCTTAGCGATGGCTTGATAACGATCTGGACGATTCCTTAATAAGTTGAATATAAGCTCATGACTAAGTGGCATTAGGCGTATGGCAACCCCTTCAAGCTCTTTAGCCACTGCGTGCTGTTCAAGTGTAGTTTCCACTTGCACTTCATATACGGATCTGCCTACCATCACTTTAAAGTTGCCCACTAACTCCATTTGAGCTCCATTATATTGATAATGACTTAGTATTGATGAATACAAGCCACTTTGATTAATCACTTGCTCAT
Source organism: Paenibacillus sp. DS2015 (assembly GCF_050433705.1). Lineage (NCBI taxonomy): Bacteria > Bacillati > Bacillota > Bacilli > Caryophanales > Paenibacillaceae > Paenibacillus > Paenibacillus sp. DS2015. Next base: position 26,751 of record NZ_JBNPWS010000035.1, on the reverse strand, counting down.
CCACAGACCACTTAGCTAGGGCTTGATGCAGTACCTTTATCGAATCAGTATCTGCATACAGATCAATATCATGCGGAGGAGTTGTTAGCTTCACACCTTGAAGCAGCAAACCACAGCTCCCTCCAAGCAACCACTTCTTATGGGTTAGATTCAGATATTGTGCAGATTCTTTTAATGCATATTGCAAGTCAAGCGAGAACTGCATTTCAAGTCACTTCCCTGTCCTTTAAAAATACGTTTTATTTCGGGCTACGATGATACCCGCTTGAGCAACGACAGTTTGGCAGCCTAGACGATAACCCTCCTCGAGTTCTTCTGGATCAAGTCGTCTATGTTCTGCTTCTGTTGCATCCGCCAAGAGTTCTCTACCTTCTTCAATCAAGCAACGGCAACGAGCACATGTACCTCGCGTACATAAATTCTGAAAGTCTACCTTATGCTCAAGAGCATGCTGGAGAATAGTCACACCTAGCTGAATCTCCACATTCTTGTTTACACTTTTGCCAATAAGTTGTAAAGATGATTCCATGAATTATTTCACCTACTCCTTCGCTGTGTTATACAATATCAAGTATTACATCTTTATAACAGTACTGCCATGCCACCCATAAATCCGAGTATCATAATAATAAAAGCTACGAATGAGAGCATCACTCTAATAAATCCTTTTTTTCTGCTCCTAGCATAAGTTATTAAAAAAACAGATAACCCCATAATCAGTACGGCAATCAGGGAAATCCACATTTTAGTCATAGGATCCATATAGCTAACTCTCCATTTCTTCTTCATAATATGCCGTTATTATATCATGAATTAACACCTTATGACGCAAAAACAGAGACACTACAGCATAAAGCCTAAGGCTTTATGCTATTCATGTCCCTGTTCTAAACCTATGGTCGTTGTGATTCTATTTCTTAATCATCATTTTCATCAACGTTTCCATGCTCTGCGAGTTCATGCCACTTTTCTTAACGGCATTCACAATATCCCTAACAGTATCTTCACTTACGGGCACTTTAGCCATCGCCGATACCTGCTTAATCAATTGACGAAGCTGATCCTCACTTTGCAACGTAGACGGTTTAACCGTACTTGCAAGCTTCTTGACTGCGCCTTCAGTAATGTTTTTACCGCTTTTTTTATTAATTGCATTCAACGCATCTTTTGATATATTTTTGCTCACAATTCGTCCCTCCTCCGTCAAACCTCAAGTTACTATATGAGGCTTAGCTGTAAAAGGTGAATGTGTTTATTGTCTTACGTATGCCACTGCTCCCACGTCTCGATCCGCATGCTTTCCATTTCTGTCTTAGGATCTCGTCCCATCAGTGACTCTACAGCAATCCGAGGATCACGCTCTTTGAAGAGTACATGATAAATCTGATCCGTAATCGGCATCTGAACATTATGCTTAAGGGAGAGCGTATGGGCTGCTTCGGTTGTACGAATTCCTTCCACAACCATACCCATGGAATCCAGTACGTCCTTAAGTTTATTACCTTTACCCATCAATGAACCCGCACGCCAATTTCGACTATGCTGACTCGTCGCTGTAACTACAAGGTCACCAATACCCGCAAGTCCCGAAAAAGTGAGCGGATTAGCTCCTAATTCTACGCCGATTCGAGATATCTCAGCAAGGCCTCTAGTTAATAAAGCTGCCTTAGCATTATCTCCGAAGCCCAAGCCATCAGACATGCCCGCACCTAGGGCAATAATGTTCTTAAGCGCTCCCGCGAGTTCCACACCCACGGTATCGCGGTTAGTATAGACGCGAAAATAGGAGTTCATGAATAAGTCTTGTGCTGCTTCAGCACGTTCTTTGTTCAGTGAAGCCACTACAACGGTTGTAGGACATTGACGGATCACTTCTTCAGCATGACTTGGTCCTGAAAGAACGACGATATCGCCTTCATCACATCCAAGTTCTTCGGAAATCACCGTTGACATCCGGTTTAAGGTCGCACTCTCAAAGCCTTTAGTAGCATGGATACAAAGCATATCCTCTTCCCAAAAAGAACTTAGTTCATGACATACTTCTCTCATCGCAGATGAAGGAGCAACAATAACAACAGCAGAAGACCCTTCGACAGCTTCCTTCATGCTGTTCGTAGCCTTTATGTTATGAGCGAGCTCTATATCTGGTAGATAGCGACTGTTCGTATGTTTCGTGTTTATTTCCTGAACCTGTTCGGAGTTATGGCTCCACAAAGCAACTTCCCTATGATTGGAAGCTAGAACACTGGCCAAAGCTGTTCCCCAACTTCCAGCAACCAGTACAGTAACTTTGTTAGACACCTTGTTTCCCCCTTTTGTTAGACCCTTTAGAACCAATCTTATTCTCACGTCCCTGAACTATCTTGACGATATTACCTCTGTGGCGCCAGAACGCAAACAGGCAAATAATAAGACTAGTCCAAAAAACAGAAGCTGTGTACCCACCTAGAATCAATAGAAATACAGGTGTGAATGCAACAAATACTAATGATCCGAGTGAAACATATCTAGTTGCGATAATAATTAGAATAGCTAGAATACCTGCGTAAAGAGCTGGTAAAAAGCAAATGGACACCAACACGCCGATTGTAGTAGCAATCCCCTTTCCCCCACGAAAATGGAAATATAGTGGCCAGTTATGCCCAATGATAGCAGCAATCCCACATAAAGCAGGAATCCATGTGCTATCACCTCCAAGCCACTTACCAATCGATATAGCCACAATACCTTTAATCACATCTAGACAGAGCACAATAATGGCTGGCCCTTTTCCTAATATCCGCAGTGTATTGGTAGCTCCGGCGTTTCCGCTTCCATGCTGACGAATATCAATGCCTTTAAGCATTTTAGCAAGTAAAACACTAAAACTAATGGAGCCAAGCAGATAACTCATGATGATTGCAAGAATTTGCACCAACAAACGTTCCTCACCTAACTTTCATCAGACTTACGCCGTGTGAATATACGAATTGGCGTCCCCTCGAAATCAAAAGCTGCACGAATTTTATTCTCTAAATAACGCTCGTAAGAGAAGTGCATCAGTTCAGGATCATTAGCAAAAATGACCATGGTCGGTGGTTTAACTGCTACCTGGGTTGCATAGTTAATACGCAATCTACGACCCTTATCCGTTGGTGGTGCATTCAATGCTACAGCATCAGATACAACATCGTTTAACAAATGGGTTGCAACCCGTAGTGAATGCTGCTGCGCAACTCGCTGTACCACTGGAAGTAACTTTTGAAGGCGTTGTTTCGTTTTGGCCGAAAGAAAGACAATCGGTGCATAAGTCATGAATAAGAAATGATCCTTAATCTTCGTCTCAAATTCTTTCATCGTACGTTCGTCCTTATCTACGACGTCCCACTTATTAACGACAAATATAGACGCTTTCCCTGCTTCGTATGCATAACCAGCGATATGTTTATCCTGATCAATAATACCTTCTTCTACGTTGATGACCACGAGTACTACATCCGCTCTCTCAATAGCCTTCATCGCTCTCATCACACTATATTTCTCAGTTGTTTCATACACTTTACCACGCTTACGCATACCCGCGGTGTCAATAATAACGTAACGTTGTCCATCACGCTCAAACGGTGTATCAATCGCATCACGAGTCGTACCCGCAACCTCACTTACAATAACTCGCTCTTCGCCTAAAATCGCATTAACTAAAGAAGATTTACCTACATTCGGACGACCAATCAAAGCTACCTTAATTACGTCAGCATCATATTCATCATCTTTAAGTTCCGGAAGATTGATAACAATTTCATCCAGCAAATCGCCTATGCCTGTACCGTGACTTCCTGAGATCGCAATAGGATCCCCAAAACCCAGACTATAGAACTCATAAATATCCTCATTGCGGCGAATATTATCTACTTTGTTAATAGCCAACACAATAGGTTTGCCTGAGCGGAATAACATCTGAGCAACTTCTTCATCTGCCATTGTGATCCCAGTCTTCGCATCACACATAAAGACAATAACATCGGCTTCTTCAATCGCCAGCTCCGCTTGCATTCGGATCGACTTAAGCATGTGGTCATCACCATCAATCTCAATACCACCCGTGTCAATCACACTAAATGCCTTACCGTTCCAATCAGATACTCCATATATCCGATCACGTGTAATACCCGGCTTGTCTTCTACAATAGCTAGACGATCACCAATTAATCGGTTAAAAATAGTTGATTTACCTACATTAGGCCTGCCCACAATCGCTACAACAGGTCTTGCCATATTTCTCTCCTCCAGTCAATTCTTTCGGTTATCATCATATCAAAAAACGTTAGTCTTGGCTAACGAATCATGAAGTCCCTTATTGCTCTAGTATGTAATAAGTTGTTTACGGGGGGAATTGACGTACCATACTCCCGTAATCACTTCTTCATTGCCAATACTATTATGTGCAATCACAAAAAAAAATATCGGCGAACCCGCGGGAGGGTTCGCCGATGAAGAAGAATATCAGATCCCGATCATTTGAATTTATCGAGCTTATCGCCAAACAAATCTCCAAGGTTAATGCTAAGTCCTTGATTACTTAACGATACGTTAGGATTGTTAAGTTCTTCTCTTGGCGCTCTGCTGCTAGACTTCTCAGATCGTGGAGCTTGAGCTGGTGCTTCTTCTGTTTCTTTGATACTAAGACTAACTCGTCTTTCAACTGGGTTCATGTCAAGAATTTTAACTTGAACTTGTTGTCCTTCTTTTAGAACTTCTTGCGGTGTAGCAATATGTTTGTGTGAAATTTGAGAAATATGCACCAAACCTTCTACTCCTGGAGCAAGCTCTACAAACGCACCGAAAGCAACAAGGCGTCTTACTTCACCCGTTACAACATCACCAGTATTAAATTGTCCTGAAGCACTTTCCCAAGGACCTGGTTGAGCAGCTTTAATACTTAGGCTAATTTTGCCCTTTTCAGGATCAACTTTAAGTACCTTCACTTTAACTTGGTCGCCTTCAGATACTACGTCAGAAGGTTTGTCAACATGACTCCACGCCATTTCTGAAACGTGAACCAATCCGTCAACTCCACCTACATCTACGAAGGCACCGAACTGAGTCAGACGTTGAACAGTACCTTCAAGCTCTTGACCCTCTTTAAGGTTAGCCATAATTTCAAGCTTCTTAGCTTCAAATTCAGCATCAAGAACATCTTTTTGGGACAAGATCACTTTATTATTCTCACGATCAAGTTCCTTCACTTTAACGCGAAGAGTGCGACCTTTGTATTCGCTGAAATCTTCAACGAAATGACGTTCTACCATGGAAGCAGGGATAAATCCACGAGCACCCACATCCGCTACTAGACCACCTTTAACAACGTCTGATACAGTTACTTCAATAATTTCTTGACTTTCGAAAAATTTCTCAAGATCTTCCCATGCATTTTCGCTATCAATCGCGCGTTTCGACAGGACCATCTTTTCTTTTTCGTCATCAATACTTACCACTTTACATTCAACTTCTTGACCAATTGCTACGGCATCAGAAGCGTTGTCCACTTGAACTGAAGACAGTTCACGAACAGGAATTACACCGTCATATTTATATCCAATGCTTACATAAGCTTGGTTATCTTCCAGTTTGACGATCGTTCCTTTCACGGTGTCCCCTTTTTTCAAGGATACGATTTGTTCCATTTCCTCTTGGTTTGATACTTCAACTACTTCTTCATTCTTAATTTCTTCCGACATATCAATACCCTCCTCAATTCAAAATCCCATTTATTTAAACCTGCTAAAGCAGTGTTCAAAACTAATAATAGACAATTATAGCTTTCCAAAAAGTACTATTGTTCATGCATTTTAATTTAATCGCGTGATGGTTTGCCACTTTTCTGCATTTCATAAATGCGAGACATAATTTTGTCTGTTGCAGCTTCTAATTGATCTCCAGAGCCTTCACCCTTGAATTCGGATAAATCGATTGGCGCTCCGTATACAATTTTCATTTTTCGGAAAAGCTTGTACTCACCGACTATTGCTGCTGGGACAACCGCCGCATTGCTTCTAAGTGCAAAACTAGCTGCACCCTTCTTAGCGATCCCTGATGTAGAGTTACGTGTACCCTCAGGAAAAATACCCATCATATCACCTTGACGCAAGATATTAATAGAGTAGCGAATTGATTCTTTACTCACACCACCCCTTTTAACAGGGAATGCACCAAGCTGCCGAAGTAGCCAACCAAATCCAGGGATGTTAAACAACTCTGCCTTAGCCATATACTTCACCGAACGCTTTAATTTAATTCCGAGTACAATGGGATCTCGAAGACTAGTGTGATTACAGCAGAGAAGAACCCCACCCTCACTAGGAACATTCTCCTTACCAACCGCTTCTAATCGATAGAGAAAGGCAAAGATTGCACGTAGTAGCGCCCTACAAAAAATGTAAATCATTATACGCTCTCTCCATCCCTCTGAGATCTTCTGCAATAAGAAACAATCCTGTCTACAACCTGATTGATCTCCATATGTGTGGTATCAAGCACTATTGCGTCATCAGCGCACCGAAGTGGAGAAATTTCTCGCTGTTCATCCAGTGAATCTCGCTGTGCAATATCGCGTTCAAGCTGTTGAAGTGTTGTCTGTTCTGCTTCACTCAGTTCATTGAATCGGCGGAGCGCTCGTTCCTTCACAGTCGCTGTCATAAAGATCTTCACTTCAGCATCTGGAAGTACAGTAGTACCGATATCGCGTCCATCCATAACGACGCCTTTGCGCAAAGCCATTTGCCGCTGTAATTGAACCATATGGTTACGCAGCCCCTCGATTTGCGCATATCGAGATACTATTCCATTCACTTGGTTAGTACGGATATAATATGTAACATCTTCTCCGTCCACAAGCACTTTCTGTCCATCAACTCCAGGTATTAATTCAATCACCATGTTTAGGGTATGATGAAGTACTTCATCGACCATTTCTGGTTCAATGCCTTGTTTCAGCATGTACCATGTCACAGCGCGATACATCGAACCTGTATCAACATAAATGTACGAAAGCTGATTAGCTACTAAACGGGCTACAGAACTTTTGCCTGCCCCGGCAGGACCATCGATTGCTATATTAATTCTGTATTGTTGCGTTGTGTCAGGCCTATCCAATGGGGCATTCCTCCTATGACGTTAACCTCAAGAAAAAAGCAGGCATTGCCTGCGACGTGAAAATTATACCACATATAAGATGCTGATGCAAAAGAGATCAGTCCAATTTCTCATACCAATCCTTGACATTATTATCTTCCACCAGCACACCGTCCAATTTATAAACAGATGACACATAACCACGCAATGACGGAATATGGAGACAAACTTGAAATATAACTAACGCAATGACGAGTATGAGCAACAGATTTTTAACGAGCTTCCCACCATGTTCATAACATCGTTCGACTGTATTCATGATGGAGTGCGTTTGTCTTTTATCATTATTCATTTTCATGAACTCCCAATTTTTAACGTTAGTTTATCCAGAGGGATCCAGACTCATTCGTTTAAATCAATTCGAAAATTATCGATTACGGAAATCGAATTGTCTTTCAAAGCAATATCTAATAATTTTTTGACACTCCATATCGGATATTCCAGAAAATTTAAGCATCACTACTTTCCGATTAGCCTCATTTGTCTTTATATGCACGATTTCAGCATTGAAGGGGACATGTTCCAAGGAACCATTTTTATAAGTAACTAGAACCCAGCAGGAGATTGTACTTCCTTCAATAAGCTCATAACCTGAATCACATATGAATGAAAGCCCTCCACCACTGATATCAATTGTTCTAGCTAAAAAGCGCGGTAAATCCCCTGCTTTAACAGATAGCTCTAATTCAGTCATTACCCTTAAAAAAGTACGACGCTGAATTTGAGAGATATTATCTAATTCTGGCATCCGAAGCTTTACCATTCGGATCACATCTTCTTTAAATCCCGTTACATATGTATTAAAGTAATTTTTAACTCCACCATCAGTCATGAAGAAAATGGACAGTTCATCTCCCAGGAAAAGCTTTTTCAGATGTCCATTGTTTTCTTGCATCGGTATTTCAATTAAAATTGTATTATCTTCCATCTCAGTTATTCTTGATTTGTACTCGTTTTTAGATTCCTTCTCATTAGCAGAATCTAATCTGATAAACAAAATATCATTAATTTTGGGTAACAAGTCTATCCACCACCACATGTTATTTATGATTCGACAATTATTATAACATGTATCTGGATTGCTGTAATTAAGAGGTTTATAAAAAAAGAAGTCTTCTAGTAATCGTTCCTAGAAGACCTCCCTACCATTAAATAACAGCTATTATCTCGTCTGCATTCTCATTTCCTCCACACTTTCTTCTGCACCACTCTCTGAGTTGATATAAATCCGGTATTGAGCCCCGTTGATTGAACCCCCGAATTCATAGCATAGTACTTCTTTCGACAATTCGTTTTCAATTAAAGCCTTACGATGGTAATCCTCTTTAAATTCAGGATTCAACATTTTTCGACTCTGTTCAACAGTGAGCTTGGGCTGTGGAATAGTACGATTATCCTCGTGTTCATATATAAAGTTACTTGATTGGAACCCAATAACCTCTCCGTTATCAAGTCCGACACGTACCGTTATTTTCTCAGGATAGATGAGAACATCATCCTGCTTACTAACATAGGTGAAGTTCCCCATATTACCATAGTCATCTGAGGTAATAGCTGTCATATTGGGATACCCCTTTTTATCAAGGAATTTATCCGCTTTCTCAACGGCTTGGTCCATAGATACTGCTTTATTTCCTACTTTACGGTTATCCGTGTAGGAAATCAATAAACCACCCTTTTGAGTAAAGTCCATGGATAATGAAGCTTCTCCCTTCTTACCACTTTTAACTTTTGCTGTATATGAAGCCCACTCTGTCCCTTGACCATTCTCTGTAACTTGAACCTCAGGATTCTCGCCTAAATTAGCAAATTTAATTGCTTTACGCTTAACATCTTCTTTGGTAACTGGAATTCCGTCTAATTTCTTAATTGCACGTTTATCCTCTATTGATGATGCAGAGGGTCCCCAATCCAGCTCTGGGTATTCGCCCACCTTTTTATCAACCGTTTTAAAGCCATCAACAATGGTGTTATCCATCACCTTATCTTCGTTGGCCATAGCACTCTCCACATCCATCCAGCGCAGACGATTCTTAATAACCTTATTCTGTACCTCTTCTAAATCTTTGGTGATGTCTGCTGAATCTTTGTATAACACCTTCAAGTTCTTGACTTCCTGTTCACTAAGAGGCTCCTTGTCCATATCTCTTATAGAAGTCAGATAAGAGAATTTCGAAATTTTGGATAAGAGTTCTTCTGTTTTATTAAAAGGAAGCATCGTTAAAGGTAGTTGATTAATCTCATTTTGCGCTTCACTAGTTAGGCGCCAAACATTGATCAAGCCCTTACGGTGCATTGCATTAGATGTTGAGTTAACAGCTAAAGTATTCCCAATTTCACCATGCAATCGATCCATGTGGTAAGACAAATCATGAAACGCACGTTGATATTGGTTCTCCGCTTTAATCAATACGGCGTTCTTTTCTTGATTCTCCTGATACCCCCATACGAGCGCACCAATGAGGAATATCGTCATAACAGGAAACAATACGGCACTCAATCGCTTATACATAACTAAAAAACTCCCTTCTTCTAATCACTATCAGTAGTGTGACAAGAAGAAGGAAGTCTTATGCGAGAAATTCGCAAAAAAAGTTACTTGTTTCATTTCAATGAATTTCTCGAACACTTCTAATCGAATTTTCATACTAGAAAGGAACCTCTTCGATTTCAAAATGTTGCTGATTATCGCATATACACTGTTTAAATCCCGTCTCGATTTTACCTTGTTCCTTTTTGCCAGCTAGGAAGAAACGCTCTCCACATTGTCCACAAACAATTTTCACTTTAACGCGCAAAGAAAAAGACACCTCCAGCCTTAGGTAATAACTCTAAAAGTTATCACTTCATCAGATCAAGTCTGTCCATTATTTGTATATATTAACCTCTTCTTCTCTCTTTAGAAATCGAAAGGGTGAACGACTATTCGCTCTCTTCACCTTCCCCATTCCCCCATACCATAAGCTCGCCATCAATGGGATAATGAACCAAATCCAGTAATTAGCCATAGTTGATAGGATGAGATCGTATACCCCATGAACAAACCATGAGAAGAGAAATGAGTATATAAGGTACTTCTTGACCACTTTACCTTCTGCAAACCGAGCTCGACCAATATAATAGCCCATCATCACTCCAAACAAAGCGTGCCCCGATACAGGAAGTAAGGCCCGAATAAACATAGTTCCTACTGATGCATGACTATACCAGGCATAAAGTACGTTCTCCACCGTTGCAAAACCAAGCGAAATGGCTACTGCATAAAGAATGCCATCATATGGTTCATCAAACTCGGTATGGTTATAAATCATGTGATATAATACGAACCATTTCAAGAATTCCTCTACACCTGATGAGATAAAGAAGGAATCAACGAAGGGATTCTCTCCAAGACCTAGTGTAAGTCCTCTCTGGATTATCATCACCGGAAAGACGATTAATAGTCCTAGCAGGAACACTCTGAGCACCATATGAAGTGGTTCTTGATCATATTTATCCTTAAGATAGAAATAGGTCAGTAAGGCAAGGCTCGGCGCCACTGATGACGCAATAATCGAAAACAATAGCACCGTTACTTCCCTCCATCTGTGTATTACTAAGATTCATCTTATTCTTGGCGTGCAAAATGCTCACAAATGATCTTGATTGCATCTTGCGCCATGATTACTTTACCGTATTCTTCAAGAACTGCTTCAGTAGTGGAAGTAGCCTCTCCAAATTCCGCCAGCACCGCAATCAACGCAGGATGTTTATCATCCTCTAAATCTGCAGGGTCCAAGTATAGAACCCACTTATCTTTATAGCTATACAGTATGCCTGCCTCAGTAATATGCCCTTGAAGTACATGTGCCGCTTCAATTAAAATTTCGAAATCACTAAAAGCGTACACAATGGAATCACTTTGTTCCAGCGTAACTTCCATTTCATAGATTTCTTCAGGCATTTCATCTTCTCCGAGACTACTGTATAGATGATGATCGTATTTCCCACGAGTCACTATTACGACCATTCCTTGAGCAGGCAAAGCGAAAACCTCTACAGCCAATGGCCCTGTTGCATCGAAACCGACTTCATTATAGGCTTGATCCATCATGTCAGTAAATAGGTCATGCACCTTCGGTATTTCTTGCCACATGTCTTCTTTTTGGATGCCCCGCTCACTCAGGTCGTCAAACGTGAGGAAAATCCGTATCTTATCTGGACTTAAACGTTCTATTTTCATGACAGGATCCTCCTCTGTAACAATGAGATATAACAAGTTATGATGTCTCATTTAATGTGTGCTGAAAATGGTTCTTATGTAAGTATCGTATCATTTTATATCCACAAATGCACGTAATAAAAAAGACAAAAAAAGAATCATTTATCACAGGCAATAAATGCCTGGAAATGATTCTAATTGTTGATTCAAGTTTACAATCCGGGTATGACCGTATTTGTTTCTCTAAGAATCAAATCTACTTCTTGTTTTACATCTGGATTACTACGAATGAAATCCTTTACCATGCTTAGGTTAGATTCCTTCGAATAGGTCGGTGTCTTGCTTCCGGAAGTTGCGCTGGAACTTTGAGATGAGTGAGAACTTGAGCCTTGGGTGGGATACCCACTATCGTTGCCGCTCATGATGCCGCCCATTGTCGCAAAATCCATCACTTTATCTATGGCTTTATCAGCCATTTGACTGACAGGTCCATTACCTTGTCCCGTTGTCCCTTTATTCTTAGAAATCATACTCGTTGCTGCTGCTCCAATCAAAACACCCGTTAAAAATGACGAAGTATTCACATTTACTACCTCCTTATGTGATAGAATCATGCCTAGTATTTGCTTAATCAACAAAGCTCATACGGCTAAATATAGGAAAGTGAGATGGAATAATGACAAAACCTACAGCAGTGCTATTCCTAGCCATAAGTCTTGTACTTAGTGCCTGTAACAATCAAGAAAATACACAAAGCTCACAGCCAGAACCTGCAGTTCCCACAGGCGAAGTACAGCAGCTAGAACCTGAACCTGCCGCTATCATCGAAGAAAATAAGGAACCTTCAACAGAAGTAGAAGTTCCAGAAGTTTCTGAAGTTTCTGATTCAGAAGCTGATCCAGAAACTGAAGAAGCTGAATTAGAAGTTCCCATCAAGTACCATATGAACAGTAATTATGATATTGTTCCTAACGATGAAAGCTCTCCTAAAAAGGTCGTTCTGCTTACTTTCGATGACGGGCCTAAGGAAGAAGCGATGATTAATCAGTTGATCGACACGCTAGATAAACATTCGGCGAAAGCGATTTTCTTTGTAAATGGCTACCGTGTTAAAGAGCATCCCGAACTGCTGAAACTCATTCATGATCGAAAGCAGATTATTGGTAACCATAGTTGGGATCATATTGAATTGAACAAGGAATCGGAGACAACGGTAAAGAAACAAATTGAAGATGTACAAAAAATTGTTAAAGATACCATCGGTGAAACTCCTGTATTCTTTCGCCCACCTCATGGCTCTGGCGGTGATGTAGGGAAGAAAGTAGCCAAAGAGAATGGACTACTCTATATGACATGGTCTAATGGTTCATTAGATTGGGAAATGAAGTCAAAAGACAAGAATAAAACAGAAAAAATCATTGCGAACGTAATGGATCAACTACATTCAGGAAGTAACATTCTAATGCATGAGTTACCTTGGACAGTTGAAACCTTAGATACTTTACTTACCAAGCTAGAGGCTAAGGGATATTCCTTTGTTGATCCACGTAGCATTGAGCTATCCATGCGTTAAGAAACATTTCATTATGTATGAACAAAAAGGTTGCCCTGATGTTTGACAAGAACATCAGGGCAACCTTTTTGATGATGTTAAGACTGAAGACTTTTCTTGCGTAATGTAATGAGGTTCATTTCCGCTGAACAGCGAAACCGAAGTGGAACATGCCTATACCCAAATCCTCGGCTAACCAACATCTGAGCATTCCTCACTAACCCATAAGGTTGTTTCCACTTGAATAAGCCGTGCGCATGTTGTTGATAAAAGCCACTCAATTGTGGGGCTCCTATAAATGGAATAATGATCTGTCCGCCATGCGTATGACCCGACAATATCAAATCTGCTGGCAGCGTCGTATAGCGCGTAACCCAAGCTGGGTCATGTACAAGCACGACTCTACATCGATCCAGTTCTTCCTCAGGAAGTCTAGGGAGCGCCGGATACGCATGTTTATATACATGAGGGTAATCCATCCCCGTTAGCCACACTCGTTCTCCGTTATGTTCTAATAAAGTATTATCATTCTGTAGTAGGGTCACATCATAACGATGCAATAAGTCATCTAGTCCAGCCACATCTGCGTCATGATCATGGTTACCATGCACCGCATAAACAGGTGCGACACTTTGGACAGACTGAATGTTACGCTCCACCTTAGATAGCGGCACATTCTTTTCCATAATATCTCCACCTAAGAACACCCAATTCACAGTTCCCTTCATAGAAAGCAACAAATCACGTGGCAACGTTCTGCGATGAATGTCCGTTATCAAAAGAATGTTACAACCATCAAATGCATCCGGAAGTCTATCCAATTCAACATCTATAGGAATAATATCATTCCGCATGGCTTCATGAATCATCCAACTAATTAGACACACACCTGACACAATCACAATCATACCCAGGATCCACATCATCCCTATAATTATCACCACATTTCCTTCCAATCAGGTGCTCCCTCGATTCCCCACCATACTAATCCTATCGTAAGCAAGAAGAATAACACGATGAGCGTATTTAAGAATATTTTACTAAGTTTCATACGTTGCGATGAATACGTATCCGTTCTTGCAGGAACGGGTTCCTGATCATCATTCTGCGTATCTATAGCTGGAGATGAAACTGTTTCTTTAACATCTGCTGTGTCGGTTACTTTCCGTGTAACCCTTTGTAACAATGGCTTACTTTTCTCTTCTAAACGTCTTTTCTTCAGGCTCTCTACCCGACTTAGTTGATTACTCATGATGCTTCTTCCCTCCGAAAACGAATCACAAATCCAGATATACAATCAATAACGAAATGACACAAAATTGGAGCGAGTATGGTCCCCGAGTGAATATATATGTAACCCAAACCGTAGCTGCTGAGAAATACCCATCCTGTCGGGATCCAGTGTTTCAAATAACGTATATGAATAACTGCGAATATAATACTAGTCCAATATGGACCTATAGCATATTGCATGGCCCCTCTAAATAACATCTCTTCACATACCGCAACTATTGCTGCAATACAAATGATATGCCAGATCGGACGATTCCCAAATAAAAGTTGGTTAATCCCGCCATCATCCATACTATCTTCTGGCATTATTCTAGACACTAAGAAATCAACAGCAAGCATTATAGCTGCCAATCCAAGACCCCATGCCACAAAACTTTCATTTTCACCTATAGAAAATAGTTCAAAAGGGTTTCTCTTCTGTAATAATAACCACACGATACCGATAAACAATGTAAGGCCCTGTGTAATGTATAAGTTGAGCAAGAGTAACCGCTCTGTTAACTGGTCTGCAGTCACTTGCTTGATCTTAATTTTCGGAATTTTTAGTTTGATTTTTTTCATTATGGCCTACCTGTTCTACAATTTGTTTTATTTTTTATTAAAGGAGCTAATTAACGATGAAAAACAAATCCTCTAGAAGTGAAATGTACTTCAGCTTAGCCTTTATTTTCGTACTTATTCTAGCTGTAGCCGCCTTTTTTTCGGGCGTAAAGGTGGGAGCAGATCGAACGGATGCTAAATACGAATATTTAAAAGTATCCCCTACCGCACCTGAATTCTCAGATTCTTATCAGCAAAAGGATTTAGTTACTTTCTATCATACCGTATTTTTACCCTATCGCGAGTTCAAATCAGAATGGGTCTCTCAGACTGAAGCATTCATTCGGAATGAAGATGCAAGCAAGAATAAAAAGTTGCTCAAAAAACTGAGCAATCTTGCAGATAAAAAATATAATGAGGTTATGAAAGATACCATGTATACTTCCTCCCCACTACTGCAAGATGCCCAAACGAATCTACTCAAAAGCATTCGTTTATTTGGAGATTCCATAACTAATCTGTCTGCCTCCAATCAGAAGAGTAGCGAGCAGATCATGAAGGAACTTCAACAAGAAACCTATTACAAAAGTGCTACCAAATATGGTCTTCTTGCACAAAAGAATTTTTATGCTGCTATGCTAAAATGGGGAGCTAAAGTAAATCCTGATATTCCTGAGCAATATGCATATCAAAAACAACTCTCACTAAAAGAATGGGATGAGTATCCTTTAATTGTCAAAAATGCTGCTGTATCGGCAATTCTATTAAATAACTCCATGTATGGTGCTTACGATCCACATGATATGACAGCAAAAATCGATTATATGCTTAATACAGGTAGTGCCCAATCTCTTAAATTAACAACTGTACAATCTATCATCAATTTGCTTAACCGTACCGATGCAGTCAAAGAAAATGACTTTATGAAAAAGAAAAACCTATATCAGGAGGAACTTCTTCCTCAAATCCCTTTTTTCTACGAATAAAAATCTAGTAAACCCATGAAATACTCTACAAAATAGCATAGCGAATATTGCCGAACATTTCAAGAAACCGGATTTCGGGGCTCACTTGTAGAATTGTGCGCACTGCTATTGACAGGTATTACGTCACCATGATACATTATGACAAAATTAAGTTCGAAAACAACGATGATGGAAACAAGACATTACATAGTCTACAGAGAGCCGGTGTATGGTGCAAACCGGTGGCGAAGTTGTGTTCTTAGCATTCCTGAGAAACTGCATTGAAATGAAGTAGGTGCAGTCGGATGACATCCGTTATCAGTTATGGTCTTGATTGACCATTGAGGCTGCTGATGTCTAGCAGTGAATTAGGGTGGTACCACGAACAACTCTCGTCCCTTACTACACGCCAGTAGTATGCGGATTAAGAGTTTTTTTGTTATCCCTTTCCTTTGATGCGTCAACGCGTTACAACGGTTTTGCGGAATGTATCTTAAAGAGGCGCATTCCTTATTATATTAGCTTAATCATTTAAGGAGGACAAACTCATGTTTAAAGTATTGGTATCGGATCCTATCAGTGATCTCGGAATTCAGCAATTGATGGACGCAAGTGATGTAACGGTTGTGAAACAGACAGGTCTTAGCGAAGACGAATTGGTAGCAATTATCGGCGAATACGATGCATTGTTGGTTCGTAGCCAGACTACAGTAACGGAACGCATCATGACAGCTGGAACCAACCTTAAGGTTGTAGGACGTGCGGGAGTTGGCGTGGATAATATAGATCTTGAAGCAGCAACGAAGCGCGGAATTATCGTTATTAATGCACCTGACGGTAACACGATTACGACATGTGAACACACTTTTGCAATGATGATGGCTCTAGCGCGTCATATTCCACAAGCTTATGCCAAGACGATTAAAGGAACATGGGATCGTAAAACATTTATCGGTGTTGAGCTTAACAACAAAACATTAGGTGTTATGGGAATGGGACGGATCGGTAGCGAAGTTGCAAGACGTGCTAAAGCGTTCGGAATGAATATCCTTGCATATGACCCGTTCCTTACTGAAGAACGTGCAGAGAAAATGGAAGTGAAGCTAGCTTCTGTCGATGATATTATTAAAGGTGCGGACTTTATTACCGTCCATACGCCTCTGACACCTGAGACACGCAATATGATTTCTCGCCCACAATTCGAAGTGATGAAAAAAGGAATGCGTATTATCAACTGTGCACGCGGCGGTGTCATCGATGAGAACGCCCTAATCGAAGCCATTGATCAAGGTATTGTAGCCGGAGCTGCTTTTGATGTATTCGAACACGAGCCTCCACAAGCAGACCATCCTTTCTTAAGTCATCCACAAATTATCGTTACACCTCACTTAGGTGCATCGACAATCGAAGCGCAAGAGAATGTAGCCATTGATGTATCTGAAGAAGTATTACACATCTTACGCGACGAACCGTTCAAAAATGCTGTTAACATTCCACCTGTTGCTCCTAGTGTGATGAATAAGCTACAACCTTACTTCTCCCTTGGTGAAAAGCTTGGTCGCTTTGCTGCCCAAGTTACAAATCAGGCTGTAAGTGAGATCCAAGTAGACTATGCCGGTGATCTCTCTGATGTTGATACTTTACCACTCACTCGTTATATTATTAAAGGTGTGCTCTCTCATCACCTTGGTAGCGAAGTCAATATCGTCAACTGCACACACCTTGCTAAAGCCCGCGATGTGAATGTCGTTGTATCTAAAGCACCAAAAACAAAAGGCTTCACAAACTTGATCTCTGTCACTTTAAAAACACAGAATAATCAAGATTCCCTCGTTGCAGGTACATTGCTACAAGGTTACGGAGAGCGTATCGTATTGCTAGATAAGTTCCCAGTTGATATCGCACCAGCGGGACATCAAATATTAATCTCTCATAACGATAAACCAGGCATCATTGGTAAAGTAGGTACACTTCTAGGACAAAATGATGTCAACATCGCATCGATGCAAGTAGGACGCAAAATTGTTGGCGGTGAAGCGATCATGATTCTTACTGTAGATAAAGAGGTACCTAAGAATGTATTGATTCAATTAGCTGCACTACAAGAAATTAATACCGCTATAGAGATTGTTTTAGACTAAAATATAGGTATATAGCACTGATATATTAATCGTCTAATAGTCATAACAAAAAGGCTGTCCCAAAAGTCATGAAAATGGCTTAGGGACGCCTTTTTTTATAACAAATATGCAGGAATACGCTGGCAAGTAAACGCTCCACGATCGACCCGTTTCTCCAATTGATATTTTTTGTTATTATTTCAAATGATTACTCTTGTATCTCGTGCTGTTCCCAGCCCATTGTCCGACGAATCGCATCCTGCCAAATGAGATATAACCGTTCACGCTCTTCTTGGTCCATAAGAGGTTCAAACGACTTCTCAGCCGTATTGAATTCCTTTAATTGTTCTTTCGTCCATACTCCACTAACTAAGCCAGCGAGTAACGCCGCCCCAAGTGCTGTCGTCTCTGTATGCTGAGTACGTATGACCTCCACACCAAGAACGTCTGCTTGGAACTGCATTAATAGATTGTTAGATACAGCTCCACCATCAACACGAAGCTCTCGAAGCGGCATCCCTGCATCCTTCTCCATGGCATTAATGACATCCCTTGATTGATAAGCAAGCGACTCTAGCGTCGCACGTACGATGTGATTCGCAGTGGTCCCTCTTGTAAGGCCAAATATAGCTCCGCGAGCATACATATCCCAGTAAGGAGCTCCAAGACCTGTGAATGCAGGTACAACCACTACTCCATCACTGCTGGACACGCCAAGAGCAACCTCTTCAGATTGTGCAGGCTCATGAATTAGACCCAGACCTTCTTCTAACCATTGGACAGCAGCCCCAGCTACGAATACGCTACCTTCTAGTGCGTAATACATTTCTTCGCCTATACCCCAAGCCACTGTTGTAAGTAGTCCATGAGAGGATGTGACTCGTTCATTGCCTGTGTTCATCAATATAAAACAACCGGTTCCATAGGTATTCTTAGCACTCCCTGCTTCAAGGCAAGTATGACCGAATAAAGCAGCTTGTTGATCACCAAGTACTGAATGAATGGGAATAGACACACCATCGAACCATTTCGGATCTGTATCGCCAAAATGGTGTCCCGACATATACACCTGAGGAAGCAGCGACCGGGGAATGTTTAATTCTAACAATAACTCTTCATCCCAGCTTCTAGTCTCTAAATTAAATAACATCGTTCTGGATGCATTCGTGACGTCTGTTGCATGCACCTTGCCGCTAGTCAACTTCCAGATCATCCATGTATCCATCGTCCCCGCTAGTAGTTGTCCCTTCTCCGCCTTGGCCCTTGCTCCTGAGACATGATCAAGAAGCCAAGCGATTTTGGTAGCTGAGAAATACGCATCGATTAGAAGGCCCGTTTTGTCCGTTACCCTTTGTCCAAGCCCTCGAGCTTTTAACTCTTCACAGAGTGTGGCAGTGCGTCGATCTTGCCATACAATAGCCGGATGAATCGTTTCCCCACTAACACGGTCCCATATGATCGTTGTCTCTCGTTGGTTCGTAATCCCTATAGAACGAATCTGGTCTGATGAAATTCCACCTGCATGCAAAGCTTCTTTCGCCGCGAGCAATTGCGATTCCCATATTTCTTCACCATCATGTTCAACTAGACCTGGAGCGGGATAACTCTGCTTGATCGTAGTCTGTCCTTGCGATACAGCAATGGCTTTGTTGTCAAATATAATGGCCCGTGAACTTGTTGTCCCCTGATCAAGGGCTAATATATAAGGTTTACTCATCAATTGCTAATCCTCCTTAGGTTCTTGCCATACAAGCGAAGAATAAAAATTACTTAATTTACCATATTTACTCACTCTATTTATTAACCCTATTTGTTCCACGTTGAACAATATTTATGTGTATACTTCTACAAAAAACACCTCTGGTAAGAGGTGTCATCTAAACAATTCTTCATTATTTCCGATATTCGACAGGTAAACTCACTGTGAACGAAGTCCCTTCACCAAGTTTACTTGCCACTTTAATACCCCCATGATGGAATTCAATAATATTCTTGACAATGGAGAGACCTAATCCTGTTCCACCGGTCTTTCCACGAACTCTTGCCTTATCCGCCTTGTAGAATCTTTCAAAAATAAACGGTATATCTTCTTTCGGTATGCCGACTCCTTCATCAATAATTTGCAGTTGAAGCGTTCCTGCATCATCCTTCTGAATTCGTTCGGCTATAATATATACACTTTTACCACTAGGTGTATGATGGAAAGCATTATCAAGTAAATTCGTCAGTACTTGCTCCAACTTATCCTCATCGGCTGATTCAAGAATCAGGTTGTCGGAATGCTTGATATAATGGAGCTTAATCCCATATTCTTTAGAAAGAACAGAGAATTTGCGAAACACACGCTCAAGTAACTCATGTAGATCAAGCATAGCCATAGCTTCATCTGTATGTCCAGCTTCCATCCTTGCCAGAATCAACAGATCTTTCACAAGTCGACCCATCCGGAGCGATTCGTCATGAATAACTTGAATCAACTCTTGGCTTTCTTCTGGAGATGTTGCCATACCATCCAATAAAGCTTCACTATAACCTTGCATCATCGATAGTGGTGTTCTTATTTCATGTGACACGTTGGCTACGAAGTCTGTTCGCATCTTCTCTAACCTTACTTGTTCCGTTACATCCCGCATGACTGCTACTGCCCCACGAATATGATCATCGGAATACAAAGGTGTCATATGCATAGACCACACGCCATCCTTAACATGTACTTGTGAGCTCGAATCTCCACTACCATTCAGCGTCATATCAAATAAATCAAGCAAAGGTCCGGGAACTTCATTGATGTGACCCTCTTTAGAATCATAATCCCAATCCAAATCTTTCCACAGTTCGATCACATTCTGACCTTGAGGATTCGTCAAGATGACCTTTCCTGAGTTATCAAAGGTAATCACAGCGTCGCTCATACTTCGGAGTACACTTGCCAGATGTTCCTTCTCTTGATTGAGATTACGAATGTTATCTTCTAACTCAGCTGCCATATGATTAAACGTATTAGCAAGTTCTCCAATTTCATCGCTAGTAACAAAGGATAACCTGGTTCCATATTCACCTTGGCGGATCGCATCAGCTGCCAATATTAATTTCTTCATGGGCTGAGTAATCTTAGTTAATAGAAACAAAGCGAAAAAAGTGGTCATAGAAAACCCAATGATACAGGTGTATGTAAACAAACGTTTGATATCACCGGAATTCGTAAAGTTCGTGTCTATATACGGAAGTAGAAACAGCCCTAATGTGATGAGCACAAAAGCCACCAGACAAATGATTGTAATCCACAGCTTACCTACAAGTGATCTCCAGAAGTTCACGTTACTTCGCGACCTCTAACTTATAGCCAACGCCCCATACAGTAGTAATCATAGCTGCTGATTCTGGAGACACTTTGTTCAACTTCTCACGCAAACGCTTCACATGGGTATCCACTGTACGTAAATCGCCAAAAAACTCGTAGTTCCATACATCCTTCAGTAGCTCTTCTCTAGAGAATACCTTATCCGGTGAAATCGCCAAATAATGTAGCAATTCATATTCCTTAGGTGTCAGACTGACTTCCTCACCGCTTGCGGTTACTCTGTGCGCATCATGTTCGATAATCAAATACGGGAATACAATATTATTACTTGAATTGCTCTCTTTTGATAAATAAGCAGTTGCAGACGAACGACGTAAAATCGCCTTCACACGATAGATGACTTCACGTGGACTAAACGGCTTTACAACATAATCATCAGCACCAACTTCAAATCCTTGTACCCGATTAATCTCTTCTCCCTTTGCTGTCAACATCAACACCGGAGTCGATTTCACTTGTCTGAGACGCGAACATACCTCTGCCCCATCTATTCCAGGCAGCATTAAATCCAGCACAATCAATCCATATTCATTGGTTGTAGCCTTTTGTAGTGCTATTTCACCATCTTCAGCTTCATCAACTTCATAACCTTCTTTTTCCAAGTACATTTTGAGCAAGCGGCGAATTCGTTCTTCATCGTCCACTACTAGTATTCGGTTCACATGCTCCGACATCATCAACAACCCCTTTATTATCCTAAGAAGGCATCCAAGCAGAAAGTCTTATTCATGATCAAGATAGACCTCACTCCACAAAAGATCCACTTCTAAAGACCAATTATAACGAAAATCCGTTTCAACATTCAACAGCAAATGTGAAACGGATTGTCGAATTACACTATTTTTTAACGAATAAACTAATTTGTACCTGCATAAGAGTGTAGTCCAGCAACAACTAAATTAATACCTACAAGAGTAAACATTACCACGATAAACCCTATTACCGCAAGCCAAGCTGACTTCTGACCTTGCCAACCACGTGATAATCTTAAGTGTAAGTATACACTATAGAAGAGCCATGTAATAAGTGCCCATACTTCTTTGGGATCCCATCCCCAGAAGCGTCCCCAGGCAATCTGTGCCCACACCATGGCGAAAATCAGTGCACCTAATGTATAGATAGGGAATCCGATCGCGATGGCTCTATAAGCAATTTCATCTAAGTCATCTTGATCTATCCCATTTAATAAAGGATGGATTGCCTTACCAATAGATTTGCGAAGAATAAGTCGAATGAGCGCATATAAAATTATTCCAGAGATAATGGACCAGATTACGGTATTCAACTTCTTACCTGCATTAATCCCATTCATCCAAGAAGGAGCATCGAATAGAGGCTTGCTAACGCCTAAGAAGGATTGATAACTTTCAATTTTACTATCATAGGGAGCTACAATAGGAGGTAAATTATACTCTACTGTGGTAATAGTAGCTGCGGTCTCCACCCCTTGTGCAGCTTTTTCTTGGGTGAATACGGATTCATATCCCCCAAGACGGAATGCAAATACGGCTACAAGAAATCCAATAATAATGACGATAGAGAATAACGTGAACTCTACGCCACGTTGTTGACGTCGATCCGATTTACTCTTGCTAGAAAAATTCACAGTACGCAAGAGGTACATAAAGCCTGCAGCAGAACCGATGGCAAAGAAGGATTGGCCTAACGCCGCCATGGTCACATGAATTTTCAACCAGTAGGATTGAAGTGATGGAATAAGCGGCTGCACTTCCTGCGGGAATACGGCCGCATATGCCATAATGACAATGGTAATAGGAACAGCGAAGAGTCCCAATAGTGTCTTCTTATAAATCATGTAAACAACCGTAAATGCTACGATAATCATCATGGACAGAAAAGCCATGAACTCGAACATGTTACTAACAGGAGTGTGACCTGCACCCTTCCAGCGGGTAAAAAAATAGACGAGTTGAGCAACTAAACCTAAAGAGGATACAACGAAAGCTATATTTCCCCATTTTTTCGTATGCTTCTCAGCATCTCGATTTCTCCAATTGCGTCCCATGACGGCCACACCATATAGAATAAAGGCTACACAATAAATAAAGAATGAGATCATAAAAAAGTCACTACTAATATCTAATAAATTCATGCTTGATTCCCTCCGTTTTCCAAGGACTTTTCGTCCACTTCCAAATTCACCTTTTGCAACACAGTACAAACTTCTCGTCGAATCCCGAACCAGTTTTTGTTCGTATGTGCACCTAGAGTTAGCATGCCTTCGTCAATACGAAGCCAGATCCGCCGATGCTGCCAGTAAAAGCCCATAATCAGACCTAACATAACAATAGCTGCACCCACCCATATGAACGGCATAGCTTTATCTACTCTAATGTTTAAATAGGAGGTAGACATGGCGAAATCGACATTCTCCATCCCTTTTACATCTAATTCATACGAGTAATCTTCTCCGCCTAGTCTAGCGTTGATCTGATCTTGTTGAAAACGCTCTTTATCGATCTGTTTAGGGAAGTAGAAATATTGCACACCTTCAGCTGGTAAATTCGGTCCCTTGATTAGAAAGAGAAAAGCTGGCGCATTCGGATTAGGTGACTTAGTAACAGGCACACCTTGATCATTCAATCCAAAATCCATATATTTCTCTTTCAGTTCAAGGGTTAAATCACCTAGCTCATATTTACGTTCTGGGTTTTTGATATCTAATTTAAAGTTGCCATATTCCTTACCTGTTGTCTTATCAATAAGTGTTGGAGTTACGGATCTTAGAATCGGAGTGACATCATAATCAAACTGATAGGCTTTGAGTCCTTTATAATTTAAGGCATCATTTACTTGAATATCATGTCGTGCAACTTCCTTCAGAACAGGTTCCTTGGTGACATCATCACATTCTGATGTACATTCATAAAGCACAGCTTGTGTCTGAAATAGCTTAGGCATTATTTTCCCTTTACCTTTAAATTCATCAGGAAGATCATCCTCTGTGTAATACTCAACGGTGAACTTCTCATTTTTTAAATATAAAGAGGTATTCGTAATATGTTTAATTTCCCCTTCAGGAAAAGCCATATGTTGGTCCATATGTAGACCAGGAAGCCCTCTTGCCAATACAGCCAGTAGAAATATGATAAGACCAATATGAAGGACATAAGGCCCCCAACGGCTGAAACGGTATTTCTCAGCAAGCAACGCAGTACCTTCCGTATGAACTCGATACCCTCTTTTCTTAAGCGGAGCCACGATATTCTGCACCCACGCTTCGGGATCTCCTTCAATTGGAGTTTGGAGCACAACTTTTTGACGCGTTAGAAATTGAATATGTTTACGTATTTTTTGCTTAGTAAGAGCTTTGTATAGCGGGAGTACACGATCCAAGCTACAAATCACGAGTGAAGCTCCGATCATGACTAACAAGGATACGAACCACCATGATTCATAAGTGTGGGACAGACCCAACTTGTAATAGATTGTTCCCGCCGTACCGTATGTATCTGGATAATAAGTTGACGGATCGACATTCAAGAACGTACTCTCCTGTGGGAAAATGGTGCCTAGCATTGAACCTACAAGTGTGAATATAATCATGTACACAGCGATCTTAACCGAGGAGAAAAAATTCCAAATGCGGTCAATGATATTGGGATTATCGCGTTGAGAACGCCGAGCCATCCCGTCATATCTCATTTCTAATACTTCTTGAGATTGTTGATCCTCTTCAGCTAGGGGTTTACCACAAGCTTCACATAACACAGTTCCAACAGGGTTCTGGTGGCCACAATCACATTTCGTATTCTTAAAAGACACCAAATTATTCATCATTGTGATCCCACCAACTGTTCAATTTGAGTATCCAGTGTATTTAGATCCAGTTGCCCAATATGGATGTTATTCACCCTACCATTAGCCGACACAAAAATGGTGGTCGGAAGGGGCGATATGCCATAATTCTGAACCGCTTCTTTGTTGGGATCGAGTAACACTGGGAAACTAACTTTCACTTGCTTCACAAAGTTCTCAACAGACATCCGGTCTTCTCCGGCATTAATCCCGATGACCACCACATCCTTGTCTTTCCACTTCTCCGATTGCGCTTGCAAAGCCGGCATTTCTTTAACACATGGCTCACACCATGTGCCCCAGAAATTTATAACCAATGCTTTGTCCTTGTATTCATCCAAATTATGCACTGTACCATCTAGTCCCAGTAAATTGAAATCAGGTACTTTTTTACCTGCTTCAGCTTTACTATTCGAGCCCATTACATTCGATACAATAGCATATCCTCCGAGTATGACGATCACAAGGAGGATTATAATTTGAATTTTTTTTCTGGATTTCCCCATTTTGAAGCCCCTCTTCTATGACATTAATCATAATTCATTCATATGTTGTGAACATCCTATGAACAATTATAACGAAATTTGTCATAAATGTAGCCGCTATATTTGAAAGTTATGTGACCTTTACCATTTCTTTTTCGCAGGCTTCGGAGATTTAGCTAATTGTATCAAATCATTCACTTCATCTTTGGTGAGATGACGATACAAACCACGCTTCAAATTATGCAGCAACAATTCACCAAATGCGATCCGTTTCAACTTAATAACGGGATGGGAAATAGCTTCAAACATCCGGCGAACCTGGCGGTTACGTCCTTCATGGATCGTTATTGAAATAATGGATTCATTCTTGGCTGTATCGATATCCTTGTATTCCACTTCCGCTGGTGCTGTCATGCCGTCATCAAGCATAATACCTGCCTTCAGCTTGTCCAATTCACTACCGTGCGGCACACCTTTTACTGTGGCCATATATGTTTTTGGCACATGGTGTTTGGGGTGTGTAAGCAGATTAGCAAACTCGCCATCATTTGTGAGCAGAAGCAATCCTTCTGTATCATAATCAAGTCTACCGACTGGATATACTCTCTCATGAATTCCCTTTAAATAATCAGATACAACTTTACGTCCCTCAGGGTCTGATGCACTTGTAATAACCCCTTTAGGTTTGTTCATAACCACATATACCTTTTTCTCATGCTTAATCGGCTTACCAGCTACCGTAATGATATCTTGGTCGGGGTCCGCCTTTGTTCCTAGCGTAGTTACGGTTTCCCCGTTAACTTCCACTTTACCTGCAACGATTAATTCTTCGCATTTACGTCTCGATGCGATTCCTGCTTGTGCTAATATTTTCTGTAATCTTTCCATTATCAAAAGTCACCTCAAGCTAATGATACTCATCAGCAGGATAAATCACAAGCTCATTTGATCGAAAATATCACTCAAGGGCATGCAGCGAGTGGGGATGAAGATAAAAAGGGGGATATCTTTATAGCAGTAAGAAGCTCCATCACAAGCTACTCATGTATAGAAGACCTTGACAAGTGGTATATATTGAAGCCTCCATATGTAATAAATTAACACTCTTGTCATAGTAGCTATTTATAACATATGAAGGGGTCCCTCTTAGAGAGGTTGTTCAAAACTCCCATGACCTGACGGCCACCCCCATGGATGAAAATAGGATGCATGTTTGAAACCATACAGCCCTAGCACATACTTGGA
>NZ_JBNPWS010000034.1:0-60689 GCF_050433705.1 Paenibacillus sp. DS2015 | reverse complement strand
GAATTTAAAAAAGCTGCCGCCTGCAAAATACAGACAGCAGCTTCAATAAGTTAGCTAACCTTTTTATAATTGTCCTTTACAAAGGGTACATTTTAGTTCGATTTATGAACGGAATGTCGCCTTTCTTTACGATCTATCTTACTTTTTTTCTGTCATTAAAGTTATGATTCGTTTCATATTGACGGCGAATATGGCCATCGCACCTTGCATATGCATGCCAACCAGACCCGAAGATGATGCTACATCATACCCGTGTCGGTGTTTTAATTCACATTCTTGGCTTCTATTTTATAGCGTTCTTTTGCCTTCTCTTTGAAGTATTCACTTTCTTGGAATACTTGCTGTGCACTATGCTCTGCTGATTTAATGCTTACCGAATAGCTTTTTGTTTTTGCCCCTTCTTTATAACAACCCTCTTTCAAAGGACGTTGTCTACATTTACTAATATCAAAGTAATAGGTATCTACTTGGTTTTTCCCTACATCTTTCCTCCCTTGACGTGCTTTCGAATCGCCATATGTCCAGCCTTACAAACATACATTCCTGCATCTTTATTGAACTCAAATTCATCTTCCTTTTTTCGTGCTCCTTGCGTGATCATTGGATTTAACTTAGATACTAATTGTAATTCATTCTGGTTAGCATACTGGATATTATCTTCTCTGAATAGGCTGCATCTCCGATAACCCTATCGATTTCCATTCCGGTTTGGCGACTTTTTTCAATTAAGGTTTGAAGTTGTTTCCCATCATTTTTTTCACCTGTCGTTATTACTGCAGCTGTAATGATACGTTCTTCGTTCATTGCAATATGTGTTTTATAACCAAAGAAAGATGAGTCTGCCGTTTTGTGACCTACACGTGCATCTGGGTCATTGGAAAGTTGCAGGCGCTCATGGTGATCAGTTACGATTTCTTTCAAATAATTCAGCTTTTCCTTTACCTTGGGATATTCACGGATGGCATCCTCTTTTTCCACGGCATCTATGACCTTTTGGCAATAGTCCAGTTCATCTTCCAATTCGTTCGTTGTCGTTTTCGCTGGGAATTTATCTTTCATCTTTTCATCGATTTGATAAACTGCCTTTCGTAGCAGTTTAGACTTCTCCATTAAAATCTCTTGGGGAGATTTTTGATTGTAACGTGCTTTCGAATGTGTGGCGTCCACAATAATCGCACTGCTTTTTATGATTTCTTTCTCTAATGCAACTTCGACTGTTTTATGAATAAGCATGTCTAGCAGGTTCATATCTTTCAAGCGAAGCTTACGAAACTTCGTTAGTGAACTGGGATTGATGACCTGATCTTCTGGTGCCATATCTAAAAAGTATTTGAAAGACATGTCATATTTGGATCGTTCTACGACATCCACATCGGATACATCAAAAATAGATTTCAACAGTAAATATTTGAACATACGAATGGGGGGGGACTGCGTTCCGACCGTTATCGAGGCAATATTTATTCTGTAATTCTTCATGGACAAAAGAGAAATCGACGAGCTCATTGATTTGACGTAGCATATTATCTTTAGGCACAACGATATCGTAAATGGCTATGTATGGACTTAGATTAAGAGTTTGTTGGTTTGGAATCATCACGAACACCCACCTAGATTTGATACCTTTATTATACGAAAGACAGGCATCCTTTGCACAAATAGATTGTGTGAAGGATGCCTGAAAACTAGAATAATGTATCAAGTTCGAAGAAGCCAAGAGAACGGAATTGTCCTGAAGAAGCGGTAGCGTTCGTCTACAAGCTTTCCTTTGGAAAGCTACTTCGAAAGCATATGCTTTGCTATCGGATTTCAACCGCTATTGAGGTTATATAATCAAGAAATCTGAGGGCAACAACGATCGTAAGGACAATCCGTTATCGTAACGGCCACACTAACAACTGTTTCTGGACTTTTTCAGTGGCCTCCTGCTCCATTGGGGGCTTTTTTTTATTTTATTTCTACGGTTAGTTTGAATTGTGCATGAGTTGGTTAACTACTATATGGGTTACCATCTTGTGAACCTTGGAACTTTAACTAATCTTAAACGTATCTTAACCTGTTACTAAGGTTCGGTGTTTAGAATATATATAACGCCTGATAACAAATGAAATACATATTGGAAAAGAGGTAACTTATGAACTCGAAACAAATTATTATTGTAGGTACCATGGTATTTGCTATCACGATCGGCGGATCTTCATGGAATAACATGATTAGTGCAAGTTCTATCACTAAATCCCTTAACACAATCACTCCTGTCTCGAATGACTTACTTGAAGTACTTGAGCTATCGTCAGATGATGAAATCCATGACGCCCTATATAATGGTAAGACACTAGCTGATATTGCGAAGGACAATGATGTAGATGTCCAGAATGTCATTGACTTACAGGTGGCCGAATTAACGGAACAACTCGACCTGCGTTTAGCTAACGGAAGTCTTACTCTTGAACAATACAAAGAACAAAAGTCGGAAGTTCGCGATATTATTACGAACAGCGCATATGGTTTGAATAACTAATAAGAGATTTATTATAATCATTCCAAAAAAGGTACTGACCACATAAGGTCAGTACCTTTTTCTTAAATAATATCCTACTTACGGCCATAGTCCGCTTTGATCTCTCCCCATTCTTGGGTTTGCCACTTGAGAACCTTATTATCATAGCTGTTAGTCTGTAACCATTGCAGAGCTCGATCCACCAATTCCCAGACTTCTTGAGTAGATTCATCACGCTCTAACGTTGTCGCCACATGCTTCTCTCTTACCCATTTCAGAGCCGTTCTGGAGTCGCTATATACGGTCTTGAGACTTCCCTCTTTTTTCAGAAAAGCAAGAGAATGAACCACGGCTAAGAATTCACCTAGGTTATTCGTACCTTTGCTTATAGGTCCATGTGCGAAAATGACCTCACCCGTCTGGGTGTTCACACCTCTATATTCTATCGGCCCTGGATTCCCTCGGGTCCCCACATCTACAGAGATGCTATTATAGTCAATCTCTTCATCGATTGTAGTTGAGCCTTTTCTACTTGTGGATTGCTTCTGCTTAGCGTCAGGCTGCTTCAGACCCCAATGCTTCTTCCACCCCTCCTTGTAAGCTTGTTCAGCATCCGCTTTTGAGCTATAAGACTTGAATTTTGCATCTTTAAATTTCGCTGTATGTTCTTGGCACTCTGCCCAAGTCGAATAAACTCCTGGTTTATTCCCTACCCATACCACATAATACTTTTGCTTAGCCACTTATGATTTCCTCCCGAACGTCTCTTATTCCTTACATTACGCAGGCCTGTTTAGTCCGATTATACCACAAGAAAATAACCTAATATATTTCAGTTGTTGACACCTCTTACCTTCAGTGTTATGTTGAACACAGATAGGCATTCCATGAATTTTTCATGGGGTGCCTATCTCTATTTTGAAATATTTTTTACATTTAATGTTAAAATGGTGGGAAGGAGGGCGATGCATCATGATTCAGGTGAAAGAGTTCACGGATACGGATACAGCTTATGCTGAGAAAAGAGCTAACGATTTCCTAGCCGATCTTGCAGATGATCAAGTCATTAATATTTGTTACGGGTCTACTATCAAATCAACACCATCTGGTACAGCCTATCAAAGAAGCACCATTCTCATTGTTTATAAGATAAATAAGTAAGACCTAGTAAGACGTGAAAGGGATGTAAACACTTGAAATTGCAATATAATTTACGAAAGATAGTAACGAATGAAAGATGCGAAAGTTTCTTCAAATTCATTTCTATCGCAGCTACGGCCTGTATTATCATTATCGCCATCGGTTATGCCATATATTATTTGAATAAATAACGGACATGATCTTAAACGCGTTAACCAATAACGGTCATTCACACAACAAAGCAGCCTTTGCCACAATCGCAAGGCTGCTTTGTTATCCTCATTTACATCTGTTTCTCAATTGAACCATAGTTCATATATTTGATTTCCTTTATCTTTACCGCGATCTTTCCAGAAGGAACATGAAGTTGGTAGGCTGCATCCTTTTTCTTCATCAGTAATTGAAGTCCTATTGGAGACAACCATGAGATTTTATTCTCATTCGGGTCTGACTCATGAGGAAAAACAATGATATATGATTCTGTAAACTTGTCCTCTACATATTGTAATTTCACCTGGCTGCCGATCAGGATAGTAGAATTTAAATGTTCTGGAATAAGTTCAGAAAGTATTCTTTCTAACGTTGCGCAATAGTCTGAAATAATCTGCTCCAGATGTTTTCTTTCCGGACTGGGCTCAGGGTAATATTGTTTCAAGACATGTTCTTTCTCTTCATCAAAGAAACAGAGTTGATGAACGAGTTGGCTCCTTGAGCCTTCTAGCAGTAAACTATGGCTCATAGTATATCTCCTCCCCTGTATGAGCCTTTACCACTAGAGCGTTCAAATTATGCTTTCTCATCCCTTTTCCTCCTCATAAAAATATAGACCTCCGTATCAGGAGGTCTATAGTTATATTATCAAATCCTATCTGTTATAGCTAACATGGAATTCTAAATAGTTCCAAATCTGACGGAGCTATCTATTGATAGCATAAATATAAAATGTATGCGGGTCCTGGTTAGATACATTAAACCAAATCTCCCCATCTCCGACCATTACTCCTTTATAATTTACAAAAGTATTCTGAACCTTCTGATTCTTCAATGCCTTCTTCACCTGGTCTGTCATAATCTGATCATACTCGTTGATGAACTGTTGCTTGGTTTTAATGATCGCCGTCTTACCATTGCTATTCACATTAATAGGATAATTAACAAGCTCTGCAACCCCAGATTTATTCCCATCGGCAACACGTTTTTGAACTTTACTAAAAAAGGATTCAAATTCCTGTGGATAGTCAATCCCCGCTACCTCGTAACGATTCGTTGTTGTTACTCCCTCTCCAATCTGAACTGTTTTTGTGACATTATCCCATTTTACAGGTTGATCTAATGCCTTAGCCACAGCTCTGAGAGGTAAATAAGTCGTATTTTCAACCATAAAAGGTTCATTTTGACCTGTTAATTGAACATTTTTCCCGTTTACAACTACTTTGATATCGTTATATAATGCGTTAATTTTCTTAGATACTGGGCTAGCCCAAGCAGCAGATGAAGCAAGAATTAAACTCGTACCTATAACACCGACTACAAAACCTTTCACTTTATCCTTATTCATCATGAATGTCTCCTCCAAATATAATACTCTTATCCATCTGAGATATTAGGGTGTTGTGCGTTCAATCTATTTATAACCTTAGATCCATTTACCTAATCATCTTACTCTTAGACAACGCGAAGAACATACCCCCAATCAAGGTATGTTCTTCGCGTTTCATGGGAAAATAATTTAATCTATCTTAATCCGCTAGCCGACTTCCCCAGACAGCCACTCCTTCATCTGATAAAGCGCTGAACGTTAATACTTCAGCTGCTGATGTAAGTTCCCACTCACGTAAGAACACACCATAATACACTACTCCGTCTAGTGTTAATTCGACGCTCTGATCACCCATAAGCGTCCGAGTGCCACTAGCTTCACCTGAAATTTCGCCCTTATTATTCAATTGTCATCTAATTGTTTTCATAAAAAAAAGACACCCGATAGGTGTCATGTTATCAATCATACTTGCAATATCTGAAAAGGTTATTTGTTCTTTACGATCTCATCTATTTCACTTTTTAACAGCAGGTACCTATGAGCACTTCTCATGATCTGCATTTTGGTTAGGTTGTTTTTATCCACGTAAACTTTCATTTGGTCCTTAGATAAACCTAACAGATTCCCTGCTTCTGTAACTGTCAATACAACTTCATTACTTGTTTCGTTGAAAGTCTTTCTTAGCTTTTGATTCCAATCTTCGAATGCATGCATATATTTGCAACCTTTCTTGTTAGATCTGTATATGTCTATTATATCACGAACCACGTTTTCACGTTTCATTAACTTATTTAGATTTTATATATTTAAATAAAACCCTTTATAGGGGTTCATATCTCAATCAAACAATAAATAAGAGTATCGGCTATGGTAGTCGCTACTCTTATTATGAACGGGGAAACCCGCTTGTATTCTATTTGTTCATTTTACAGCTTCCATCTCTTTTTCCGAGGTTGAGGTTGTTCATAAGGTCATCTGTTCATCGCGCATTACCCTAGTGAATTGATTAAGCATTTGATCGAGCCTCTTGGACTGGTCTAGTACACGCTCATCCATAATACCACGCCTGATCGCCATCTGATTGAGTTTCCCTCTTTCCATTTCTGACTGTGTATCTGTATCTGTTACTGCTGATGTCGTCTTAGTCATCTCAGTCTCACTATTCATGGACTCATTATTGGATGAACTTACATTCTCATTATTTCCACAAGAACTTATTAGAAGCATCAATGACACGGTGGCAGTCATCATTCCCATGTTAGTCTTTTTCATAATGATACCTCCAAGTTTCGTTAAATCGTTAGTGACTATGAGGTGGTTCCTATTGTCTAACCGATCTGTACTTAGTATAGAGAAGCAAGCTTAACTGTA
This sequence comes from Paenibacillus sp. DS2015, assembly GCF_050433705.1. NCBI lineage: Bacteria > Bacillati > Bacillota > Bacilli > Caryophanales > Paenibacillaceae > Paenibacillus > Paenibacillus sp. DS2015. The sequence goes on along the minus strand of NZ_JBNPWS010000034.1, from coordinate 54,138 downwards.
TATGAATACCCACTGAATATTTGCTGAGTATTTGGAATACTCACCTCAAAGTGTATGTTATCCGATGGATAATCACAGTTAAGATACACATTACATTGACACACATAGTAATATAGTATACATTGTAATCCAGAGGTGAGCAACGTGAACAGCGGCAATATTAGTCCCGAATTAATCCGCGGACATGTAGATACGATTATTCTCCGTGTACTATGTGAGAGCGATAACTATGGATACGAAATTATAAAAGCAATCTCCAAATACAGTCAGGGAAATTATGAATTGAAAGAGCCCTCACTATACAGCAGCTTAAAAAGACTTGAATCACAGAAACTAATAACATCTTATTGGGGCGACGAGAGTCAAGGTGGGCGAAGAAAGTACTACGCAGTAACGCCTCTGGGAATTGAAACCTATGAAGCCAATGTTGCAGCTTGGAAGATCGCCAGAATCTTAATTGATCAACTTATAGAATAGGAGGATAAATCCTAATGAAACCATTACAACAACATGTCGAGCATTTATTCTCAGCATATAAAGAAAACCAACAGATAAAAGAACTGAAATATGAAATCTTATCGAATCTCGAGGCTAAAGTAACGGATTTAATAGAAGGTGGAATGACAAGAGATCAGGCGATCGCTATAGCCATCAGCAATATGGACTCCATTGAAGGTCTAATTGATGATCATCCCCAAATGTATATCCATCGATTTCAAGTCGAACTTGTACAGATCGCATTATTGTATACGCTAGTTGCGTGGATATTCACGATACCTCTTGGAATATTAGGTACAATAAGACCTATTAGCTATTTCTTGTTAGTGATCGTTCTTGTCCTTGGTGTGGTTTTCTTACTTTTAAATCGAATCAAAAATGATCATTGGCTGAACAAAGCTACTACTTATTCTATAGAATCCTGCTTACGATACAGAAGAATCACTTGGATTCTGTGGGGACTTTTCATGATTGTATCATTTACCGCTACAACGGCACTTCGGTTCGGAAGCAACATCTGGTTTATGCGACCCATACGCTTCGATGGGCCCTATCAATTTGCTGTCATGACCCTTCCCTATCTATTGCCTTTGATCTCCATCATCATTCCCTTAATATTCAACAGTGCTCTGAGAATCTTCCATAAATATGAGGTAGGTACGTCTTATGAAGATTAGAAATATTGTGATCCTTTGCTTGTTGTTTGTCGGTGTGGTGTCATTTGGAATCGTACAGGGGATAGTTACACCACAGCTGGCTGAGAATGCGGAAAAATATGCTGCAGATCAACAAAATCCTCTAACACATGATGTAACATCCGTGCTGAAATATCGTAGTAAATACATGGGCAACTTTTCAAATATTGCGAACCTTGTTGGCACATTGCCCTTAGGAAATATAGACAAAACGTTTCAACTGTTCCCCGACGTATTTACGTTAGAAATCAATTTCAAAGAAAGTAGTTCAACCCTCGATGTGAAGTACTTAGAGACATCATTGATATACAATGCTACTGTCCTGTTCTCTTTAATTGATAACCTTGATGCCATTCACTTTAGTTTTGAAGGAGACTCTTATAAAGTTATACGTAGTGATGTTGCACAGTGGTATGACGAGAACTTATCTACGCTAACTGATGAAGACACTTGGTATGAACGAGTTCAAAGCAAGCTTACGGATGAAGATTATGTATTCGATGGTATGGAGACCCTTTTCCTAAAGGATTAATAATAGGGTTCACTCAAGTTCACATCATTCCCAATTAAAACACTAGGAGAACCTCATGCAGCCATTTACGCAACAAGTCATTGATATAATACGAACTATACCTAAAGGCAAGGTCATGACCTACGGTCAGATCGCCAAATCTGCTGGAAGCCCACGTGGGGCCAGACAAGTTGTCCGCATTCTACACACGATGAGTCACACGTATGACCTCCCCTGGCATAGAGTGATCAACATCAAGGGTGAAATATCTATTCCGGATGATGAATCCCGTTTTCTCCAAAAGATATTACTCGAGGAAGAGGGCATTGAGACAAATACGGCAGGACGAATAGACCTATCCATCTATCGTCATGATGGATAGGTCTGTAACGTCGTTATAATTGGGTACGATAAATGATCTAGCCAAGTTCGCCGGAGTTTACCTATCCTTTGTATTAATGATGACTGCTGTTAGTGGATCAAGCGTGATCGAATGAGGTGTAAGTTTAAAGCCTAATTTCTTAGACACTTCTACCGTTCCCGCTTCGTTCTGATCTACTAAGACTTTTCCCACCGTTAAATCCTCTTGTAGTGTGAGCGTTCTTGTTCTGCTATCTGCATTCACAAATACATAGTAGTTACCTGTTCCATCTGTTGCGTGATTCTTATACCCGATCACAAGATCGCTTTCTTCCATTTCAGGCGCCTTGATCAAGGTAACGTTCGTGTTGATTAGTGTCTGATCACCTAGTCTAAATGCATTCGTAGACTTTCTCAGTGCCACTAACCCCTTTGTATATTCGCTCGTTGCATGGTTCACGGGATACCGAACGGCATCCGTCGCCTTCGCCCAATCAAACATATTAATCGCATCAGATGAGTCGAATGAATCATGAACGAAATATCCGAATATTTGACCCTTCTCATCATCAAATGCATCATATTTCTGTTCTGGCACACCAAATGTCTTCCATTGTTTCGTTCGGCCGTATTCTTGTCCAGCATGGAGGAACGCCGTTCCTTGAGAAGTTAAGATCAAAGTATTACCCAGTCTTATTCGTCTATGTATTTCTAGGTCGTTGCCTGGTATCGTAGGGTCTTTCTTGGTCGATTGTGCAATCACATCATACAACGTAAGATTGTCATGAGCCTCAATATATTGCACGATATCCCCCGGACTATCCGTGGGTATATTTGACGGCTGTGCTTTAATATTATTGAAAATGACAGAGATGTCTCTGGGTCCATCTGTAAGAAATCTGGGTTCACCTTCGAGCCCGTAACCTGACTTCAATTCATTTCTAATCTCATCGGAGAATACACCTACACTATCCGTTTTATCCATCCAGTCTTGGTCGGCAGCTTTACCTACAAGTGTTGGATCTGACAGATCTCCCTGGAAGGTCCGCCAGCCTTCCCCAATGAATAGAGCGTTGGCGTTGATCTCCGCTGCTGCATCGCAGGCTTCCTGCACAGCCTCGTAGGTTGCGTCGCCCATCATATCGAAGCGCATGCCGTCTATTTTGTATTCATCAAACCAATACTTCACGGAATCCACCATCAGTTTCTTCGCCATCTTACGATTGGTCGCTAGATTGTTTCCAAAACCACCAATAAATTTCCCCTCTGCATCTTGCCATGCATAATAATTCGGAACGATATCATTCAGAAAGTCTGCTAGAGCCATATGCGTGTATATTACGTCTAGGACGACACCCATTCCCGCTTCATGGATGGCATGAATCATTTCCTTCAGTTCTTTAACTCTTAACTCGGGATTTGTAGCGTCCTCAGAATATGCGCCATCGGGAGAAAAATAATGATGTGGATCGTATCCCCAGTTGTATTCATTATCTACAGCCGAGTACTCTAGTTCTCGATTCCCCATCGCAGCCTCGTCCCCATAATACCAAGCCATCACAGGAAGTAATTGAACATGGGTAACACCCAGCGTTCGGATATAATCGAGCTTATCTTTAAAAGCATTGAAGGATCCCCACCTCGCGTTCAAATCACCTTCAATAGAAGGATCTGCCGTAAAGTCCCTGATATGTATTTCCCAGATAATCGCATCGCATCTCGACTCGTACCCTTCAATACTCGCATAATCGAACTGATCAGGATTCGTCTCACTCAAATCAACGATTGCAGCTTTCCCAATAACATCTCCATCAGGACCCGGCTTCCCTGTTGTGTCCACTCTGCATATCGCCATTGATTTCGCATATGGATCGAGAACTTGTCTAGTCTCTCCGTTGTTGGTTACTTCATATTGATAGAAGAATCCTCGCAGATCTGTAACGCCTAGATCCACGGGTGCTAGCTCTACAGACCACACGCCCTTGTCTCCCAGCGTTAAATTAACACTTCCAATACGTCGTGAGGCATTCCCTTTGTCATAAATATTCGCTATAACCTTGCTTGCAATAGGAGCCCAAATTTTAAACGTTACCCCATCTTTCCTATACGTTGCTCCAAGATCGTCTCCCTCATAATGATACAATTCGTCGAGCAACTTCCAACCTTTAGAGCTAGGTACAGCTGTCTTATCAGTATCATGTGACATTTGCAATTCACTTCTCAATGATTGCCCCTCCATTCCATCGATCATGTTATCCCCCAAGTAAAGGTACTTTAATTATTTGAACTATACTCCTGTTCTATTCTTCAATTTAATGCAATCGTTTGCATTAAATTGAAAATCCCTGCTCCTAAAATAACATAATCAACACCAAATCGTCTGTAATTTCTACAACAATTTGAATATTTTTTTGTTTTTTTCTATTTCAGGGAAATTTTAATGATATAGATGCAAGAGCCTCCTACGGTGCTCTTTGCATCTATATAAGAACTCTTCATTCTATCATTAGAATTTCTCGAATCTCTTGCTCCGATAGCATCGATGATGCCTCTTGCCCCGAGCTAATCACTTCCTTAATTAAGTTCTTCTTATTCTGTTGGAGTTCATACATCTTATCTTCCATCGTTCCTTGGGCCACAAGGCGTATGACTTGGACAACTTGGGTCTGCCCGATCCGATGTGCACGAGCTTCAGCCTGTGCCTCCACAGCCGGATTCCACCATAGGTCATACAAGATTACCGTATCCGCCCCTGTTAAGTTAAGTCCTGTGCCTCCAGCTTTTAAAGAGATGAGGAACACGTCATGTTCACCTTCATTAAATCTATGACATAGTTCTACTCGTTCAGATCCAGGAGTCTGACCATCCAAATAGAAATAAGGCACCTTTTGCTTAACCAATTCTCGCTGTATTAACCCTAACATTCCTGTAAACTGCGAGAATATTAACATTCTTTTCCCAGCATGACGGCATTCGTCTATCGTCTCCAGCAATTGCTCGAACTTAGCAGAACTTCCCGTATAACCTTCTACGAATAGAGCAGGATGACAGCACAACTGGCGAAGCCTTGTCAGACCAGCCAGGATCTTGACCTTATTTTTGTTAAAAGATTTATCATTCAAATGCTTCAGTGTCTCATGCTTTAACTTGGCAAGATAAGCCATATAGAGCTTCTTCTGCTCAGGTAACAATTCGGAAACCAACAACGATTCGATACTTTCAGGCAACTCCTTCAGCACATCACTCTTAAGGCGGCGTAATAAAAACGGTCGAATTCGCTTCGCTATGTTATCCCTTGTTAAAGTAGCAAATTCCTTTCTAGTCGAAAATAGAGCAGGAAAGACCACATTAAAAATAGACCACAGTTCGTCAATTGAATTCTCAATTGGCGTACCCGTAAGGGCAAACCGATGCTGAGCTTGAATCTGCCTCACCGTCTGAGCTGTTTGTGTAGCGTAGTTCTTAAACATCTGTGCTTCATCCAGAATCAGCGTGTGAAATGACAACTTCGCATAAGCCAAGATATCCTTACGTAATAACGGATAGGAGGTAATGATGATGTCTACTTCAGATGCATTCTTCAACACACCGATGCGTTCCTCCCGGCTACCGTCAGCGATGCGGGCACGAACCTCTGGCGCGAACTTCTTCAGTTCATTCATCCAATTATACGTAAGGGAAGCAGGAGCAACGATCAAGGCTGGCACCTTCTGACTTCGGATCTCAGGTAATACGGAGACGATAAATGCAATACTTTGCAAGGTCTTTCCTAACCCCATATCATCCGCGAGAATACCCCCAAATCGATAGTGCGCGAGCGTCTTCATCCATTGATAGCCATACTGTTGATAATCACGAAGTACAGGAGCAAGGCTCACAGGAACAGGGAAGTCCAGAAGATCTGGATTTCGCATATTTTCGAGAAGATGACGTATTGATTTGCCTAATTTAACTGTATTCTCTTCCTTGTGAACATCCATGAGATGAAGTCCGTGGACAAGGGGTAGCCGGAGGGTATTCCCTGACACATCATCTGACCCAATATTCATGTCATTCATGAACCGTATAATCTTCTGGAATTCCTCACCCTCTAATGGTAATAATGCACCATTCGGTAATCGATAGTATTTACGCTTAGTCTCCAGCGACTCTAATAGATCACGAACTTCCGTTTCTGGAATCCCTGCGATATCAAATTGAAACTCCAGCCAATCATTCCGCGAATCGGCATTTACCCTTATTTTCGGAGCGCTATGCCCCCTATGGATTTTTTCTTTTACAGCCGTAGTAACATAGATTTCCACTAACTTCTCTAACTGCGGAACAACATAGACTAGAAATTCATATTCCGCATCTTCATCCGTTAGGAAATAGCCCCCTTCCGTCTTATAAAAGGAACTATGATCCATCAAGTCCAAGATAGCCTGCTCGTGATCCCCATCACGTACAAGAATACGTTCATCGCCACCACTTTTGTTGATGTCCACTTCGAGTGGATTAATCATGATATCGCCATAATGAAACTCCAGACCCGCCAATAATCTGGTTTTGATCCTATCCAAATATAGCTTGGCTTTAAGAGGCGTATGTACCATCCGATCAGATACAGATTTCGCAATGTGTACACTTCCCAGCTTCATCAGACCTGGAATGACAGTATCCATGAATCGTTCTAACTGTTCACGTGGAATCAGAATGCGATGTTTCTGGGAGATTTCTAGTCTATACTTCAGTTCACTGAGTCGCTTACATTGTTCAGATGATAACTTTATCAGCCTACCTTCGAATACCGCTAGTCCATAGGATTCCATCACAACGATGTTGTCTAATCCTTGGATATCCAATTCATAGCCACCCATCTGCGTTTGGTCGAACTCAAAATGAATGGGCATGGTTTCCTCGGATACCGAAATACCATCATATATCACTTGATCGTGTTCGAACTTTACTGACGGAGCCTCGGCAAGCAAGAGAAGTAACTTATCCCAGTACATCGGAGGAATCCTTAACATTCTATCGTGCGTCTTATTTCTCGGTGTGGAATTCTCATGTGATGACTCGCGGTACATTTCCTCACTGTTATACATATGGAGAAGCTGGCGGATCACATCATCATTAGCTTTTGAGAAGCTATGGGTATCGGGATCATAAGTAAAATGCTTAGAGAACACATAGGTCTCCCCGCGGTCTATCGCTTCAAGAAAATCTCTTATTTTCTGCACAATATACAAACGTTTAAGACCCATCTTGATTTCGATGTTGAATATATACCTGTTATAGCCGTTAGCAACAAGCCTACAAAGAAACTCCACATGCAACGGAGTCCGAGAATCAAAATGCGAACGAGCTCGACTTGATCGTATTGACTTATCGGTGAACAACTCCAGCATAAAATTCGATAATTCATATTGCCGCTCTGAACTACCTAGAAGCTCGTCCTCTATATGATCATTAGTGTTATTCAAGGTCATCAGCGAACTCCCATGTTCCTGAATATCATGGAGACTCAGGAGTACAGCAGCTATATGTTGGCAGTAGAGTGAATAAGAGGATAATGTCGGACAAGTGCATTCCGCTTGCACCTCTCCGTCTAGTTCTGAACTAATCGTTACCTGTTCACTACTGTTTCCTTTGACGATTGCTTTGTAGAATCCAGCTTCAGAATCCGAATATATAAAAGTCACTTTTCCGTCTAGGTAGTAAGCATCTCCTTTGTCATAAGAGGCTCTACCACACCAGAGCTTAATCATGCTTGGGGTTAACTGAACATTCACTCATGTAATCCTCCTCATGAAAAGGCTTTGTATTATTTTATATACTACCAGATATTCATTCAAGTTTCTGTGGAGACCTCATTTCACCGAGAAGTTCAACACATCATAACCCTTCCTTCAGCGAAGATTCAACTTACATTCAGGTTCAATTCAGCTCCCCAAAGTATGATGGTCAATAAACATAAAATGTGAACTCTCAACTTAAGAGAGATAGAAAATAATTAACGGAGTGTGACCTCTATGGAATTTAGAAAAAGAAAGTCTCGACGGAAGTTAGTCATCACCTTAACCCTAATCTTAGTTGTCATTGGAGGGATACTATACGGGCTTGCTGATCGCTATTTGATTGAACATGTTGAAGTTGTCGTAACCCCTGATGAGACGGTAACGGGAAATACGAAGGGAGGTAACATCGTTGCTTCCAATGCAGCGTATGACGATTGGAACTATACCAGTAATGATATACAGATCAAGATTGATCAAGTTCAGAGCGGCTCTGGTTCCGATCAAATCACCTACTATGTCGCGGATGTCACACTCAAGGATTCAAGTCATCTATCCTCTGCCTTTGCCGACAATAGCTTCGGACGCAATATTATCGAGAACACTTCGACAATTGCCGCAAATAACAACGCTATCTTTGCCGTTAACGGCGATTATTACGGTTTCAGAGACGATGGTGTGATCATTCGAAACGGTACTTTATACCGTGATAGCCCAGCAAGAACTGCCCTCGCATTATTCGATGACGGTAAGATGGAATCTTTCGAAGAGGAAGAACTCTCCTCCTCTTCCTTACTTGAGTCTGGAGTGATGAATACACTTTCCTTCGGACCGGTACTGATTCAAGACGGAGCGATGATTGATAATTATGACAATCTAAAAGTCGACACTAATTTTGGGAACCGCTCCATACAGTCCTCGAATCCTAGAACTGGGATTGGCATGATTGCTCCCAATCATTATGTCTTCGTCGTCGTTGACGGGCGCAAGCAAGGTTACAGCAAAGGAATGACGTTGTCTGAATTCGCTAAAGTGTTTGCGGATCTCGGTGCTACTGAAGCTTATAACCTGGACGGTGGAGGTTCATCGACCATGTACTTTATGGGCCGAGTCGTCAATAATCCTTTGGGCAAAGGTAACGAGCGGGGTGTCAGCGACATCCTTTATATAAGCGAGGTGAACTAACATGCCCATACTTATTCCCGCATTTCAACCGGATAAAAGACTAATCCATCTAATCATTCAGCTAAAGGACTTGTCCAATGTAAATATAATCGTAGTTGATGATGGTAGTGGGGAGCATTATCGGGAAATTTTCAAGTCTGTGGAAGCATACGGATGTACCGTCTTAACCCATGACACCAATCGTGGCAAAGGTCGTGCCCTCAAAACAGGCTTTCACTATTTAAAAGAAATGAACGAGCATGGTAGTGTCATATGTGCGGATAGCGATGGTCAGCATCTACCGATGGATATTATGAAAATCTCCCACGCGCTTAACGAATCCGAGCATAAGTTTGTATTAGGGAGCCGCCGTTTTAACGGAAAAGTTCCTTTCCGTAGCCGCTTCGGTAACACGATTACCCGAAAGGTGTACTCCGTAACAACCGGAATCAAGGTACATGATACACAGACGGGACTTCGCGGCTTTGCAGCCCCAATGCTGGACTGGCTATGTCAGATTCCGGGAGAGCGCTTTGAATACGAGATGAACATGCTGTTAAGAGCGCAAAAGGAGGGATACTCCATTCATGAAATTTTTATCGATACTGTCTATTTGGAGCATAATAAGTCATCCCATTTCCGTCCCTTGGTAGACTCCATCAAAGTATATCTCCCTATACTCCTCTTCAGCGGTTCATCCGTTCTATCGGCTATCATAGATTTTGCTCTGCTCATCCTAATTCAGCAATTCACAGATAACCTCTTCTTTTCCGTGCTGGTAGCGAGAATATGCAGTTCCATCTTTAACTATACGATGAACAGAAATTTTGTTTTTAGCCAAGGTAATCGTTCATCTATCCATAAGTCTATGCCTAAATACTTCACACTCGTCATGATTGTTCTTCTATTAAATTACGGATTCCTGTATGTTTATCATGAAGGAATCGGTATACCCCTTATTGTTGCCAAGTTGTTGACTGAAGCCTCCATCTTCCTATTCAGTTATTGGGCGCAACGCAAGTATGTATATTAAGCAGAGCAAGAGGAAGCTACCTGGCCATGGCCCGAGAACTCCCTCTTGCTCTGCTGTGCTAACTATGGCGTTATGATTCCTCGATAACGTCTGCAAATGATTAGAGGCTAATTGATAGTTTTTAGCGCTTTTTTAAGGTTTTGAAAAGGTCTTATTAGAAACATGTGTGTGGGTTGCAATTTGGTATGATATGTTCCCCGGTATAATAGAAGAAGAGATTGCCGACCAACTTGAGGGAGCGTGGGATGATGATTAGGAGGAAAAAAGATGGTACATGCAAACGGAAAAGAGATGAGCTGATATTGACTTATGTAGCAGAAATAATTGAATTGAAACTCGTCAAAAATAAATATAGTAAATAAAGGTATATACCGTTATGGCTTTATTATTGAAGCGGATAAAGCTTTTTCCCATTTGAGGTATAGACATTACCTCGAGGTTCTGCAATATTTGGATGTAACTCAGAAGAGCTATTCCATACTACTTCATTATAATCATCAACACTGGTAATTTCCTTCCCCTCAGGAGTATACACTCCTACACGCGTATGATAATATCCCCCCTGAAGTCCATTTACTCTATCTAGGTCAGTACCAACTACACTAAGTAATGAACTTTTATAAGTAAGATGGTTAGACAAGGATTGAGAATTATTTTCTTTAGAAGATTGTTCATTGCAGCCAATTAACAGAATTAATATACATGTAGATATCACTATAAGTGTTGTATGTTTCAAAAAAACCCTCCCTTTACAATTTACAATATATTCCTAATATTATAACATGTTTACCTGTGGATATAAAGATTAAGCTTTCCTCATCTGTACTTTTGAAGGAATCCTTACTATTCGTTTTTGTATGAAAGTCCGGGGAAAACAGTATAACTATTTACATCAAAGGACTGTACTCGTTTCCATGTTTTTATTTTGCCTTGAGCGATTTCATAATCCCAAATCTCTCCAAATAATTTATCTTCGTAAGTTATGACTTTTACTCTCACCTTGAGTCCGTTTTTTGTGCGTTGAGCATCTACAATCTCATAATCAAGTATTGCTGGATACATGCCACCAATCGGTATCAAATCAAACCCTTCCACGGCAACGGACTTGATTAACTCATCATCACGATTATCAAAACCAGCTATATGGATCGCAATGAGATTTCTAACACCGGCCCAACTGCTGCTACCTATATTGAGTTCTTCTTTCCATATATCTTCTTGAGAAGATACATTGTTATCTTTAATTGTAACTGTCTGATTTTTTTGATCCCAACTCACATTTGCACCTAAAGCTTTTGAGACATAACTTATAGGTACCATGACTCGATTATCAATCATTCGTGGTGCTACATCTGGAGAGACTGCTTGACCATTTACTACGATTTTAATTGTTCCCTTCGCAAAGGCTATACCTACGACTGCACTTAGCGAAATTACGACTGCAAAAATTGAGATCATGAGCTTTTTTTTCATTTAAATTATCCTCCTTTAAGTGTCTATAAATTAAAGACGATAAAAATTGGAAATATTCTCTACTTATTACAACAAAAAAATAATTCGATTGCTATAAGGAAATACACTATTTGGGCTTGAAACAATTTTACACGGAAATGGCACTTCCACTTGCATTGGTTGCAAAATGGTAGCACAACAAAAATAACCCCCTTAAAACCCTTATAAAATAAGGAATTTAAGGGGGTTAAACTCTATTCCCACTCGATAAACTTCGTCAATTCTTCGTTGAATTTATCACGTTGCTCGTAGAACAATCCATGACCACTGTATTCGAACCACACGAGCTTGGCGTCTTGATCGCTTGTTTCTGTACTAGAGCCAATTGTGGAACACAAATTTTATCGTGTATTCCATGAAGAATTAAGGTGGGTACATGAATTTGGTCAAGATCTGTAAACAGACTTTCATCTCTAAAGGAAACAGCAACCTTAGCCGTCGCATTCCCAGATGCCACAAGCCCCAAATGGAAAAACCATTCAGAGAATGGCTTACTTACATACTGAAAGAAGAATAAGTCCCTTATTCCTCGTAACATATCCGGACGGTCAGTATATGTTCTCTAACATAGTATCCCCTCTTCATTCCCCCAATTCGTCAACATCTCATCAGAATTAGGATACTCACTGGGGCAAAAATAGGTGAATGCCTATTTGTCGGAACATCAGCCATACACATGGAGAAGGATCATGTCGCATTGAATCATTTAGAGACCCTAACCCTACTCATGACCAGCAACCGTCTACTTGTTAGCCTGTCGATATCGTTCAATGAAGATTTCCAACGTATCTGCGGTAAGAAAATATGTCCGCCCGTCGTAGACAAATGTCATCATACCTACAACATTCATATTCTGGTCCAACACTGGTCCACCGGAATTACCATGAGCAAGTTCTATTGGAACACTGCCGATATAATTTTTACCAAATAGCCTCTCATGGCTTTTATAAATTCGTGTTTTGGTGACCGTATTCCACAAAATTTGGGTATCATCCAATTGATCAAGAAGAATAAGTTGGCCTGTCGGATTGGCTGGATACCCGATGGTAATGACTGATTGGTTATCACGCGCTTGTTCAAATGTGATGGGTTGATATTTGACCTTCTGATGTAACTTGAGAATGGCAGTATCGCGCTTTTTGTCAGTGAAAACAACGTCAGCTTCAATCCACTCTGATAGATTGGCAGGACTCGCAACACGTAATGTAGCTTCATCTGTTGCCTTCATTTCCGCATAATCCTGAATCACATGGTAATTCGTAATCAATTCGTCTTCTGAGATCAAAATTGAAGTTCCTATACTGTAATAGGCACTTTCAGGGTCATCTTCATCGCTTAAGGTTACATTTACCACGAAAATAGAGTCTGACGTCCTTGCAAGCTTTTCTTGGATAATCTTAGTAAATCCACCCACAAAATACATAGAGTCTAATGACTGAGCATTCGCCGTTACCCCTACCCCTGTAGTGAGCATAACGACTATAGTCATTCCCACAACCCATTTCTTCATCCACTCACTTGCTTTCTTCTTTCTCTCCAAGTTGTGTCGCTCCTTTATTAGTTCATTGCTAAAACCGACCATCCGTTTATATCTATATCTATTTATCGTCATCCGAGTTTTTATTTGTATAGCAAATTAGGAAAATTTAACATTATTATCCTTCTATTACTTAGTCGGGTCGCATGTACTGTCGCCATCGGAGTACAACTATTACATTCATTGTATGTACTAACGCATTTAGAAATGTTCTTGCGCCTACCCTATTGTGATATGATAGATTAGGTTCGAATTACTCGTTCATTCTAGATAAGACTATACTCTCTCTGGAGACTAAACAATGATGAAAATAACTCAACCCATGGATGATATGCAATGGCATACACTCATTCACAATGTCGCACAATATTATAATGACCTGACCATAAAGCGCGGATTTCAATATTTCAAACAAGGGCGTGTCCATCAGTTGATGATGCCCGATGCTACGCGGATTGAAGCCGTGGTCGAAGGGACAGAGAACTACCAAGTTGATATCCTATTAGACTCCCTTTCCGCCAGTCAATGTACGTGTCCTGTTCATACCAACTGCAAGCATATGATTGCAGCTTTACTGAAGTATGCAAATCTACAAGAGCGCGCACTTCATGCACTCATTAATGCTCATTCCACAGCCACGTTTAAGCAAACGGTGAAAGACTCTCCCTTTGCTGCATCCAATCAGACAGCAATTCAGAGAGCTGATAAGAAATCAGAAGCTTTGGCCCAGTTAAAAGAACAAGCACAGCTTATATCTACTTTACCTATTCCAGAATGGCATAACCTATTTGAGCAATGTATCCTCCCCTTAGGAGTAAATAGTCAGAATACTCATTACACCAGAGACGCGTTGGCATCCATATATACAATAAAACCACCTCTTTTACCTGCGCTAGAGCAACTGTTCAATCTTCATGCTCATCTATTTGTGCTTGGTAAACTGGTAACGCCCTCGAAGTATCAAGGACATAACTCCAACTTGTATATGGGATATCATATTCAGGTTGCTGCGGATGATATTCAGGAAGAGATTCAACAGATTTTCGCACATGAACTGACCGATCCAGTTGAACCCGAGCTATGGGCACGCTTTATGGAGACGTTAGCTTACCTACGCAGTCACATGTTGACCGAATCTCAGAACCTTCAATACTATACAGATAGCTATTTTCAGTTCTGGTACCATTGGATTCATCCCAATCCATTAGACACGGACATATACTTGGAAGAATTACAGCATCTAGACTCTGCCAAGGATGAACTTGGCACTGCTCTTTCACGGCTACCGTGGATGTTAGCTCAGAGCTGGATGCACTTCTATCTGCTACAAGATCATCAAGCTTGGACAATCCTACAAACAGCAAACAAAGCCTTCACTCTCCCTCCTGATCATGTACTGCATTTCTTGACTATTCTATATAAGGCTGAAGAGTGGCCACGAATGACAGACTGGCTAATGGAAACGGGCCCCTTACTTGGTAGCCACCGGAAGGCTAACCTAAGTCATTATTTAGTCTATTGGGAAGCATTAGTTCAACATCACCCTGAAGCTGAACCACACATGTGGGATACACTTATCCAAATGCTTCCTTATTCCAGTGTTATTTATCAAGATAAATTACTGACCCATCATAAATGGCGGCAATGGATGGACTATCAGCTAAGTATCGGAGTAGAGCCGCTAGATTTTCGTGTTCCTGTATTACAACCGATCGAGAAGAATGCTCCTGAGTTGTTGCTGCCATTCTATCATCAAGCCGTTGAACGATATATTCTCCACAAAAATAGAGATAGCTATAAAGCAGCAGTAAAACTGTTGAAGCGGCTATCCAAACTATATAAAAAAATGAAACAAGAAGCGCGTTGGGAAGAGTTCATAACAGCATTCACCAGGCGCCATAGCCGACTTCGTGCCTTGCAAGAGGAGCTTCGGAAAGGAAAACTAATCTCATGAGTCAATATACAGAAACCATCACTGTCCACGTCACTTTAACCGCTTATGGAGATGCCCTTATTTATGGAACGATCAATACACATAATTACGTATCCGGTCAATATATGAAGCAGCGTTTGTTCGCATGGCATGAAGCCTCTTTCTATGGTACAGATCTGGAGATTCAGACGATTCAAGATGTCGAAGTTGTCGTTCTCCCCTCAGAGTACGTTATCCCCTTCTTTGCCGAACGTAAGCTTCTGAGTCATATCGAATGGGCGTGGAGCGACAATGAAACGCAATGGATTGGACTTACTCCTCTGTTGGCAGCATGTATAGATGAAAGAAAATATACCCCAGACTTCTCTGCTTTTCAGTCAAGCAAGCTACAGTGGGTCTGGGATAAACGGGCATTAGATCCTCAAGACCAGATGCTATTAGATCAGATTGATATGGACACTAGTCTAACCGACAGTTTATGTGCGGCTTTCTCAGCTACTGTATTTAATCATTATTATGGAACAGAAATGACTGCATCCGATTTGCAAAGAGAGTATCCCTCGCTATTTGTTACAGACGTCACACCTACATTGGGTTTAGATGAGGAATCATGGCTTATTGCCATTGGTTGGAAAGCAGATACGGCTCCATTCCGCCCTCTTCTGCAACTATTAGAGCCAGACGATGACGAACCCTCTTGGCGTCTGCAGCTTGTTCTGCAAGACAAGTTCGACCCCGTTGTACTTGTACCTGCTCATCTGACCGAAGAGGGTCAAGTATTGGGCTCATGGCCAGAGCTGTGGGCTAACCCGATACATGAGAGATCTGCAGGCTGGCTGGAACATTTACGTGCGAACCTGCCTAAAGAACGTCTGTCTGGCAGTCACGAGGATATACTGGATAGATCATTAACTGACGAAGCGGCTTGGCAATTCTTGACGGCAGACAGCCACCGTTTACTCGCTGCCGGATGGCAGGTTCTACTTCCAGCGTGGTGGGAAGGAGCAAGCCGGAAGAAGCCCAAGCTTCGAGCCAAGGTCCGTTCCAGCGAAGGCAGTTCAGGCGACTCTCTATTCGGGTTAGACTCCATTGTTAACTTCGATTGGCGCATTGCGATTGGTGAGACCCAACTTAGCGAGACTGAGTTCGCTGAACTAGTCGCGCGTAATGAACGCTTAGTCCGCTTCCGTGGACAATGGATCTCACTTGATCCAGCATTACTGGCGCAAATCCGTCAAGCGATGGCGGGAATAGATAACACACAAGGGTTATCCTTTCAAGATATACTCCATCTCCATTTACTTGGAAACCAAGATGAACCTGAGAGCAATACATCAGAAGAGCTGCAGGTAGCTTCAGAACGTATTCAACTGGAGGTTGAGCTCAATGAGCATCTGCTGAATATTATGAGTCAACTTAGAGGACAGACGGAGTGGCCGACACTCGCCGTGCCAGCCGAACTGCAAGCAGAGCTACGCGCTTATCAACGTGATGGCTATGCCTGGCTTGCTTTCTTACGACGTTTTGGCTTGGGTGCCTGTCTGGCAGATGATATGGGGCTAGGCAAGACCGTGCAGTTTATTGCTTACTTATTGCATATTAAGGAAACTACTACGGATATGGGTACACAGTTTCCTTCTCTCTTAATCTGTCCCACTTCGGTTCTGGGGAATTGGCAAAAGGAATTGAGCCGCTTTGCTCCATCCCTGAGGATTATGCTCCACTACGGAGGCAGACGCTACAGCGGGGAGGACTTTCACGAGCAGGCAACACAAGCAGACGTCATTCTAACATCCTATGCTACGGCGACTTTGGATCAGGAGTTGCTTCAAGGATTTACATGGGCATCTCTTTGCTTAGACGAAGCCCAGAATATTAAAAATGCTCAAACCAAGCAATCCATCGCCGTTCGGAGTTTCCCTGCCAGACATCGGATAGCACTTACAGGTACACCTATAGAGAATCGACTTTCAGAGTTATGGTCTCTCTACGACTTCATCAATCCAGGTTATCTGGGGAGCTCTCGCGCCTTTAACAATCGATTCATTAATGCCATCGAAAAAGAACATAATGAGCAAAAAACGCTTGATTTACAGAGATTGGTTAAGCCGTTCATGCTCCGGCGTAAGAAGAAAGATCCATCTATACAGCTCGATTTGCCCGATAAGAATGAGATGAAGACCTATATTCATCTGACAGCAGAACAAGGCGCGCTCTATGATCACACCGTCAATCATCTCTTGGAGCGTATGCAGAAGCTCGAAGGTATTGAGCGCAAAGGAGCTATCCTTTCGGCACTCACTCATCTTAAGCAGCTCTGTGATCACCCCGTACTGTTAACTAAGGAATCCTATCATATTGCTTCGAAAGATAAGGATGACCCCTTAGGTATAGAGACATTGATCAGCCGTTCGGCTAAGTTGGAACGCCTTCTAGCAATGGTGAGGGAATTGCGGGAAGAGGGGGAGCGTTGTCTAATCTTTACACAGTATATTGGTATGGGTCAGATCCTGCAGCAGGTGCTTCACCAAGAACTTCAAGAACCTGTACTCTATCTGAATGGAAGTACGTCCAAATCCGCACGTGATACGATGATTGATCAATTCCAATCTCAGACATTGTTACCTGCTGAACAACCCTCTGTGTTTATTCTTTCAATCAAGGCAGGCGGCGTAGGCCTTAATCTTACAGCCGCTAACCATGTCTTTCACTTCGACCGTTGGTGGAATCCGGCCGTGGAGAACCAAGCAACAGACCGAGCCTACCGTATGGGTCAGACCAAAGACGTACAGGTACACAAGTTCATCTCTCTCGGCACATTAGAAGAACGGATTGATGAGATGCTAGAGAACAAACAGCAGCTTAGCGATAACGTGATTTCAAGTTCTGAAGGCTGGATTACGGAACTATCAACAGATGCACTGAAAGATCTGTTTACATTGCGTCGTGATTTGGTGGGTTAATCCCCCTCTTAAAATAAAGGAGAACATTGTGGGAGATAAGTATAGGAATGTTTCGCTTATCCCGCCCCTTCAAACAATTAAGGGGCTGTCCCATAAGTCATGAAAATGGCTAGGGGCCCCCTTTTTTTGTAGGAGGAAAATTAGTTATCTGAGAGGTCGCTCCGCGAACGGATCGTTTCTCCAATCGCTGTGGTCTCCAAATTTCTGGATTGAAACCGCTAGCGGTTGAAATTCGGAGACAGCATATGCTTTCGAAGTAGCTTTCCTTTGGAAAGCTTTAGGCGACCGCTATCGCTTTTACGAAATCGTTCCGTCCTCTGCGCTACTTTAAGCATATTTTTGCAACTTTTTAACCAAAAACAACAAAAAAAAATCGCTGTTTTTGGTAAAATGGAAGTACGACCAACCATTCCAAAGGAGCGATTTCTTTGTACATTCAATATACCATGGACCAACTTTTCTTGCCAATGGATTTACAAGAAGACATTCCACAAAGTCACCTCGTTTGTCTTGTCAATGCTGCCGTAAATCGGCTGGACGAAGCTTATCCCGGTGGTGGACGTGATAGCTACCACCCTAAAATGCTTACCAAAGTCATCATTTACGCCTACACTCAGCGAATTTATTCCTCCCGTCAAATTGCAAAATCCAAGATCTCGCTGAACTTGGTGAGTCTTCCGAAATAAACAGCGAAAAACTCGAACAAGTAACACTAAAACTTGAAGCCCAGCTATTAGAGAAACCCAAAGACAAATCTCTGAAAAAAGCTGTTCGGAAGCTGCGAAAGGACTTACTCCCCAGGTTGCAAAAGTACGAACAGTACCAATCGCTGCTGGGTGATCGGAATAGCTTCAGCAAGAGCGATCCGGATGCAACCTTCATGCGGATGAAAGAAGACCACATGCGAAATGGTCAACTCAATGTCAGTTTGGAACGACTGCGGTACCAGAACCAGGCCCGGGAAATTCTGCGAAGCGAGGAAGGTTACGCCTTGGCCGTACGCCGAATGACGGAACCAGAAAGTGTATTTGGACAACTGAAAACAACCGGGGATTCCGGAGATTTCTGCTTCGCGGCATGAAAAAAGTGACGCTTGAGGTCGGTTGGCTTTCACTTGCCCATAATCTACTGAAACAAGCCGCAAGTATAGAAGATGAATCTAGAACTCAATACCTTACTTCATATTCACAATATTCGTCCCCATGGACATTGCACTTTACTTCGCGAACGGAAACCCGTTTACCCCGCATTTTAGTGAGGGCTCCCTCCCTAATAGCGCCTTCCAAGCCACAGACCATTTTCTCCTCCATAACCAGCAAAACTTTACAGATGCAATCATGCATGGCAACAGTCATCCCCTTCTCATCTTCTCTGATTATGCTTGGATTCCAATTTTAAAACTTTCAATTAGCTCAAATCATTCATTAACCGTTGAGCCAGACATCTACAATTATCCCGAATCTTGATCTAAGTCAATTTAAGTTCTCAAGTTCCGATCTATAATGAAGTTAGAAAGAAGATACTTGAGGAGGAATTACCATGAAGACAGCTACTTTCCAACTGGAACAACTCACTTGTCCCAGCTGTATTAAGAAAATTGAAACAGCCTTAGGCAACAAAAATGGAATCTCTGAAGTAAAGGTTCTATTCACCGCCAGTAAGGTAAAGGTAAGTTACGATGGGCATATTCTAGATCCATCAGATATTGGTAAGGTCATATCCGATCTAGGCTTTCAAATTCTAAAATGATAATTAGGTCTCAAAAAATTGTAGGAGGAATGCATGATGTCAAGAAAGAGAAAAGGACAACTGGTTACGATAGCAGGATTGCTCATTGCCATATCCTTTCTGTTGAAAACCTTGGATACTGTCACCATTATCTCTGATGGGCTAATGATTTCAGCAGCTCTCATCACAGGGTATCCTATTCTAAAAAACGCTATTCAAGCCATACGATATCGTATCTTAGGAATAGAAGCCCTTGTTACGATAGCCGTGGTCGGCGCCATCCTGATCCATGAGTATTGGGAAGCAGCAGCGGTTACCTTTCTGTTCGTCTTTGGTTCCTATCTTGAAGCGCGAACGATCGAAAAGACCCGTTCATCATTAAAGGCCTTAATGGACTTAGCACCCACCCTAGCCTCTGTCATACGCGATGGGGTGGAGATCAAGATATCACCTGATGAAGTAATTCAGGGGGAGATCGTTCTAGTACGTCCCGGTGAGAATATCCCGGTAGATGGTACAGTATTCAAGGGAAAGGCAACAATAAACCAGGCTGCTATTACGGGTGAGTCGGTCCCAGTGGATAGAGAAAAGGACGGAGCCGTGTTCAGCGGGACCGTCATTGAAAATGGTTATTTGGAAGTCATCGCAGAGAAGGTCGGCGAAGATACGACATTCGCACGTATTCTGAACATGGTAGAAGAAGCACAAGAATCCAAAGCAAAAACGCAGAAGTTTATCGAGAAATTTGCTAATTATTATACGCCCGGCATTTTTATATTAGCCATTATCGTTTACATCTTCAGCAGAGACATCGAATTAACACTTACACTGTTAGTGATTGCCTGCCCAGGCGCGATGGTTATTTCTGCTCCAGTCTCCATCGTCGCCGGGATCGGAAATGGTGCGAAGAATGGCATTCTGTTTAAAGGTGGAGAGATTCTAGAGAAGACTGGGAAGGTTCAAGTTGTCGCTTTTGACAAAACAGGTACACTCACGGTTGGGAAACCACAGGTGACTCATATACGCGCCCTCCAGATGAGCGAAGATGAACTACTTCAGATAGCAGCCCGCGTTGAATATTTGTCAGAGCATCACTTGGCTAGAGCCATCCTGACGGAAGCGAAGAAAAGATTCGGGTGTGAAATAAAATCTGTGAAGGAGTTTGAGACTTTACCCGGCAAAGGAGTTCGGGCTATGGTTGATGGAATTGAGGTTTATATTGGGAATCGCAAACTCATGTCGGATTACAATATTCTTTATAATCAAGAGGTAACTGACTATGTAGCTCAAGAGGAAAATAAAGCACATACCGTTATCTTTGTAGCCAATCATAAGCGGGTCTTGGGTCTGATCTCTATTGCTGATGTTCTAAGAGAGGATGCCTATGAGCTTGTCCGTAATCTGAAGAAATCTGGTGTAAGTAAGGTTGTTATGTTAACAGGGGATAATCAACGAACGGCTGCTGCCGTCTCACGCGAACTGGGCATTGATCAGTATTATGCAGAACTTCTTCCCGAAGATAAAGTCCTGAAGTTAAAAGAGTTGCAAGAGAAATATATCGTTGCCATGGTTGGCGATGGCATTAATGATGCGCCTGCTCTAGCCATTGCTGATGTGGGAATTGCGATGGGAGGGTCTGGAACAGATGTAGCGATAGAGACGGCAGATATGGTTCTCATGTCGGATCGACTAGCGAAGCTCTCTTATGCCTTCGGACTTAGTCATGCTACAATGAATAATATGAAGCAGAATATCTACTTTGCGGTAGTGGTTGTTATGACCTTGTTAATAGGCGTGTTAACTAGAAATGTATTCATGGCTTCCGGTATGCTTGTCCATGAATTAAGTGTGTTGTTAGTTATTATGAATGCTATTCGTTTAACACGCTACAAAGGTGTGACATTTAACGAATCACAACAATCGACTAAGAATAGAGGGATAACGGATGGAGTGCAAACATCACCAAGTGAATGAGCAACAACGTATGGAACATCCCCCTTCATTATGTATCGACAATGTGCCGATTCTGGACATTCTATCGCCTACAGAGAAAATAGATGTCATGAATAGTTCTATTAGCAAGAAATACAAAAAAGGGGAAGTTATCTTCTCCCCTGGGCATCCATCAGCAAATCTGTGGATTGTCCATAAAGGCAGCGTGAAAATTTCCCGCTTCTCATCGGCTGGCAAGGAGCAAATTTTACGTATTCTCGAGCAAGGAGATTTCACAGGGGAGTTGTCCTTATTCAGTCACACGATATTAAATAGCACCGCAGAGGCATTAGAAGCTACAGAGATATGTCTGATTCAAGGAAAAGTAATCAATGATTTGATGTTACAATCGCCTCAGATTGCTGTCAAATTCCTCGAAAAATATACTGAACGCCTTGAACTGGCAGAAGACATGCTTGAACAACTCACGCTTTACGATGTCGAGCAGAGAATGACCAAAGTCCTCTTAAGGATGTTACGAGACCAAAAAAGCGATCATACAGAGGATAACAATTTAATCTTACCCATAAGCAAAAAGGACTTTGCAGTAATGATTGGAACATCCCAAGAAACCTTAAGTCGCAAGCTCTCCTTTTTTCAAGAACAGGGATGGATTAGACTGATCGGTCAACGGCAAATCACTATCCTTGATCAGGAAAGCCTTAGTCATTTCAGTGACTAAGGCCATTACAATAAGGACTTTGTAGACTCTCTAACGATTAACTCTGCCGGATAGATTTTGTGTGCGTGATTAATTTTTTTGTTAATTAAGTCGAAGAGAATTTTTATCGTCTCTTCTGCGATCTCTTCCACCGGTTGTCTAATTGTCGTGATTGAAGGATTATAATAGAATGATATATCTATGCCATCGAACCCAGCTACGGAGTAATCTTCGGGCACTCTTTTCCCAGCTTCAAATATAGCTTTACAAGCACCAATAGCCATACTGTCAGAAAGAGCATAAATAGCTGTGAATTCTTCATTCAACGCTAACAATTCCTTGGTAACTAAATAGCCATTCTCCATACTATAGCCTTCAACATCTTCTTTCATACACCGAACCAACTGCTCATTATAGGCTATTCCATGGTCTTGTAACGCCTTTTTATATCCATCATATCTTAGTTTTCCGATACTTACATCTTCCAAGGGTGCCGTGATCACTGCAATTTTTTGATGTCCTAGAGTGCATAAATAATCTACTATCTTATAACTCTCTTTAAAGTCATCAACGGCTACAGAGGAATAATCACTCAGATCAAACTCATCTGTCATCCCTATTGTACTAAGTACGAAGGGCACAGTTAATTGATCCAGTTTTTCTTTGGAGTGTGAGAACAGTCCCCCTAGAAATACAATCCCTTTTAAACGCTTCTCTTTCTCGAGTTCAATCGCAACTTCGACTTCATCTTGATTTTCATCAACTCGTTGAAGAATAAAAGAGTATTTCTTTCTTTGAATTTCCTGCTCGAATACTTCGATCATTGGATTGAAAAATTGGTTTGTTATCCCTTTAATCAATACCGCTATGGTTTTTGAAGCAGAACGTTTCAAGTTTCTTGCGCTGTTATTTGGAACATAATGATTTTCTTTAATTACACGCATGATCATTGCTTTTGTTTCTTCATTAATATCTGGGTGGTTATTTATGGCTCTAGATACAGTTGTCACGCCAACTCCGCACATTTTCGCAATATCTATAATTGTAATTGTATCCACCTTACTTCTTCCCCTTACGGTAGTTTTATCCATTTAACTCCTTAATTCCCTTATTTATTCTCTACTCTGTGAGATCAATATACTTCATTTGTTGAATATACACAAAAAGTAAAAGTAAAGCAGTATGCACAAAAAAAGACAGGGCATTCTTGAAATGTAAAATTAATCAAGAAATCAACCCTGCTCTGTACTCCATCTTAAATTAGTTTATTAAGAAAAATCACCCTTTTACAGCTCCTGCAACAACACCCTCGATAATATACTTTTGACAAGACAAGTAGAATATTATAATAGGTACAATTGCTAATACTAACATCGCCATCATGGCTCCCATATCTATGGATCCGTATCCACCCTTTAGATACTGTATAGCGATAGGAATTGTTTTGTACTCGGTACCGATAATTAAGTTTGGTAACAAGTAGTCATTCCATATCCACATTACATTTAGAATAGCTACTGTTATAGCTGTTGGCTTAAGAATGGGAAATACTACTTTAAAGAACGCCTGTACTGGATTACATCCATCGATCAAAACGGCTTCTTCTATCTCTATAGGTATTGATTTTACAAATCCACTAAACAAGAAGACTGATAATCCAGATCCAAACCCTAGATATATTAGTATGATTCCAAATGGATTATCAAGATGAATCATGTTAGCTACCTTGGACATCGTGAACATGACCATTTGGAACGGCACGATCATTGAGAATACAAATACATAGTACAACGCGCTTGTAAACTTACCCTTCACTCTTGTGATATACCATGCTGTCATAGCTGTAAATAAAACAATAACAGCAACAGAGCATACGGTGATAAACAATGACATTCCAAAAGCACTCCAGAAATCTATCTTGGCAATACCACCAATATAGTTTTCCATTCCTGAAAATGTGGTGCTATTAGGAAATACAAATGGCGTATCACTAATGTAAAATTTACCTTTGAAGGAGTTCATAAGAACGATAAGTATCGGTGCTAAAAATGTAATAGCTAATAACACCAAAATTATGAATATTAAACTATCCTTTAACTTTGTCGTCTTCTGCATTAATTCTCAATCTCCTTTCTTCTAGTAATGACAAGTTGTATTAGTGCAATTAGAGCAACCAGAACAAAGAACACAACGGCTTTGGCCTGCCCTACACCTTCCCAACCGGTTTTACCATAGAAAGTGTTGAAAATATCGAGTGCTAACATCGTAGTCTGTTTAGACGGTGCACCCGCAGTTAAAGCTAAGTTTTGGTCAAATAGTTTGAATGAATTAGATAATGTCAAGAATAGACATATTGTAATAGCTGGCATGATTAATGGTAAAGTCACATTTCGCAATACTTGAAAACGAGTAGCGCCATCTATTTTTGCTGCTTCAACTATATCTTTAGGAACATTTTGAATACCTGCAATGTAGATAATCATCATGTAACCTATTAATTGCCAATTCATTAGAATTACTAATCCCCAGAAGCCATAGTCAGCATCAAAGGTTAAAGTAACATCAAAGTAATACAAAATACCGTTAAGAATTAATTGCCAAATGTACCCTAGTACGATACCACCAATTAAGTTAGGCATGAAAAATATTGTTCTAAATAAATTTGTACCTTTTTTTCCTCTAGTTAATAACATCGCAATGATGAAAGCAAATAGATTTATTGTGATAACGGATAACACGGTAAATTTAACGGTAAACCAAAGTGCATTTAGATATTCTTGGTTTGAAAATGCCTTGACGTAATTGCTTAAACCAACCCATTTAGAATCTGTTACTGTAGTAAATTCTGTGAAAGACAAATATACACCTAATAAAAATGGTATTAAAAATGCTACCGAAAAGGCCAGTATAGTTGGTAATGCAAAAAGAGCAAAATATTTTTTTATCGATTTTTGCATGTGGTCTTCTCCTATCTCAGTATGGAAAATAAAAAAAGTACATTTATGCCACTACTCACCATGAAGGTGCGCAGTGGCATAAAGTATTAATTCATGAACAACGAAGGGTTACAATGCATATCGCATGTTTTACTTGTAGTTCATAGGGAACTATTATTTAGCTTTTTCAGACTTCCATGAATCTTTTACAATCGTTGTAACTTCATCAAACGTTTTGCTACCTTGAGCATATTCTAACAATGCATCACCAAAGTAATTTTTGAATTCTTCACTTGGGAATGCTGCGAATGTCCAAACTACGGAACTAACGCCGTCTTTTGACATCCAGTTCAATACTTCTTTAGCTAGAGGATCAGCTGGTTTTTCATCTTCTTTAAATGTATTAAATGGTGCCATAAAACCTAGGTCGTTAGTTACATAAGCTTTACCTTTGTCACTAGAGAACAACCACTCTAAGAATGCGATAGATGCTTGTTGCTTATCAGCAGAAACTTTGCTGTTGATTGAGAAATAGTTTTCTGTTCCTACAGCTAGACCTTGTTTTTCTTCACCAGCCATACCTGTATAGATTGGTAAGTATTTAATATCATCAGCTTTTACTACGTTTCCTTCAACTTCATTAATTTGTGACCAAGCCCAGTTACCATTTTGAACCATAGCTGCTTGACCAAGTGCAAATTCAGCCATAGAATCTGATACAGTTTTACTACCTAACATTGTTGGTTTTGAAACCGAGTTGTTGATGTATAGATCAAAGATATTTTTGAAGTTATCAGCATATTTGAATGAAATTTCATCAGATGCTAGACCTGCTAGAATTGGGTTTTCAAATGCTGTATTATCTTTGAACTCATAGAAGAAAGGAACGTTTGCTAAGTGAGACTGCCATCTCCAATGTTCACCCGCAGCTAGAGAAGTAGAAGCGAATACACCTTTAATTCCTAGTTGGTCTTTCTTTGCAGTCATATCTTCAGTTACTGCTTTTAATGTAGCAAAGTTATTAATTTCCTCAGTTGAAGAAATCGTAACTGCCTTATCTGCCAATGCAAAGTATTTCTTCATAATAGCGTCATTGTAGATGATACCATAACCTTCTACAACGTAAGGAATACCATAAACGCCTTCACCATCAGTTACTGCTAAACTCTTATCAGTCAAATAGCTGTAAAGTTTAGAATCTTTTACATCTAAAATATAATCTTTCCAAGCGTTATAACCTACAGGTCCATTAATTTGGAAGATCGTAGGAGCATCCGATTTTGCGATTTCAGACTTCAAAGTCGTTTCATACGTACCTGCAGCTGCAGTTACAACTTTGACTTTAACGCCTGATTCAGCTTCATAATCTTTAGCAATCTTGTCATAAACCTCTGCAATTTCAGGTTTAAAGTTCAAGAAATAAATTTCTCCACCGTCACCTTTTGCTGGTTCAGTCTTTTCCGTTGGTTCAGTAGTTGGTTCAGTCGGTTTTGCTGGTTCTGCAGTGTTACCGTTACCACAAGCTGCTGCAACGAAAACCATAGATACTACTAACATAAGTCCTAAAAGTTTCTTAATGTTTTTCATTCTTTCTTCCCCCTCGTTCTTCTAATTGTTTATTGCTTAAGTTTGAAAGACGTACCTAGTTTTCCATAAAAAGGATGATAGCGCTTTCAGTGTCGTCATTTATGGTCAGTATCCTTCTTGGTATCCTTCTCGGTAACGTTTTCAATTGAATATTAGCATATTGAATTATACTTTTCAATAGTTTTCTTCAAGTATTATTTTTATTGAAAAAGAAGTCCCGCGTTCTCACAAAAATCAAATGACACAAACATCCTTCCGATCCATACAAGTTCCACTTCTTTCCCTAGGTGAATAGGCTATATCATCAAATTAATTTTGGAGGTTTCCCACAATGACTACGAATGGATATCCGTATGGTCCTTATTATCAACATAATCATCCATACCAGTTAGCTTACGATCCGCGTACATCTCAACCCTATATCGGTCACTACCCATATCCTCACTATTTCTATTATTATGCTGCGCCCTATCGAACAGACTATCCATATGAATATGAATATGAGTATCAGCCCTACCCATCTAATCCATTCGATAGCGTAGAATTTGTTACGCAACCGCAAGAATTTGAATTCGAACGTCTTGAATCCACCCCTCAAGGATTCAGCATTAAGCTCGATAATACACAGGAAGATGACGATGACGATGATAATAATGTTCAGCAGAACAACGAAAAGTCGGAAAATGAGCAAGGACTTCATATGGATACCGGTGGAGAAATCGGTGGTAAGCACGGTGTTGGTTTTCACGCAGATGGACATATTGATGAACATGGCATAAGCACTCATGCGAATAGCCACCTCGGAGAAGAAAAATATGGCCTTGGCGTTCATGGTGAGGCGGGCCTGAACAATAACAAGGGTCTTAACTTCAACACAGGTGGTCAACTGGGTGGGAAATATGGCATCGAAGCTCACGCAGACGGCCACGCGGGACTCAGCCAAGGCATTGGCCTTAACACAGAAGCTCATATCGGCGGGAATCATGGACTTGGCGCTCATGTCAATGGTCAACTTGGGGGCAAGGGAGCCGAAATTGTTACAGGGGCCAACTTAGGCGGCAATCATGGGGTTGGTATCCACGCCACTGCTCATTTGGACAGTACCCAGGGACTGGGATTAAAGACGGAGGCTCAAATCGGCGGAAATAAAGGCCTCGGCGCTCATGCAAATGCACAGATCGGCGGAAATAAAGGTACTGGGGTTACTACCGGAGCTCAGATCGGCGGAGATAAGGGTCTTGGCGGTCATGTCGGTGCTCATCTAGGCGGTGGCAATGGAATAAATTTTAAAGTCGGTGGCAATGTTGGCAGTCACGATGGCCAAATCGGAGTAAACATAGGCGGCAAGAAAAAAGTAGAATCCTAATAGCTCTATTCATGAATTGGATTCTACCGTTCTTATCATTATTGTTCAAATCGAGAAGGACCCTCTGTTTCATAAGAGGGCCCTTCTTAGTTATCTCATATTTTTCATAAAAAATTGGAATAAGGGTAGACTACTTTCATATTTATTGGAGGTGTCAGGCTTGAATACAAATGAAACAGCGCTATCTATTGTCGCCCTAGGCGGTGTCAATGAAATCGGTAAAAATATGTATGTACTCCGATATGATGATGATATCATTGTCATCGACTGTGGTTCAAAGTTTCCTGACGAAACCTTATTAGGGATTGACTTGATTATTCCTGATATTTCTTATTTATTAGAGAATCAGGATAAAGTTAGAGCTTTAATAGTCACACATGGGCACGAAGATCACATCGGGGGCATCCCCTATATTTTGAAACAATTGAATATGCCCATCTATGGAACACGATTAACTTTGGGTCTAATTGAAATTAAATTGAAAGAGCATGGTCTTCTAGGCAGTACCGATTTGATCACTATTGATTCAGAATCACAATTAAAGTTAGGCACGATTAGTTTAAGTTTTTTCAGAACAAACCACAGTATCCCCGATTGTGTAGGTATTGTTTTTAATACTCCTGAAGGAGCTGTCGTACATACAGGAGATTTCAAATTCGATTTAACACCTGTGAATGAAGAACATCCAGATCTATACCGGATGGCGGAAATCGGCAAAAATGGCGTGTTGGCTCTTTTGTCAGAGAGCACTAATGCAGAACGTCCGGGCTTTACCCCTTCGGAACGTCTCGTAGGGGCTCACATCGAAGAGGCATTTATCAAGGCTCAGCAGAAAATATTCATTTCCACTTTTGCTTCAAATGTTCACCGACTTCAACAGGTGGTTGATGCTGCAGAGAAAACGGGTAGGAAAGTTGCTTTGCTAGGGAGAAGTATGGTGAATGTGGCTTCCATTGCAAGTGATCTAGGTTACTTGCATATTCCTGAATCTATGTTAATTGAGGCGAATGAAGTAAACAACTATGCTCCCCATGAGATTGTTGTCCTTTGTACTGGAAGTCAAGGAGAACCCATGGCTGCCTTGTCTCGTTTAGCCAGTTCCAATCATAGACAAGTAGAAATCCAACCTGGTGACACGGTTATTCTAGCTGCAACATCCATTCCTGGGAATGAACGAAATGTATCACGGATAGTAGATAATTTATTTCAACTGGGAGCTAATGTCATTTATGGATCAGCCTCAGTAACGGGAATGCATGTATCCGGTCATGCTAGTCAAGAAGAGATGAAATTAATGCTTGCGTTCATGAAGCCCCGATACTTTATTCCGATTCATGGTGAATTTCGAATGCTTCATCAACATCGTCTGTTAGCGGAATTGATGGGTGTAGCTAAAGATAATATTTTCATTGTTAATAATGGTGATGTTGTCGATATTCGTAATCAAGAAGCGCGTCAAACTCGCAAAATAACAAATGGAAATACCCTCGTTGATGGATTAGGCATCGGTGATGTTGGAACGATCGTTTTACGGGACCGTAAACTATTATCCGAAGATGGAATTCTTATCGTAGTAATCACACTTAGTAAAATGGACGGCAAGATACTTTCTGGACCTGATATTATTTCTCGTGGGTTCGTGTATGTTCGTGAATCAGAGGGGTTAATTGATGAAGTAAGCCGAATCACAGTGAAAACGATCAGTGAATTACAAGGAAAAAACATTATGGCATGGGGTATTTACAAACAATCGATTAAAGAATCGGTTGGAAATTACCTATATACTCATACTAAAAGAAGACCTATTATTCTCCCCCTTATCATTCAAGTCTAAAGATATTGTTCAGGACTGATCCGTTGTAAACTCTCTTACTCGGACAGCTCCGCTTACAACTCACATAATAAGACTAAGTGCGCCGTCCTTAGTCCTATTATGTTGCAATGAAATGTAAGATTCCTGTGTTGTATTTTCCATTTCGCAATACAGGTATTTACTGCTGCAATTCAAAATTAAGATTTAATGGTAACATCGGAAGTTCATCTTGAGAGTCATTATCCGTTGTCGGAGTCTTCCTATTTACCTCCTCAAAAGGAAAATTGTCTACCCATATTCTCCCTTCCCCGCCTAACAATAGACCAAATGCAATGGCATGACTTTCCTTAGGAATATCCAAAACGATAGCAAATTGATTCCAATCGCAATCGCCCTGTGATGCCTTACGATACAACTGAACATTTATACCCATCGGTTCACCCCCTTCCCACTTCAAAGTTATCATGAATGCGCGAGGTCTTTTTGATTTATTTTTCCATATCTGATGAAGATATAGAATCTCAGGCTCTCCACGATCTTAATATGTCGAAAAAAGGGTTTTTACGGAAAAGTATGGCGTATGACTCTAGAACTATATATACTAGGTTCTAATGAGTGAATTGGAAAGTTTGGGTATTTCGCCTTACTTATTATTTTTACATCTGGGGGCTTGAATATTGATATGTACACATTGTGGTCAAGACAACGAGGAGAATAGTAAATTTTGTGTTCACTGTGGGAATTCTATGATCGAGCAAGATTCTCCCAACAATCAGCAGCCATTGGTGCAGGAAACAGAGGAACTTCCTGTAGCTGTTGTAACAGAAAGCGTCCCGTTAACTCAGGAAGAAGAAATACATACGATCACAGCAAAACGTCCTTTGAACAAATGGTTGTTCATCGGTTTGGCATCTGTATTGTTAATTTCAGCAGTGATCGTGATCTTCACTGTACAGTTATCAACAAAAGCGATTCCACTTTCAGAGAACTCCGTAGCAGCGAACGTTGATACACCAACGACTGCTGATGCTGACTCTGTAACCCATGAAATACAACCGATTAAAATTAGCACTATTACTAACAATGATTACCCTGTAATTGAATTAGTGCTTGAGGCAAAGAATATTGAATCTTTGGATTTATCACTGCAAAACTTCACAGTCACGGAAAACGGAGTGTCTCAAACGGTTTCTTTGGTGGAACCCTCTGGAAGTAGTCAACTGACAGTTTCTTATGAAACTAACGTTGTTAACGTCAATCATAACAAAGCAGAGCCGCGGAATATTGAACTGCATTATTTAGATCAGACAACCACAGCTCATTATGACGCTCCACAGCCACAAATGCTTACTATTGGAGATGTCAGCTACAACACGGACCAATATCCGCAGGTTAAATTGTTTTTCTCGTTATATGATTCCAATCAGCAACTCGTTGAGGATATTTCCACTCAGCCATCATTCCTACAAGTTAAGGAAGGGAATCAGGCGTTGCAAAGTTTGGATCTAGCAAAAATGTCAGAGGTCAAAGAATCACTTAGCACCAATGTTGTCATTGATGTAAGTACAAGTATGGATGGGATTATGGAGCTGGTAAAGAGTCAGGCTATTCAATTCGTCAATCAGTCGGATATCTCTGGGAATGACCAAATGGCACTGATGAGCTTTGCCGGAGCAACGGAAATTTCCCAGAATAAATTTACGAATAACAAAAATGCGATTACATCGGAAATTTCCCAGTTGGATTCCTATGGACAATGTACAGCATTGTATCGTTCTCTGGAACAAGCCCTATATAACATAGCCTACAATGATGCAAATGGCTCGAAGTATGTCGTTATTTTTACAGATGGCGGAGAGAACTGCAGCAATGACATTAGCAATCAAAGCGCTGTCAGCGCAGGAACCGTTATTAACACTTCACTTCAGCTAGGAGTACCTATTTATGCAGTAGGTATAGATCATGATGATGAGCTACAGCGGATTGCTAGGGAGAGCAACGGAGATTACATTTCTATTGGCTCGGATATAGATAGACTTGGCGAATTCTACAACTCTATCTATACCAAGAAAAAAGCTCAATATGTAGCTACATATACTTCAGCCAATCCGAAAAAGGCAGCTCGTACTGCCGGAATCTTTGTAAACTCACCTAAATATTATCTCGAGCATAAACTACCCGTTACACCACGGTTGCTGGATGACCCTGCTGTTGCCACTGCGATGGAAATGTATCAGATCAATTGGTCAAACGCGATGAGTTCAGGAGATATGTCCTACCTGTCTCCCTATGTAACCGTCAATAGCAGCTCACCCACATCTGTGTACAAAGTTGTTCTTAATCAGGTCAATAGCATAAATGAGGCACGAGTTTCCGGATCTTATTTTGAATTTGATGTTCCCATCTATAAGCTCGAAGATGCTACAAAAGTAGCCGAAGACGAATATCAACTTAAGGTCAAGAAACGATTTAAACGAACTGTATGGGAGAATGGCAGCGTAGAGAGCATCGCCTTTAAGGAAACAGCCTATACATATAATCTTATCAGTCAGAATAATACATGGCTTGTTGACTCTACCGTCGAATCTACAGTTCCTGACATCTGTTATGTCGATGATACTTATGCAACAAAGAAGAAATGCAACTAAAAAGAAACAACAAGAAGAATTAAAAGGAGAATGTAATCATGGGTATGGCTAAATTCTGCTCTAACTGCGGTGCGGCTCGCGCAGAGGGCACAAAATTCTGTAAGGATTGCGGTCAGCTTCTGCTTCCGGCAAATCTTACTCCCCTTGAAGATAAGGAGGAGTTAATAGCTCCAACGCAAACGGGGGGTGCGGTCGAAGAGACGACAGTGCACGTCGTCGCTGCAAAGACTAAGATCGCTCTTGAAGAGACAACAGATCACGCCGTCGATGTCGAGACAGAGATCGTTCTTGGAGAGACGACAGCTCACGTCGTCGATGTCGAGACAGAGATCGTTCTTGAAGAGACGACAGCTCACGTCGTCGCTGCAAAAACTTCTGCACCGGAACTCATGATTTTAACAGAGAGCGCAGCTTCAGCAGAAACTCCAGCATTAAGCGAACAAAAACAGCCATTGGGTGGGCTCAATCAACGATTAGAGGGCATAGTTAATAAACGTACCAGAAGACCTCTTATCTATGCATCCGCATTGATTGGAGTTGTACTTCTTTCTGTAGTTGCGTGGTCCATTTTTGGCTCAACTTCCTCTAAATCTTCTCCGCTTGTATATGTTAAGGGTTTCGAACTTATGCTCATGACTAACAAGCAGGATAAGCCAATAGAAGCAACAAGAAACTGGCTAGATGCTGATAAAGAAGAATTGACAGATGCACTTGATTTATCTTCCGACGAGGAAACCACTCTTCAGGGCACCTCATTCTACCAAATGGGAGAGAGTGCTCAACAATGGATTAAGCTGAATGCAAGCGGAAATCGCATGTTCTATCTAAACAAAATTAGTGACGATGGCACAGCTAATCTGTATTATAGTAACCCGACAAAAGTAGCTAAGGCCGGGGACAATAGCACGGATCAGGGAGTTCGTATCGCCTCCAATCTTAGTATAGGCCAATATAGAACATTTCAGATTTCTGCTTCCGGAGACTATGTCATTTATTTGAAAAACTATGAAGACACAACTGGCGGTAGCTTATACCTCTATAACATGAAAGAGGAAATTCTAATTGATAATAATGTATCCGACGGTTATTCACTTTCAGAGGATGATTCTTCCATCATCTATATGAAGACGCCTGATGATGAGACATACGACCTCTACACCAAGTCGGTAGAGAGCAAAAGTGAAAAAGTGAAAATTGACAGTGATATCAACAACATTGTCAATTACTCCAGCGACTTAAAAACGATTTATTACACTAAATCTAATGATGTTGATGATGATGAGTCCGAAAATCTAAACATCAACTCACTTTATGTAAAACAAGCCGGTAAAGATAAGCAAAAGCTTATCTCCGATTACCACAGCTTAGAATCCAATAGTTCGACAGGTCAATTCTACTTCACCCGGACAACGATGAACAGTTCTAACTTAATCGATTGGGTTGAAGATGATATGGCTGCCGAAGATCTCAAAATAACTGAACCCAGCTACAGCGATTTTGAACATGAGACAACCAACACGGACTATTGGGGAGATACCTATACCACAGATGAAGTAGACTATGATCAGTATTATGCAGCAATGGATTTATATGATGATAAATTGCAACGTGACAGTCTCAGAAGTGATTTGAAGAACGAGGAGTTATCGACTACTAACCAGAAATTATTTCTATATGCCGAGGGTAAAGAAACGGAAATTTCCAACGAATTTGGTCATATCACTTATGCGGATGCCGCTTCGAAATCCATCATTTATGTGAAATCGGTTGATGGCAAAGTCGAGAAGGTCAAGCTATCCGAAATCAGCAGTACTTATGATGTTCAAGATCTTTTTGAGAATAATACCAGTGAAAGTAAGGGTAGCTATATCGTGTTAAAGGGCGCACCGGAACAGGAAATGCCCGAGGATGCGAAGGACTCCAACAACTTCACGTTCAGTGACGATGGCAAAAAAATATACTATACTGAAGGCGATGCAGATTCTTCTACCGGTACGCTAGTCGTATGGGATCTCCTTGAGGGCAAGCTCAGTAATCGCAAGGTTATTGACGAGAATGTGGATCAATACATGATGGTCAACGATGATCTCTTGTATTACAAAGATGTAAAGGATGACCAAGGTGAGTTATTAACATATAGTGACGGTAAGAAGGTCAAGATTGCTTACGACGTACAGCTTGGATATACTACCTTTTATCCTAATGATGATGTCCTCTTATATATGACCGAATTCAATGACAAACGTCTGATGGGATCCCTATTCATGAAACGGGGAGAGAAAAGCGTTAAAATCAGTGATGATGTCAACTTCTACAACTATAATAAAGGCACCCATTTATTCTACTTATCCGAGTATCGATTAAAGAACGGAGAAGGCGATCTGTGGGAGTATCTTGGTAGTAATGATAAGAAGTTAATCGACAGTGGTGTACAAGCTATGCTTCCGATTAGGTACGGTCTTACATTCTAAATTATAGACCCAAAAGAAAAGTCTACCCTCAGATCATTTGACTGAGGGTAGGCTTTTTAAATTAAAAGAGGTTGTTTAAACTTAAAGGAATATTTATCTTACATTAATACTCTCTAAGGCGTAACTTTTACTATTTAGTGTTTTGAATACTAATTCTGCTTCTAGCGTCTGATCCGAACCATTCACCTTAGTTTAATAAGAATAGATGAAGGTTACTTTCTTGTTGTCATCGGATTTCATAATCTTGGCTGTAAGCTTATTAACTAGCTTGGTTGAGTTTAACTCTTTCTCTAATGCCTTCAGAATCGGCTCCTCTTGTTGATCAAGGAACCCTGTTTGACGCATAGAAAAACTTTCTTTGGTAGCGTCTCTTCCCGCGAAACCTGCCACGTTCGCTACGTTCTTATCAACAAATTTATTGAATTTTTTAATAACGCCCTCCTCATATACGGATGATCACTTCATGCCCACTCATACAGAAAGCATAGTAAACATATTAGCAAATAAAAAGAAGTTCCAACATCGGCCATCCTTATAAATCAGCGTAATAGGCCTTTAATCCTTTTTGTATCCCCCTCACAATGAGATCCTGATATTCAGATGTGCTCATGAGTACATCCTCTTCTATATTCGTCATAAAGCCCATTTCAATCAAAATCGAGGGCACCTTAAGCCAGTTGAATCCCGTCAGATCATCCCGCGATTTCAGACCATTGGACTTAGCCCCTGTTTCCTTAATGACATACTTCGAGATTATCTTAATGGCTTCTAGACTCTCCGGAGCAATTTCCTTTGTGTATTTACTGTCTAATAAGGGATACAGAAAGGACATCCCCTTTATTTGATGGTTATCACTCCCATCCGCGTGTAGCCGAACCATCAAATCAGCATTAGCCTTATTGCATAAGATTGCTCTCTCACTATTAGAGATATTTACATCGTTTGTACGTCGAACCATAATCACCTTGTAATCTTTGTTTAGTGCCTTTTCCAGCTTCAAAGCCACCTCAAGGGTCAATTGATACTCTGGTTTTTTAGTTTTGATACCTTGAGTTCCGCTCATTACCTTCTGCTTCATTATTTTACTACCTGGCGCATTCGGCTCTAGACTCGAATTTCCCTTACCCTGGTGCCCCGCCTCTATACAAATGATAGGCTTTTTAAGCTCTAGTTCCTGCTTTTGTGACTCCTTGTTCTGATTCGGGACGACAATGGAGGCCGTCTGTACCACAGGAGCAGACTTTCCCTTCTCCACTTCAGTTCGGATTATATCGGGAGAATCTGATATTGTAATGCCTCCTCCTGAGGATAATGGATCTTCAAGGGCTTTCTCCGGTGCTGTACTGCTACAACCTGACCATAATACCGAGAAACATAGACAAATACTTACCGCAATAGATTTCATTATTGATTATACAACTCCTAATTTTTAGTCCAAGGGTCACCACTATATAATGTATCCACTGCATTCTCAGTACATAGGGAACCCGGGTCTGATAGGTCACGATAGATCGAGCACTCTTTTCTGCCAAACTCACTGATTTGCCACTTATTCGTCATCTTGTCCTGAACTAATGTGTATGTATTAAGATCCGCCTCATACACATCCTCGTTATTCAGGCGTAACGGAAAGAACTTAAAGAACACAATTTGGTATGATCCATCAACTTGGTGTGAGATAGACTCTACGCGATAATTGTCCAAGGGATCAATAATTTTAGGTTTTCCTTCCTTGTTAGCTTTAACATAATCCACCTCGATCCGTTTCCGCAGATTATTGTAGAATGAAGAGTCACTCCTGATGTTATCGCCAACTAATTTAAAATCCAGACTATTTACAGCATTCGCATAGTTGACCTGATATTCAAATAACCCGTTCAAAACATTGATGGAATTGGTATCCATTTTGCGTGTAAAGGTTAACGCTTCAGTCTGCGCTTGTTGCTCCGCTGTTTCCATCTCCATGGTTAGATCGAACTCACTCCCTGGCGATACCTTCTGTTGGGGGGTGTACGTTATTTTGTATTGCTTCACATACCTCTGAAACACCTTGCCGTAGATCTGCTGTAACTCTTGCTGCAAATTATCATCTATGCTGATTGCAAAATATTGTCCCCCGGTCTCCTCGGATATCAACTGTAAATCTGTTCCCATGTCTCCAAACCCAACACAATAGATCGGAATACCCAATTGTCTAGACAACTCAATGACAGATTGTACGGATGAGCCATAATTTGAATCCTGTCCGTCAGTAAAAGCAATAATGTATTTAGGCCCATCCTGCATATTAGTATCGTACAAGGCTTTGGTCAAAGAATCATACAAGGCAGTTTCACCACCATCGGATTCTAAATTCTCTAAATAGGAGCTAACGCTGCTCCGATCCTTGG
This sequence comes from Paenibacillus sp. DS2015, assembly GCF_050433705.1. NCBI lineage: Bacteria > Bacillati > Bacillota > Bacilli > Caryophanales > Paenibacillaceae > Paenibacillus > Paenibacillus sp. DS2015. The sequence continues at coordinate 16,563 of NZ_JBNPWS010000034.1, read as the reverse complement.
TGAACGAGATATCTGCGACGGTTGGAACGTAACTAGAGAATGACAACACCTCAAACTGCCCTTTGGCAGTGGCAGGTACATTCTCTATAAAAGCAACGGCAGCTTGTCGAACTAACGCCATTTTCTGTTGTGACACTGCACTGCTTGGGGAATCGGACATACTCCCACTTTTATCGATCACTAAGTTAACGCTTACGGTATCAACATTCTCTACTTGAGAGATTTGTTCAACCGGCAACTGATTAACCTTAAACATTTCCTTCGTCAGCGGCATACTCCCCAATTCATTCTCGTAATTCTGATCGGCAAATAAAGAAAAGTAAACGTCTACCTTTCCCTGTTCATATTTCGCGGAATCAACTTGATTTACTTTTATGTATACAGGTTCTGCTTCAGAGGTAACGGGTCTTGCTGGTATTTGTTCTGTTCCTTCATTTGTTACTTCTTTTGTTAATTTCGTGTCTCCTTTTTCACTTTCCAGAAGTCCCGGTTGCTCATCTACGGCCTGTTCACTAGCTCCATGGGTAGCCTTTGTGGGGGCTTGTACTAACTCTTGATTATCTTCTCCTCTAAGAAGCCAGTATCCCAATCCTCCTAGTAGGATAAGCGCCAAGACAGAGGCTCCTATGATCCACTTAAAGGTAAACTTTCCCTTTACGGAATTTGATTCCGGGATATCCTCCACTTGCTGTATTTCTGCTTCCCCCCCTCCTAATTTGTGGCCACAATTTTCACAGAAACGGCCTACTGACAAAATATTTGCACCGCAGTTCGTACAAAACATAACGTTGTCTCCTCTGATATAATTTACAGGGTTCTAGATGACAACTACATACCCCACCTAAAAATTAACATTTATATACCCTAAGCACTATTCTACGATGAAATTCATAATTATGCATCCACAAAATTGGGAGTACCCGCCTACGACTTTGTGATATTGACATATCTGACACATATGCGAATTAGATTAACAAGTAGAAACCGCAATGCCGTCCTTTTTCAAAGACGGCACCCGTTTCAGCAGAAATATAAGGAGTAAAGTATCAAGAATCAAGAATCAATTTCATAATTACGCAAATCGATTTAGATGCATCGGCGATTATGAAATTGATTTAAGTGAAACTTATACTTTCTTATATTTTAAAAAAAGAAAGAGCTGGTCCATCACTGGATCAGCTTTTTCGCATGCCATTATTTGATTCTCAGGTTGATGTCGCCACGGATCCGTGAAGGGTAATCGGAAATCGTGAGCTTCAGCGGGCTTGTATAGTCCGCTTTCTCGATATAATAATGCACCTCACCGGTGGAAGTTTCCCCCGTCTGGTTCGATTCGAATGATTGGCCCGTCGCGTCCTTATAACGGGTATCGAATAAGCTGAATATACGATTCTCGTCAAGCGGATCTTCATTCTTCAGGTGGAAGACGAGCGCTTTCTTACCTTTTTCTCGGCTGACGCCAGCAGGATCAAATGTTAGCTTGTCGTCCGGGCGAGTGAGCAATACCTTACGATCGAGATCCACAAGTACTTCAAGCTTACTTTTATCGAGTGCCCTTATGCTGCTAGCGCGTAAATAAAGCTGATCGGGCTTGCGGAAATAGTTGCTCTGGAAATAGAGCACCTGTCGATTATCATCCATTAGCGAACTAGATATGCCGTTGGTAATCGTACCGAATGTCTCTCCATGTTCGTCTTCGATCCGAATATCATCGAAGGAAAATAGTTTCTTCGTATTGGATGGATCATAAGCTACTTCGAGTCCAATTCGGGTCGGATAGATGGTCATTGTTCCGAAGCTTATCCGCTGACCTTCCACTATGACCGTCTGATCGATATCATACGTTTCCTTCAGCCCTGCAAATTTCTCTTTGTCGACAGGGATTTCAAATTGAAAGACTGAACTACTCTCGGTCGCCCTGTTACCCGTACCGACCCTAAGGTTCAAGTCTAGGTTGTCTGGGATATCGATTTCATTGTTCAAACTAATGTCGAACGTTCCTTGCTTACTTTCCCAATCTTCTTTAAAATCTGAAATCCCGAAAGAGGTAGACGTCTCAGTGTAATTAAGCAGCTTCACATCTACAAGATTTATAGCACGCTTTCGCCCGTCCATGTTATCCAACGTGTAGAATACGATAACTCGCGATTTATCGATGATAAGACTATCCACCGTTAGCTTAATGCCGTCATGCTCAATAGATTGGTCAACCGACTGCATAAAGTCATTTTCCAACGCAAGCTGGAGACCCTTGTCATTGTTAATAAGCTGAACGAGTGAGCGGAGACCGGGTATATCGCTGACATATGCGGCGACAACGGGCGAAAATCGAACCGAAGCTATCGATACAAGTACCAGGAGACACGCAGTGAAGGAAACCATTCTTCTTATCACCCGGCGCCTCCTACGTACCCTACCTTGACCCATGCCATTCTGGACTGCCTCACTGATTTCCCTAGGGACTACAAGCTGGTCGATATGTCCCTTCATGGCCTCCAACTGCGGGAACTCCTGCTCCTTATCCTCATACTTCTCATCCATTCGATTTATCCTCCTTCTCCAGCTGCTGCCTCAACCCACCGAGAGCCTTGTGTAACCATGTTTTGACCGTACCTTCTGGCTTCTTCAACGTTCTTGCAATCTCGGTAATGGTTAGATCGTGATAATATTTCAGTTGAATTACCTTCTGATAGTTGCCTTCTAGCTGTTCGACTGCCATTTCGAGTAACACCTTCTCTAGTAGCGCAGATTCGCCGCTCGCCAAGTCTTGCTCCACAGCAGTAGCTACCAGCTGTGGCCTACCGTTTCTCCGTGATCTTTTTTTGACCTCATCAGCGCAATAATTCATAAGAATGCGGATCAGCCAGCTGCTGAAATAATTCGGATCTTTCAATCTGTGGATCTTCAAGTAAGCGCGGCAGGTCACCTCCTGCACGGCTTCAAGAGCATCGGCCTCACTCTTCAAATATGTATAAGCAATCCTGTACATTTTCTCCTGTTGCTGTGTAATGAGGCTGTAGAAGGCGGCATCATCGCCCTGTTTAGCCGCAAGTGCCAGCAAATCGTTATTCATGCGTTTCCTCCCCTGCCTCTTTGCTTCTATATCTATTAGACTCCGCAGACCACCAAACGGTTTTGCTTATTTCATGACAAATGCTATTTGCCTATTTCAACAAACAATTTTTAGAGTTTAACTTCCGTTATATAAATCATTAATTATAATACACCATATATTACCATGCGCGAGATATTACAGAAAATAGCAGCGTGTCGAATACTAGTCTAAATACAAAAATATAAGCAAAAAGACCAGTCTACAAGCAGACTAGTCTTTCATACTGAGAACCCCTCTGTTATGCGCTACGTTTTCTTGAAAACGCTTGATCAATAGACAATGGCGTACGATCCGAGACACTCAAGTAAAGCGTCACTAAGATAAAAGCCAAATCCATTTCATATCCACCTCCTATTCTCCAATAAAAACAGGTGAGGCTCTACATGCCAATGACCTTGTGTATCTCCGAAGCCCCTGGAAACTGATGACGGGGCAGAGGTTGCCGCAGAAATTGCAGATGTGAATGGAGACATGACCATGGCAACTGCAAGGATACTACCAATCCACTTTTTAACTTTTTTCATTCCTAATCCTCCTTTAGATATACATGGATTAAATGATAAAAATGACGCACCTTATTTTCTGTATCCCAAACCAAACGAATAGACCCACAAATAAGTAAAAAATAAAGAACAAAAAGAAGGAGTACACGGTTTCAGCCGGAGCCCCTTCTTCTTGCTCTACTAAGCTATGCCTTTCAACAGATTACATCTTCAACTTAGTGGTGTTGATGATATACATGTTCTTAAGCGGATAACTTCCATTCGAATATTTACGTGCACCGGATTCAAAATTCGTGTATAGCTTGCTACCAAAAAGTGCTATACCTTCCGACATCGGTGGCATGGTCAAGGAACTAACCTGTTTACCCCATGCACCACGTTTATATATAAGCAATTTACTAGAGTTGTTACGTCCACAGGATTGGCTGTATATTGCACGGTTCTTGGTTAAAGCCATGCCCTGAATCCGATCAGGTGTCACCCAAGAGAAGTCAGCTTTCGGCTTCGATGCAAGCCCGTCCTTACTGTTCAACGTATAGGCATACACCCTGCCATACGAGCCTGCCGTGCATGCCATTTTACCACTATCTTCGCCATCAATGTATTCTCCAACCCATAGTTTACCTTCGGCATATGTGGCATATGAAGCCTTATGTCCCAAAGCATATTTTGTCATGACTACATTACTATAGTCTTTTTTACTTGATAAGGAGCTGAGTGCAATTTTATACACGCTTTTGCCAGAGGCAACCCATAAATGACTTTTACTAACCGCAAGTCCTCCAGCATGTCCCGTATGTTTCTTGCTACTAGTCTCATATAAATAGAATGTTTTAAGACGCTTTTTGGTTGTAGTACTTGTAATGGAAATAGAAGTGGCCTTATTACCGCTCCCTCCCCAATAATGAGATGCAATGACCCAATTCTTGTTGGACACGACTGCAAGTCCTTGGGGTACCCATTCATTTTTATTCGAGAGACCTGGAATAGCTGGCCCTTTCACGGATACCTTCTTAAAAGCACTATAGTCTGTCGCAGCTTCGACTGTATTTGGAGCAAACACACCGACTAAACCTGATACCAACACGATACTGAGTAAACTAGCCACACCTTGCCTCATCCAATTCTTAGTTGTCATACAAAAATCCCCTTTCTATACGTATATAAGTCGCAAATAGAAAGTTGAACCATTCCTTTTTCCCAAGTTCTCTTCAAAAATCATCATCGAAGGTGAATTTAGTAATTGTCATCGCACCTTGTAAATCTGATGTAGCACCCTTATTATTCGAAAAATAAGCCATATTATGCACAAATAGATTGCGCAAACGATGGCTCTAAACGAAAGTTTGTACCTGTAATGCTGTATGACTTGCCTCATGGAGAGACTGTTCGTATTGTGTGAAATGCTTCATATCCTGAAAGGTAATTTCAACTTCCTTATCAGCGACCTTCTCGGGGACCTTCAGCGACATTTTCTGTCGTCTTCCCACTCTCAGAACTTGCTGTATTACCTCCGTTGTTTTTCGTGCCATTTCCACATGCAGCTAAACTAATTGCCAGTCGCTGTAAGAGTGAGACTTAACATTTTTGATATTTTTGCCACTTTATTACCCCCTTATAGTGTACAATCTTATTATAAGTGGGATATTTTCCCATTGGGAGGTGCGATATTTAGGAAAGAGGTTTGATTTTTTCAGATAAAGTGGATGGGTTGATGGATAAAGCTAATTTACATCATTTATATAGGGGAAGGTGTTCTGCAAATGAAAGATGAAATCATTGATTACTATTCCAGTTTTGATGAGTGGGGCCGGTTGGATAGAGAACCCTTAGAATTCACTATTAATTGGCACTTCATGAAACAATATTTACCTCGCTTAGGTACGATTCTGGACAATGGCGCTGGCCCTGGGAAATATGCAATGGAGTTGGCTAAACTCGGACATCTTGTCACGCTTTCCGACATTACCCCCACATTAGTTGACGTTGCTAGGAACAAAGCGTCTCAACTAGACTTGCTGGATCATTTTAATGGGTTTCATGTTTTAGATGCTACACATCTAGAGGGAATACAAGATGAGACCTTCGATGCTTCGTTAATGTTAGGTCCTCTATATCATTTACAACAAGAAGATGAACGACTTAAGGCAGTAAAGGAACTATACCGTGTAACCAAAAATAACGGAATTGTTTTTGTTGCTTTTCAAACACGTATTCGAATGTTACTGATGTCTTTACAGAATCCACATGTATGGAAACCTAACGACAATATAGAAGCGATCAATCAATTTCATGATACCGGAATTTTTAATCATAGTGATCAAGGGAGATTCACAGGAGTTTACTACTTTAATGTTGAGGAAATAAAACCTTTTATGGAGAGTAACGGGTTTGAAACGATGGAGCTGATTGGTTCTACAAATATTGGTGCAATATTGACTAACGAACAACAACAATATTGGGCGGAACAGTCCGAGGAAGAGTATAAGAAATTTATTGATTTGTTAATTAGAACGGCTAAAGACCCCTCCGTCTTAGGCGTCTCATCTCATTTATTATATATAGGAAGAAAAACGTAAAAACCAACAGATAGGTGCTTTTTGCTAAGCACCTATCTGTTGGTTCAGCTAGCTAGCATAAGATCGAATCTTGGTAGTCCATGAATCATAGAGTGATTCTACTTCATCTCACACTACGCGGCTCAAAAAGTAGGTTAAGAAACATCCCCATGAAATTACCATTATTGCTGTAGGTCCACTGACGAACCAAGCACTGGCGATACAGAAAGCGCCTGAAATCGTTACGCTGGTCGGTGAAGTCGTTGTTATGGGCGGGGCGGTAAATGTTCCAGGAAACGTGACGCCTTATGACGAAGCTAATATCGTAGCTGATCCTGAGGCGGCGCAGTATGTGTTCTCTTCTGGTGTGAAGCTGAAATTGGTTGGTCTAGATGTTACGATGCAGACGCTCCTACCGAATTCACAGCTTAAAGTGTAGCGCTCTTCTGGCCAGGAAGCTGCGATGTTCTTCGCGGAGATGGCAGAATTCTATATGGGAGCTTATGAATCATTCTATCCCGGTATCGGAGGTTGTGCACTCCATGATCCACTTGCCGTTGGAGCGGTCATCGACCCTACCTTTGTGACAACTGTTCCGATGAGGGTTACGGTGGTTACGGTGGTTACGGTGGTTACGGTGGTTACCGAGGGAGAAGAGGTAGGACAGACCATCGGCTCTACAGAAGGTGAACCTAAAATTTCCTTGTGTACGGAGTGGATGGATAACGCTTCTTGCAACACACCTATCTGCTCTGTAGCAAATGTATGCTTAATTAGTTTATTGTTTCAGATGTTCGATAAGATATTCACGCTGATTACTTATCCCTCCACCAACAATGATAACTTGTAGACGAAATATAACAATAAGTGTTGAAAGTCCTGCTGCTAGATAATTGATATACTAATCTATAAGTTGAGTGCCGTCGCATCACCAAGATGTGGTGCATCAAAAGCTATTTTTGCATCCACAGCGTCCCTATTATTGCTGGCCGATTCAAGAGTAATTTGGTTATTCTGGTCAAGGGGAGGCTCCCCGCTGTTCAACGCATGACCAAGCTCCTGTTTGACATGTTGCGTATCACTTCTTGGAGTCAGGTCAGGCACAGTAAAAGCAGGGGATTATTGATGGTTCCGATAGAAGTTTTCGGTAAAAGCAACCGACCGTTTGGTCGCCTCCGCTACGCTCAAGGCAGACGATGTCTCAAGCAAATGGTACAGTTCAAACGTCAGCCAGCCGGAATAACCGATTTCACTCAGCGTCGACAACAATTCAGCGGCATCCAATTCCCCTTCATCGAATTGAACCGAAGGCACGGGACCACGTTGATTGCGCAGATGAACAGCGTGTACCCGATCTGAATAGGTACGTATCCATGCTATAGGATCAAACCCCGCGACATGTGCCCACCCCGCATCTATGCACAGTTTAACCTCTTTTCCAGCGAATTCCGTTACTGAGCGAAGATCGCCTTCGGCGAGCAGCCTTGTTGCGCCGTGATTGTGAAAGCAGCATACGATGCCGTAGGCTTTGGCTATTTCATCAATCCGGGCTATATTTTCTCCTTGTCGCTTTAACTCATCGTCCGTCTTTACTTCCGGCGAAGACCATCCCCCTTTAGGATTAGCATTCAGCAGAAGTGTGGGAACTTCGTGACAGGCCATGCGTTCAAGCAGCGGCAGCAGATTATTGTCCAGTTGGAGCGAATCAGCGCTTTCATGGAGGTTCATGCCCACATATGCGGCCGAGATGGAAAGGCCATATTCTTTTGCCAGGGAAACAAGCTCGTCCGTAGGGTCGCTCTCGAACGCACTTACCCCCGATTCCGCAATTTTTCTCATCAAAATCTCCAAAGGAATAGGGGTGCCGTTCAAACGCTCGTATTCATGCATGAAACCGTAATGCGCTGATGAATATCCTTTACTGTTCATTATTTAACTCCTCTATCCTTAATGTTATCCATCGAATCCATGTCGATGGTCTGGGGCGCTCCCGTCTGGACGCAAGCGTAGATGGCATCTATGATCGCAAAGTTGAATAAAGCCTTGCGATTGACTACGGAGGGTGCATCCTGGCCCCTGATTGTTCGGTCGAAGAAGACGAGTGGTTTGTCCATTAGCGTCAACATTGAGGCTGGCGCAGAGAAGGAAGTCGTCTCTTCTTTCGCCTTTCCATCCTCGTCATACACGTGCGTAAGGTCTCCCTCGCCTGAATAACAGAGCCAGTCCCAGTAAACAGCACCCTGCGTACCTTCCAGTTGAGCATTTGCATATTCTTTACCATGCGTACAGGCCGCTCGCTCATAATCGACAATCATGCTGCTGCCGTCATTTCTATGATAGCGGAGGGTTGCCCCGACATGCTCCTCCACATCAAACACTTCAATTTCTTGTGCAAGCACCGTCTCTGGATTGGACATCCAGGCAGACAGCACGTCAATCCGAACAGGTCTGAGAACCTCATTCAATGTCGTGAAATCATAGGGACCCCAGTCCATCAGGCAACCGCCCCCACTAACAGCCCGGTTCAGGAACCACCTCAGGGAAGGCAAATGTTCAACCCCGGGTCGGGATCTCCTGGCTTTGCGAACGAACTCTACGCGGTACACTTTCCCAAGCGCTCCGTTCTGAAGCAGTTTGATAGCGTGCCCAGTCGTTTCCACATCGAGAAAGCGCGAACTGCAGCAAGCGATAAGGAGACCCAGCTCTTCAGCCTTGCGCACCATATCTTCGGCTTCTTTAAGGTTCATAGCAAAAGGCTTCTCGCAAAGCACGTGCCTACCCGAATGGAGCGCCTTTATGGCCAATTCATGATGGGTACGGGGCGGTGTTGCCACTACCACGATATCCTTGTCGTCAACGGGAAGCTCCAGCATCTCGTCAAGTTCCCGGCATAGCCGGGCCTTGGGAATTAGAGTGCAGAAATCCCGGAGGGCCTGATCGTTCAGGTCTGTTACGTATAGTTCCGCTTCTTCAGCCTGAGAAAGCTTATTGAATGCTTCTGCATGATGTCTGGCAATCGTTCCGGCTCCAATAATCATTATTTTTTGTGTCACAGCTACTCACTCCGTTTGTTGGTCATAATTTGAATTTCTCTATTCCCCTTGGATCACATCGTCAGTCAGTCCGACAATGCATATAGGCTTGAACGTTTAGCAGCCGACTTCCTTAAGCTTGCCATCTAGGAAACGCTTGGCTCGCAGAATGTCCGTCTCGTCTAGATGTTCAATAATGATCGGGATGTTAGGATGGAGCTTGTATAGACGCTGAAGGTACAGATCATAGTTTAATATGCCTAGCCCTGGCGCCGGCAGCTCCACCGCACCAGCACCACGGAACGAATGCGCTTCGGTGGCGTCAATATCCGCATGCTTCTCAGAAGTGTCTTCCGCCGGCTTGCAGTCTTTTGCATGGGCAAGTTTGATTCTCGGTCCCAGCGTGTCAAAGATACGGTTGATTTCCTGATCCACTCTTCCAATGTTATTGTCCGTGAAATAGTTGGTAGGGTCCATCAGCAGGCCAAGGCCGGGATGGTTGATATCTCCGAACAATCTGGTCAGCCGCTCCACCGAACCGATCACATTATTCACATAGTTTTCAACTAGGAATACGGAGCCATGGTCATATGCAAATTTCGCCAAGTCTTCGATGATCTCCGCTGTTTCTTCGTAGGCCTCCTCCGTTCCGTTCTTCTCATCCCACACCCAGTCACTATCCGTATTGTACGTCCCTGTTTCGCTGACAACGTATGGAGAACCCAGTTCACAAGCGAATTTCAGAATGGTTTTAAGACTGAACAGGTTCTGCTCGCGCTTTTTCTTATCCGGATGAATGATGTTGGTATAGCCGGAGATGGCTACAATCGGAAGGTTCGCTTCGCGGAATGCGTTTCGAATCTGCCGGCACTTCTCTTTGGTGAGCACCTCTGGAGACAAATCCATCCCCTTGAATGTAAGATCAAGCTGCACACAACTGAATCCGTCTTTCTTGATACGAGCTATAGACTCTTCCAGTGAATACGGGTAATATCCATTAAAAATACCTACAGAAAACATGCGTCGATTCCTCCATTTTTTGTGAGTTGTCTCTATGAATCAAACGCCGATAAGCGCGAGTTCATGAGCAAATTCGACTGTACGTTCTTCCTGAAGCGACCGATAACATGCGTCTACGAGGGCCATGGTTTTCAGATTGTCCCGCCCCCCGATCTCCGGCTCGGTATTGGTTTCCACCGCCCGCAATAGTTGGGCCATCGTCCCCTTGAACGCATCCGGGAACCATGCTGTATCCCACGCCGGCCGATGCCATCCACCAGGCGTATGTTTGGATGTGAACGCCAATGTACTGGGAGTCCGGGCCGGATAATCGGGCCAGCCAATAGTTCCCTGCGCCATCCCGTCCAGACCTTCGACGCGCCACTTGATGTAGATGTCCTTTTCAGTCCCTTCACCTGGCCACGCCCAGACATCGTCAAGGCTTGTCGCCATCAGCTCATTTGCGAACTGAAAGGTGTACTGGGTGATCCCGTCCAGATGACGGAAAGAGGTTCGCGGATCACGTCTGGCCAACGCTGTTACCCGTTCCGGATCACCAAAGAGATAGCGAAAGATGTCGATATGATGGATGCCCATATTCAGCAACTCCAGATGATCGTACTTGCGCAGAAACTCCTGCCAGTGCGGGATGGTACGCATTTCAATCGTGGCCAATACCGGCTCCCCGAGATAGCCTCGCTCCAAAATCGTCTTGAGGGTACGCATCGACTGGTCGTAGCGCATATTGGAATTGACGGCAAGCTTGACACCCGCCTCTTCACAGAGAGCCACGATTTCGCGGGCTTCTTTGCTGTTCATCGCAAGGGGCTTTTGACACAAAATCCCCTTGATATGCTGCTGCGATACGGCTCCTCTTACAATCTCAAGCTGTCGATCAGGAGGGACCGCGATATCCAGAATCTCCACTTGCGGATCGGCCACGAGCTGTTGCCATGTTTCGTACACCTGATGTATTCCCCGCTGCTCAGCGACTTCACGCGCGTTCGCCGGCGTGCGCGAACTGATAGCGTACGGATTGAATCCGGCATCACGATAAGCGACAAGGTGGCAATCCCTCATGATGAAGCCCGAGCCGATACAGCCAATCCGAAAGTCTTTGCGGTTGGGCAGCTCTGTCTCGATGTTAAAATCCAGACTCACATTCACGTTATTCTCACCTCCTACTGAACTGGTAAACTTGATAGTTCCTTTTTTTTCGCTGATTGGCCGCAAGTGATATGGCTCAGTTATTTTACAGCGCCGATAGTGATCCCTTTTACGAAATATTTTTGAAAGAAGGGATACGTAATCAGAATTGGCAAGACGCCAATCGCCGCAATCGCCATGCGCACGGAGGTGCCTGGAATTTCGGCAATCGCTTGCCCGGCACCTGAACCGACGGCGTTGCTGTTGCTGGTCAGAAACTGGATGTCCATAATCATCTTGGTCAGAATCGTCTGAATGCCGAACAATCGGGAATCGGTCAAATAAATCAAGCCGTTAAACCAATCGTTCCAATAGCTGATGGCCTGAAATAAACCTATGGTTGCCATAATCGGCAGCGATAAGGGAAGTACGATTCGGTAGAAAATTTTGATCTCACCCGCCCCATCGATGCTTGCCGCCTCGATTAATGCAGAGGGAATGGAAGTGAGAAAAAAGGTTCGGACAAGGAGCACATTAAAGCCGTTCATCAGTAGTCCGGGTACGAGTAGCCCGAAAATCGTATTTTTGATATCAAAAATTTGCGTATAAACCAAATACGTCGGAACAAGTCCCCCGTTAAACAGCAAGGTGAAGAATACAAGGAAGGTCCAAAAATTACGATGTGGCATATCCCTTCGGGACAACGGGTAGGCCAGCATGGATGTTATTGCCAGACTCACCGCCGTGCCAACAACCGTAATGAACACAGTAATTCCGTATGCACGTCCTAGATCCATATGATGCAGCCACAGATATTCGTAGGCCTTCAAACTGAAGGTTTCAGGAAAAAACGTATAGCCCTTCTGAATAATGCTCGCTTCGCTGCTGAGTGAGGATACAATCAGCAAAACAAAGGGGACGATGCATGCAAGAGAAAATAATCCAAGCAAGATATAAGCAAGCCACTTTATCAATTTGTTTTCGAGCGCCATTCGGATCACCTCTCTTTCCATCTTAGAACAACGCGTTCTCCCGATTGATTTTACGTACGATATAATTGGCGGCCAGAACGAGAATGAACCCTACAATAGACTGATAGACTCCCGCAGCCGATGCCATCCCCATATCTCCTGTTACCATCAAGCCCCTGTACACATACGTGTCAATGACACTGGTCGTGTCCGAGATCGCACCGCTGCTCATGGGAACTTGGTAGAACAACCCGAAATCGGAATAAAACATGCGCCCGATTCCAAGGAGCGTCAGCATCACGATGACAGGCGTTATCAGCGGGATCGTAATTCTTCGGATTTGCGCCCATTTCGACGCACCGTCCAGTGTTGCGGCCTCGTAATATTCCGAATCGATGCTGATAATAGAGGCCAGGTATACAATGCATGAGAATCCAATCGATTTCCATAAATGGACCAGGGTCAAAATATAAGGCCAATATTTTGGCTCCGTATACCATGAAATTTCGCCAATCCCAAGCATCGGAAGAATCGTTTTATTCATAAACCCGGTGTCCATGCTGAAAGCGGCATAGGCCAGGTAGCCGACGACAACGAATGAAATCAGGTGCGGAAGCACGATAATGCTTTGAAAAAACCGGGAGGCGATTTTCTTGGTAATTTCATTCAGCAGAATCGCAAAAGTAATCGCCAGTATCGTGCCGAGAATCATAAAGACCGCATTGTACAAAATGGTATTTCTGGTAATGATATAGGCATCGCTTGTCTTGAAAAGATACTCAAAATTTTTAAAACCTGCCCAATCACTTCCAAGAATTCCTTGAGTAAAATTAACGTTTTTGAACGCAATAAAGATTCCGAGCATGGGCAAGTAATTATTAATCAGCAGATAAGCCAAACCGGGAAGCATCAATACCATAAGCGGAATATATTTAGAGAACGGTTTCCTCGCTCTGTTGATGTGAAGTTTCATGAAACGACACTCCTTTTCCGTTATTCATTTAGGCCGAAAGACACGATCCAATTGACCGGTGGTTAGGCCGATTGGATCTCGTCTTGTCTTATCTTATGACTTACCGTTAGCAGCGGCCCATGCATCGAGTTGCTTCTGCTTCTCCGCGATGATTTTATCGATCCCCGCGTTACTCAGCTTCTTAAGAAATTCGGGAAGCGCCTTATCGACATCGACCGCACCACTCTGCAATACTCTTTGGTACTGAGTGAGCACCGCACTGCAGGCAGCAATTTCTGTCTTGACGGATTGTCCGTTGAAGGTAAAGCCGAGAGCCTTGGACTTGTTGGCGGATTTATTAAAGGCCTCCAGCTCTTTATAAACTTCAGGATCTTCTCCTTCAAATACATAGGACAGGAATTGATTTCCATGCATCCAATTATAATTTTTGTATCCTACGTTTTCGGCGGTAACGCCGTCCGGGTATTTGATTACGTTGTCTTGGCCTTCTATTTCCACATAATGTTTCCCTTCGATTCCCCAGTCGATCAAGTTGACGATATCCTTATCCGTGTACATTAAGTTCAGGAACTGCAACGTTTTTTCCGGGTTTTTCGATTGGGCGGAAACTCCAATGGTGACGTTTGTCACGGTATCTGTCTTGGCCACCGGCTCAATCGTTCGTACTGCAACCATTTCCGTGCCGTTCATCAAGCTTTCCTGAGCCTCGAACCCGGGCTTCATTTGCGAGAAATACCCCGCGGCTTTGCCGGATTTGATAACCGCTGCATTCGATTCCGGATTCGTGGTCGCATCCTTAAGCAAGTAACCTGCCAAGTACCACTCGCGGAGCTTGCGGAGCATATGCTCGTATTCTTCCGTAGCGAACCAGTTAACCACCTTCAGGTCGTTCAACCCACTGTTAAGCAGAACCCCCAGTTCATCGCCGAGCGGGTCATCCGGCTCGTAGGACCCCAGAATAGAGGCATTGGTTTGGTTGGTGGCCGTTACCATGTTAGGCTCTTTCTCTTTGAGAATCTTAAATATCTTCTCATAGTCATCGAACGTTTTAATCTGGCTAAGATCAATATTATATTTGTCAACCAGATCTTTGCGCAGTACAAATCCGTAGTCCTGCGCCAGGTCGCGGATGCTTGGCACCCCATGGCTTACACCGTTGATCTTGGTGGCATTGTAGTATTCCGGACCAAGCGCGTCAATAATGCCTTGCGCATTCTGCTCCATTATGTTACCAATCGGATACAATGCGCCATTGGAAACTTGCGTACTGTAGTTAAACATGGCCATCATATCCAGTTTCTCGCCGCCGGACAGCATCAAGTTGATCTGGTTTATGAAAGCGCTACTGCTGATCGGCATGAGTTTAACCGTAACATTAATTTTTGCTTTGGATATTTTATTGATTTCTTCTTGGACCAACTGAATATCCGGCGGCACATTGTCGAACGTCGGGTATGCATACACGACTTCGTAAGGTTTTTCATTGGAAGCGCCTTCATTTTTTGCTGTGTTGTTCGTTTTGCTGCCTGAGCACGCACTCAGTGCGAGTGTAAAGGCAAGCATCAAACTTACCCAAGCAACTTTCCTTTTCATCTTAAATCCCCCCCTGTATTCTTCTTATTCGTTTTATATTTAAAACGAATCTGAATTCATTTTACTAAGGGGCAGGACCGCACACTACTCCATTTTCGACATTCGACTTGGACCTGTTCGACTTCTTGTATCCAGTTCATGACCTTCAAGTCATGCGCTTACGAAAAGCATTAGGGTTTGTTCCCTCAAATCGCTTGAACCTCCTTGAAAAGTGTGCCAAGTTGGAATACCCGACCTGCGAGGCAATCGTTCCCACCGGCAAATTCGTCATGAGAAGCATCTCCTTGGCCAGTTGCATCCGCATTCTCACGATATACTCGGTTACTGAGCACCCGACCTCTTTTTTGCAAATCCGGTCCAAATAATCTGGGCTCAAAAAGACATGTCTGGCCACATTCTCACGAGTTAACCCATCGTTCTCCAAATTACAGGTCACGTAAGCGTCCACACTTGCCATGAACGATTGCGATTGCTGAACGGTGCCTGCATACTCCATCGACTTGTTTACCGTATGCTTCATCCAATCGATCATATCGGTCACGGAACGAATCGCGTGCTGGAATAAATCTGCGGACGCATGATTATCAAAAAGAAAATGCGCGTCTATGCCGTTAAGCTTCAATACATAATAAACTATTTGTAGGAAATTATGATGAAACCGGTATAAAATCTCTGCGTTGATTTGATCCGAGCCTATTAAACTGTTCAGGAACGCTTCCGCTTTCGCTATCACATCATGTCCGCGTCCCTCTTTCAACAGTACGTTCCAGAGCGTCATGTCAGGAAATTCAACAGGCTTCTGCCTGTAGTTCCTGTCAGCACATACAAATACTTTATTGGCTACGGCAACATTGCTCTTATCCCAATCCTCGAGCCAACGTACCGCTTCGCTTAGTTCATGACTGTTAACCTCGTTGCCAACGTAAATCGATACGTCACAGTAAAAGTAACTGGCGGCCGAAGAAATGAAAATGCTCCCGCGCTCCTTTAACACTTTCCGAAGTTCAGGAACGTCTTGTTCAATCGGAATTAGAGCCAACAGCTTCCTGTCTTCCAGCCTGAACAACAGTCCATTGCCCTGGAGACCGAGCAGCTCTTCGCTGCTGTTTTTAAGCGCATACTCGATGATCTTCTCATCACGCGGTGAAAAAGTCTTGTGATATCGTTTGATGACCAGCAGGAGCGGAAGAACACGCAAGTTAACGTCAAACGTAATCCGGCGTTCAGCGGCCTCCTTCCGGATCATCCCCATGCTGGAAGGAATCGTAAGGTTAATGATGTCCATCCAGAATCGCTCCGCAAGCAAAGGCTGATGACGGTACCAATATTGGCCGATCGGGCTGTATTGTTTGATTTCGTTATCCTTCTTTATTTTATTGGCTACTTTGCTTACCACCTGGCATAACTCATCGGCTGGTACCGGTTTCAGCAAAAAGTCAAAGCTGCCGAGCTGCATTGCGCGTTGCACCAGTTTAAACTCGGCATGGCAGGTCATAAACACCGATTCCGTTAACGGGTAATGCTCCTTCGCCCATGCAAGAAGCTCAAGACCATTGCCCTGCGGCATCTCGATATCGCATAACACTTTGGATTGGTTGCGCAGTTGCCCGAAAAAAAGGCCTTCATAACGACGGTATGAAGGCTACCACGATCGTGAACATATGAGCAGAAAA
>NZ_JBNPWS010000033.1:0-61463 GCF_050433705.1 Paenibacillus sp. DS2015 | reverse complement strand
TGTTCTTTTGTCCATAATCCCATGTGTGCTCCCCAACCTTCCTATATATCTATTTTAATAGATTTGGGAGTTTACACAATCTATTTTACAGACTCCAGAAGATCTAAATCTTAATACGAAAAATGTTCTAAAGCTACAAATTAAGATGCAAGCTATTGGTAATTCATCAGCTGAAATTGGGTTATTTAATCCCACATTCATAAAATAAGGTAATAACTAAATTTATCAAAGATTAAGTCGCTGAAAAAGCGGCTTTTTTGTATTTTACTTGACACCAATAATTAGACGGACTATCGTGGAGGTGCTTCACTATGGAATTGTCATGGAGAAGCGATAGCGTTCGCCTAAAAGCTTTCCTTAGGAAAGCTACTTCGTAAGTACATGCTTACCCTCGGAGTTATACCGCTATCAGCGAGCGGTATACGATCAAGAACCCTGGAGCAACAGCTACGCGGAAGGATAATCCTTCCACGTAGCTGTCACCGATCGATAGCACGTTATCACTCAAGCTTCGTGTACTAACGTACATGAGGCTTATTTTTACTTGCATCTAATATACATATGCGATATATTGCATATAAGAAATAGATCGAAATGTACGAAGGAGGTAGAACATGCCTATTCCTAATGATTTTTTAACACCGAGTAGAATGTCTGCAAAAGAACGAGCATTATCGCAAATTCAAAGATGGATTATTGATGGAACACTCCAACCTAAAGAACAATTAATTGATGCTGATTTAGCGGGTGCGCTTGGGGTCAGTAGAACACCAATAAGGGAAGCGCTACTGCTACTTGAAGCTCAAGGACTGGTTGAGGTACACCCTGGAAAAGCAACAAGAGTGAGCTCTATAGAGAAAGATGACATTCTAAAAATGTATCCTGTGCTAGCCACTTTGCATGCTCTAGCCGCTGAATTAACAACTTCGCTGATCCTTCCCGAACAGATTGAACAGCTAAAGGCGTTAAATGCACAGTTCGCTGAGTCCATAAATAACAATGACCCATATCAAGCGATGGAGTTCGATGAGCAGTTTCACAATCTTATTGTAGAGATCTCAGATAATATGCATATTTCTTCATTTAGTTCATCGTTACAAATCCATATTCGTCGGTTTAAATATGTGTTTCTTAAGCAACAGGAGACAGATACTTATAATTCTGTTGAGGAGCATACTGCCATTATTGAGGCTATGGAGAAGCATGATGTTGCTAAGGCTTCTAAGATCATGAAGCAAAATTTATTGAGACCCATGAATGAGTTATATACTTTAATTTAAATTCGGATAGGAGTTGAGTAGATCGATGACAGTTAAAAAAGATTTGCGGACACGGAGTAAAGATATTAGTGAAGGTGTAAATAGGGTTCCTAACCGGGCGATGCTTCGGGCTGTTGGGTTTACGGATGAGGATTTCAAGAAACCGATGATCGGTGTAGCAAGTACATGGAGTGAAGTTACTCCTTGTAATATGCATATTGATACATTAGCCCGCGATGCTAAAAAAGGGATTCAAGAACAGGGCGGCGCTCCTCTGATTTTTAATACAATCACTGTATCTGATGGTATTTCTATGGGACATGAAGGAATGCTATTTTCCTTACCTAGCCGTGAGATCATTGCAGATTCCATAGAAGTGGTTACAAATGCGGAACGATTTGATGGATTGGTGGCTATTGGGGGTTGTGATAAGAATACACCGGCTTGTTTGATGGCTATGGGAAGGGTCAATATTCCTTCAGTCTATATATACGGTGGCACGATTCAACCGGGTAAATTGGATGGAAAAGACGTAGATATCGTAACCGCATTTGAAGCGGTAGGACAGTATCATCAAGGACAAATCAATGAAGAAGAGTTACATAAAGTCGAATGTAGTGTCTGCCCTGGAGCTGGTGCTTGTGGGGGGATGTATACAGCGAATACAATGGCTTCTGCAGCAGAAGCCCTAGGAATGTCTCTACCGGGTTCATCGTCTACACCTGCGATCTCGCCAGGAAAAGCTGAGGAATGCGTTCGTGCAGGTGAGGCCATTATAGAGCTTCTAGATAAGAATATTCTGCCAAGAGATATCATGACGTTAAAAGCATTTGAGAATGCGATTACCGTGGTTATGGCACTTGGAGGATCAACGAATGCTTTCCTTCACTTACTAGCCATTGCTCATTCGGTTCAAGTAGATCTAACATTAGAGGATTTTGATAGAATACGGCTACGTGTTCCCCATCTTGCAGACCTCAAACCAAGCGGTAAATATGTAATGCAGGATCTGAATGATATTGGTGGTATACCAGGGGTTATGAAATTACTATTGGATGAAGGTCTATTGCACGGTGATTGTATGACAGTAACGGGTAGAACAATAGCCGAGAATTTGGCTTCCATACCTCCATTACAAGAAAATCAACAAGTGATACGTCCCTTCGATAAGCCTTTGAAAACGACAGGACCGTTAGTTGTACTTAAAGGTAATCTTGCTCCAGATGGTGCCGTAGCCAAAATGTCTGGTTTAAAGAAGCTTCGTTTTGTAGGACCTGCTCGTGTGTATAATAGTGAAGATGAGGCAACGGAAGCCATCGTTAAGGATGAGATCGTCAAAGGCGATGTTGTAGTCATTCGTTATGCAGGTCCAAAGGGTGGACCAGGTATGCCTGAAATGCTTTCTTTGACAGCGTTGCTAGTTGGTAAGGGATTAGGTGGTGAAGTGGCCCTGATCACTGACGGGCGTTTCTCAGGGGGGTCACACGGTTTCGTTGTAGGACATGTTGCGCCGGAAGCACAGGTTGGAGGACCGATTGCGCTATTAGAAACGGGGGATCTGGTCACCATTGATAGTGAAACACAAGAGCTGAAATTTGATATAACACCAGAACAGTTGAAGGCAAGGAAAGAGAAATGGATTAAGCCGAGCCCAAGATTCACATCAGGTGTGTTATCGAAATACGCTCGCTTAGTTTCTTCCGCTTCTCAAGGGGCGGTAACGGATTTAGATATTTAGGTATTAACATGAAATATATAAAATAGATTTATTGGGATATAGGAAAAGTAATTTTATCCCAATAACCTATAATGTATGTGGGCACCTGAAAGGGTGCTTTTTTGTGTTTGATTAAGAGGGTATAACTTCAAATGAATATATTGTACTTTCATTATTATTCACAATAATTTACTATAATGGAATAATAATAAAAGCGTTTACATAACGATATAATAGGAATATAATTACATTATCTATATATGGTATAAAAAGGGTTAATTAACAAAATAAGTTTTAGGAGGGGTGTGAATGATTGATAGAATACAAAAGATCAGCAATCCCTTAACGATTGTCGCTATTTTTGCAGGGTTAGCTGAGGTCGCGGGTACGGTTGCTTTAGGATTAATTGCACAGGATATACAAAAAGTATTTATTTGGTTTGTTATGCTATTTCCTATTATTTTAGTGATGGCTTTTTTTATTTTATTATGGTTTAAGCCGCAGTCTTTATATGCACCAAGCGATTATAAGAATGAGGAGAATTTTGTTAGTATCATGGACAAGACCAAATCGGTTAAGGAACAGATTGAAGAGGCCTTGCAATCGGTAAACAATTCAAAGTTAGAGCTACAGCAATTAACAGAAGGCCAAACCATTGATGACAATCAGAAGGAAAAGATTATTGCGACTAACAATGAATATTTGGAAGGGCTCACTAAAAATTTAAGAAGTATTCAAGAAACCGTAACAGACCTAACGACGAGTCCTTTGAATGAGCTTCCTTTTCTGACGGAAAGTGAATTTGAAATTTACCTTCTAATATCACAAAATCCTCGAATAGCGTTAACGGATATTTGTGAAATAGCAGGATCAAGCTCTAAGTTTATTCAGAACAAAATTAAGTCATTAATCGATATTAACTTAGTGAAAACAGAGCTAGTAAATGGTATTTTATTATACAGTACCTCTTAATGAGGATGTTGAAAAGTCAACTAATGATCTATTGATCACGTAATCACTCCTAAGCTTCATCAGTACGAAGTAATGAAACCATTCGCAAGAGTGGTTTTTTTACGTGATGGCGCATATATATAGAATTATCTAAAGTTGAAAGTATCTTTAGATAAATCTATGAATATAGAATTATCTAAAGCGAGTGTTGTCTTTATATAAATCTATATTATGTAAAATTGAGAGTGTCCTAGATAATTCTATTTATTATTATAGAAAGTTAGGTATTGTTTTTAGAAATATCTCTACCTACAAGTTCTAGCTAAAGTTGCATTTGTCTATGGTTTCATTCTATTATTAATGTTACGACTTAAATCTCTTACCCTATCATCCACTCTATCAGTTGAAATGAATATTTTTCTAGTTTATGATACACTAGTAAGGTATTTTTGTTGGTTGATTGGGAATTTTGTTAATACATAGAGTTACATTGTTGTTTTTTTAACATTTATAGCGGTTATACCGCAAATTTTGCAAACCTGTTTCAGTCTATTTACGATGTGTGAATGGAAACGGTATAAGCAAATGGATGGGCGAGGAGGGCGCACTCAAATGACGGATTCTGAACTGATCCGAGAAATTAAAGAGGGCAACGTCGAACTATTTTCAGAACTAATGAGTCGTTACCAACGAAAAATATTGGCTTTTGCATATCATATGTTGAAGAGTTCCAATATGGAGCTTATGGCAGAGGATTTGTGCTCGGAAACTTTCTATAAGGCATTCCGGAGCTTAAATACGTTCAGAGAAGTGGATGCTTCCTTCTCAACATGGTTATACACGATTGCTCGGAATACAGTACTTAGTGAACTTCGGAAACAGCGTAGCAGCAATATTTCATTGGATGAAAGTGGCTATGTTCCAGTTGCATCAAGTGAGGTTGCCCCAGAGCAGTCAATTCTGCGTAATGAAAAAGTGAATCTAGTGAGAAGTGCTATTAATAGTTTGCCGGAAAAACAACGTTCGGCATTGATTTTACGTGAATATGATCAATTAGACTATCAAGAGATAGCCAATATATTGGAGCAAAGTGTGAGTTCTGTTAAATCCTTGCTGTTTAGGGCAAGATCAAGTATAAAGATTCAAATGGAGCCGTATTTTTATGATCATATTTATGAAGAATATGAAGGGATGACAAGCAGATGAAATGCTGGGAGGCTCAGGAGTTATTCGGGTTAATGTGGGATCTGCCAGTAGACGACCCGAGACGACTGATGTTAGAGCAACATTTGTCGACCTGCAGCGATTGTAAGGCTGAATTTCAGTTATGGGAAGAAAGCTATCATCTGATCCAAATTCTGAATGATGAAGAAGTCACAGATACACAACTGGATGTTATGAACCGTAATGTTATGGAGCGAATATACAGTGAGTCACCTTGGCTTATTCAAGACCACAGCAAACCGTTTGCAGTATCTGGTATGACTCGAAGACATCTGTCATTGTGGATTGCAGGATGTTTAATGTTGTTCCTCATTAGCTTTTTGTTTTTTATGACGATGGGGAATTCTTCTAGTGAAGAAAAACCTGCTGCGAATGGTATTCTACCGACTGGAATAGCTGGAAGTTCAACGATGCAACTGCCCAATAAACTTAATATTCCGGATCTGAATAGCGGGATTATTGAACCTCTTGTCGTAACTATGGGACCATCACACCCACAATACTGGATGGTGTTGTCCATTCTAAGTATAGCGCTGGCACTGTTCTCTTTAAGAAGATTAAGTCGAATTCGAAGGTAAGTAGATATCTTTATTTATGTTAAGGAGTGACAACCATGAGAATTGGCCTGATCCGGCACGGTCTAACGGACTGGAATGTATCCGGTAAAATCCAAGGGCAAAGTGATATCCCTTTAAATGAAGAGGGTAAGAGACAGGCTGTAGCGCTAGGAGAGCGTCTTTTGCATGAATCGTACCATTGGGACTATGTCATCAGTAGTGGTCTGTCAAGAGCAGTTGAGACGGCCGCTATCATAGCTACCAAGCTATCTCTGCCTGTATTAGAGTCTGATATACGTCTGTTAGAACGATCTTTCGGACAAGTGGAAGGACTTACAGCAAAGCAACGGGAGAGCAAATGGGGTAAGGAGTGGGATCTTCAAGAACTGGGACAAGAGAAGAATGAAGCCATTCAAACACGAGGGTTGTCGTTTATGGAA
This sequence comes from Paenibacillus sp. DS2015, assembly GCF_050433705.1. Taxonomy (NCBI): domain Bacteria; kingdom Bacillati; phylum Bacillota; class Bacilli; order Caryophanales; family Paenibacillaceae; genus Paenibacillus; species Paenibacillus sp. DS2015. The sequence continues at coordinate 55,315 of NZ_JBNPWS010000033.1, read as the reverse complement.
GATATGTGGATACGTTATCCAGATAAGAACATACTTGTGATTAGCCATGGGGGTTTCTTAGCACAGCTCTATAACGCACTCTATAAGGATCAGTACGTGGAGAGAATTGGTAATTTATCGCTTACGATTTTGGAAAAGGATGATCTAGAATGGATACCTCTTCTATATAATTGTACTCGACATTTGCTGGAGAGTCGTCAATAACCCAAAGGTTTGGGTTATTTTTTTTGTGCAAATGGAATAAAAATTGTAATAAATCCCATAATGGTAGTAAAACGGCGAGGACGATCAACCATGAACCTAGCGGATATGCTCACGTTTGCTGATATTGGTCAGTTGACCACAATTGCAAGCCACTACCATTGCGAGTGCAGGCACAATTCGAAGCATGAATTGATTCAGAGCATCTTAGTAACTTTGAATCGGAATGACTTCATAGGGCAGCAGATTAAAAGCCTTCCAGTAGATGACTTGCGATTTCTTAACGCTATTTTATTTGAGAGTCGTAGTTATTTTAATGTGGAGGAATTAATAGCTATTATCAGGCAGACTTCTTTTACCGTTGTAGAAGGTAACAACATGAAGGAACGTCTGAAGGATCCGAGTCCACGTGAGGTCATTGCCCGTTTCAAGAAAAGTGGTTGGATATTTAATGGTATGACTCCCAGCACTAAATATTTGTTTCAAGTCCCTAAGGATCTGAAGGAGCGCTTTCGTAAAGAATTGGCAAGCTACTTGAGAGGTACGATTATAGTCGTGGGAGAGCCCGCTTTCTATCGAGAAGAACAGGGACTTCTGGCAGAAGATTTACTGCTTCTACAACGCTATGTCCATGAACAGTCGATTGAGTTGAATTCAGAGAGCGTGATGTATCGCAAATATCAACAGCAACTTATGGAATCTTTTCATATTGCTGAACCTCTGCTTAGTAAAGGGGGATGGCGATTTGGGTATGGAAGAACTTCACATATGTATCCAAGTAGATTAGCATTGATGTACGATTATTCACTTACTATGGGATACATGGAGGAGCAGGGAAGTAAGCTGCTGTTGACACCGAAGGGCATTGAAAGGTTAGCGCAAGGGAAATGCGAGGCTCTGGTGCATATATTTCGGTATTGGTTACGGCTTTATAAAGCTTCCATTCCGAATATTACGTCACTTGTGTATTGGATTGGACAATGTGCTGAGAGCTGGGTTACTTTGGGTTCACTCCATAATGCGTTAGGATGGTTAATTAAGCCCTATTATTACGATACTCCTGATTCTATACTGGAGCATCGTATTCTTCAGATGATGATGCATCTAGGGCTTATCAGAAGAGGTGAAAGTGAAGTGGATGGTACGGTATTTCGTATGACCGCTTGGGGGAAAAAGGTTGCTGACAATGGTCCATTTCTGGTAAATGACAATACGGTGTAGCCCATGAATTGACAATTGATCTTCCTGTTGTTACAATCACTTCCAAGTTGAGGAGTGGAGTGATTATTCATGTTAATTCCATACGGTAATAAGGTACCCCAGATTCATACTTCTGTGTACGTTGCTGAAGGTGTAAAGATTATAGGAGACGTCGAAATTGGTGAAGAATCAAGTGTCTGGTTTAATAGTGTGCTACGAGGAGATATGGCACCGATTATCATTGGTAAACGCTGTAATATTCAAGATGGTACTGTAGGGCATGTCAATACGGATCAACCCCTTATTCTCGCTGATGAAGTTTCTGTGGGACATTCCGCCATTATTCATGGATGTACAATTGGAAAAGGTACATTAATTGGAATGGGAGCAATTATTTTGAACGGAGTTGGAATTGGTGAATATGCTTTAATAGGTGCCGGTTCAGTCGTAACAGAGAATACAATAATTCCACCCTATACTCTTTCCTTTGGTACACCTGCAAAAGTAGTTCGGGAGTTGACAGAGAAAGATTTGAAAAGAATGTCAGTAACCATGCAGAACTATGTGGGAAAAGGAAAAGAATACAGGCTCTCTTAAACATTCGTTGGGAGGTGCATCCTATTGGATAACTTGAAAGTTACTTACGAGGTTATGTTAGGACTAGCGGCTGAAATGGTCTGGGACGATGCAGTGCGCAAATATCGAAGTGAAGAGCTGTATCGAGAGATTGATCAGGCACTTGCTTCAGGTGATGAGAGTGCTTTTCGTCACTTAACAGATGAACTTAAATCTTTGGGCTGAAGAAATGCGTGGTTGCATTTCTTCTTTTTTGCGTTAAAATGGAAAATTAGAATAATGATCGAAAGGATGACCCCAGTGAAATTTAGCGAGATAGATGAGAACTCATGGCCTGAACTGCAGCCATACTTTGATACATGCCTCATACCCTTTACAGGTCTAAGTGGGCTAGAATCTCCTATTGAAGCTACGGCTGCATTAGAAAGATTACGTGATTTTTTGGATTTAGTAGAGCAACGATACAAAGGTAGGATGGTTACATACCCTGCATTTCATTACGCTGATCAAGGAACTTATAAATGTTTAAATGAGCTTTGTCACTCTCTTATAAGAAATGGGTTCAAATATGTCATCATCATGACAGTAGATGTGGCTATGAAACAGATTAATTTAAATGAAAACGCTCTAGTCTTATCACGAATTGATATAGAGAACTTCGAATCTCATACAGATAAATCGGTCTCTGATAGGGTTCAAACTGAGATCGAGAATTTGTGGAAAAATAAAGGCGAAAAGCAAATGTGACAGAATATTGAATTCTAACATGAGGTAAAAGCTATGTATCTATAAATAAATGGGTAGATATTCTTGACGGTATTTGGACGCTCATATATTATTAATGTGATGTGGCGGTTCTGTGACAATAATCATTGAAATGTTAAAAGAGTTGGCTGACAAAGGGGGTTGAAGACATATGAACAACCAAAATGATCATCATGAGGCAGCGCATAAGCCAATTAGTCGAAAAGAAATGTCCCGTCGACAATTTCTTACTTATACACTAGGTGGTGCGACTGCGTACATGGCTGCTGGTGCAGTTCTACCCATGGTACGTTTTGCTGTAGATCCTATTCTACACAAGAAAACTGAAGGCAATTACGTAAAGGTCGTTGAAGTCGCTAAAATTACAGATGAACCACAAGAATTTTCCTATGAGTTGAAACAGCAAGATGGGTGGTATGCGGACACCGCAACAATGGTAGCTTGGATACGTAAGGACGAAGCGGGTAATATCTATGCGTTGTCCCCTATATGCAAACATTTAGGATGTACTGTAGGTTGGAACAATGATAAGAGTCATCCGGATGAATATCATTGTCCTTGTCATGGAGCTCGTTATACCAAGGTCGGTAAAAACTTATCTGTTGCGCCAAAACCATTGGACACGTACAAAATTAAAATTGATAAAGATTGGGTTTACCTGGGTGAAGTCGAACCAAATACAGAAGTGAAATAGGAGGCGTATTCCGATGTTTAAGAATATTTATAATTGGATTGACGAGCGTCTCGATATCACTCCGATATGGAGAGACGTAGCGGATCATGAAGTACCGGAACATGTAAACCCGGCCCACCACTTTTCCGCATTTGTTTATTGTTTCGGGGGATTGACTTTTTTCATAACTGTCATTCAAATTTTATCGGGAATGTTCCTGACAATGTACTATGTACCTGATATCATGAACGCTTATGCCAGCGTAGAATATTTACAAACCAAGGTAGCGTTTGGTCAAATCGTACGCGGTATGCATCACTGGGGAGCCAGTCTGGTTATCGTAATGATGTTCTTACATACAATGCGAGTCTTCTTCACGGGCTCATATAAAGCTCCTCGTGAAATGAACTGGATTGTCGGCATGTTGATATTCTTCGTAATGTTAGGATTAGGATTAACAGGTTATTTATTACCATGGGATAACAAAGCTTATTTTGCAACGAAAGTTACGATGGAAATAGCGAATTCTGTTCCTTATTTGGGGCCTGTTATGAAAGAGTTACTGCAAGGGGGTACAATCGTAGGAGCACAGACGCTTACACGCTTCTTTGCACTACATGTATTTTTCCTCCCGGCCGTGTTACTAACCTTATTGGTAGGACACTTTATTATGATTCGTAGACAGGGAATTTCCGGTCCACTATAAGAAGGGAGGAATATTGATGGCACACGGAAAAGATTCGAAGGAAAAAGTTGTGTTTGTAGGTGACTCGCGTGTGCGTAAAGGCAATGGCTTTATTACACCGCCTGACTATACGGCTTATCCTGGTAAATCAGAAGCATTCATTCCGAACTTTCTATTAAAAGAGTGGATGGTTGGAGTTGTTGTTCTTGTGGGTTTTCTAGTACTCACGATTGCAGAACCGGCACCACTAGGCTTTCCTGCTAACCCAAGCGCATCCGTTATTCCAATGCCTGACTGGTATTTCTTGTTTCTATATCAATATTTGAAATTGCCATATGCCTCTGGAGATTATGTTGTACTCGGAACACTTGGCGTATCGGGGATTCCGTTTATTGCATTATTGTTAGCACCATTCTTGGATACAGGCAAGGAACGTCGTTTCTATCGCAGACCTATTGCTTCTTCACTTATGATCTTAGGATTATTAGCCGTTACTTTCTTGACGAATACTGCATGGACTCACTATAAACATCAGCTTGCAGAAACAGGACAGATCCCTGAGGATATTCAGCGTGAAGAGAAAGCGGCGGAGAATCGTGCAAAGGGACTTCCAACGTCGAATGCTAAACAGGCGGCTGTTGTAGCGATTGTGGATAAAGAGGACAAAGCCATGGAATCATTCAAAAAGGCAGGTTGTATCTCTTGTCATGCTGCAGATATGAAAGGCGCGTCTGGACCTTCATTACGTGGTATTGGGGATGTACATGATAAAGATGCAATTCTAACCATTATTAAAGAAGGATATAATGGCAAAATGCCTGCCCAATATGACGCTGCGATTGCCGCAGGATTAACAGATCAAGATGTAGATCATCTTGCTGAGTGGCTTGCGAAACAAAAAGCAGCACAGTAGAATATAGTTATGCAGAGAAACCTGATCGTTTAATGCGATCAGGTTTTTGTTTAAATATAAGAATTTATATGCTGTACATAATAAATGATCCTTATATTTTTACGAGAAACGGATGCCGTCCCTTGAAAGGACGGCGCAGCCGTTTCTTCTTATGGAATGATGCTCGAATCTAAGTTGTTACAATATGGGAGGTACATAAGTGTCTATTTCTTATTTTTGGAGTCGCTCCTTTTTGATGAATCGGAATTTTCTGTGGCTCTTATTTATTTGTAACTTTGTGGGAACGATTTATGGTTACATATGGTATGAAGGGCAAATGGCTTATACTTTGGAGAATTACGTAGCATGGCTTATCGTATTTGTACCGGACAGTCCTACAGCTAGTTTATTTTTTAGTATCGCGATTTGGGGCTTATTATTTCCGCCGCGGATGAAAATGGCAAAGAGTGTTCTTCATCTTATTGAAGCTCTTGCCGTTGTTACGTCTGTGAAGTATGGATTGTGGGCAAGTACTATTATTTTTGCAGGGGTTGCCCAAGGGAATACCATGGTGTGGCAGGACTGGATGCTGGTGGTGTCTCATACGGCTATGGCTGTTGAAGCACTGTTGTATGTCAGATTCTTCGGTCTGAAGACATCTGCACTCATAGGAGCCGCTGCATGGACGTTATTAAATGATACTGTCGATTATACATACGGTGTGTTTCCATGGATACCTAGTGAACTGAATAATCATATCAACGCTGTACGTAACTTTACGGTAGCTTTGACTTGTTTTAGTGTGGTAGTTTCCTGGATAACTTTGAAGATTACACGTCGTAATACGTCGCGAATATCCTGGACAGATAGAAGATAGAAATAAATATAAGGATTCTATAACTCTCGAAAGAGTAACAACACATGGTTTATGACCTTATTAGTTCTACAACCATCCCTCTTGCCATAGATTTACGGTAGGAGGGATGTCCCATGTTATGTAGAAGGCTAACCACTCCAGCGTTATGGGTACTGGTAATCCTTTTATTGTCTGTTATTGTGAGTCCGGTGTTCGTGTATGGTGAGGGAAAGCTAGAATTGGAGAACGATAAGGATACTTCGGTATCTTTGAAGCAGGCGCTGATATTAAATACAGCTACGGAAAAATTGTACCGGCTAGTTCTCGAAGGGAATACGGATCAGGCACTACAGGAACTTACGCAGATTCAAATGGTATTTGAATCTTCATCTTTTCAAGGATTAACGAAAGTTGAAGGGGTTCATGTGCTTGCAGAATGTATCGTTGAACTGAAAGAGGCTACAGCTCAAGCCCAAGTTCATCCAGAGCAATGGTTGAATGCATCGGCGAAGTTACGCTTGGCTGTGGATAGTCTGAGTCATCCTCGTCAGCCTCTTTGGTTGCAGTATTACAAAGTTGTAAGTGAAGATTTGAATGCGATGAAGAAGACACTAATTGCAAATAATCGGCAAGCATTGAAACAAGCTTATGATAGTCTTCAAGGTCATTACGAGTTGATTCGACCTTCTGTAGTCATTCAGCGCGAGCCTTATGAGGTCCGTACAATAGACTCATGGTTATCCTATGCAGGAGGATTATCCTCCTCGGGGTCATCGGAGGCGGCTGACATACGAAGTATGCTTGGACAAGGTGAGGAGCTCCTGAATGAATTGTTTGGGAAGAAGAAGGATCAATCTGCATTTGCATCTTTGAGTGAATTTAATCTTCCCTGGAAGGGGATTATGCTTGGCGGAATATTTATCTTGTTCATCCTAATCTATGTAGGTTATCGGAAATATCGAGGGGAACAAGATAGAATTAGAAAGGTTCCACCTAGGTCCTAAATAAATAAGCATCCTCATTAGACCGCCTAATGAAGATGCTTATTTACTTGGTTAAAGTATGACTAGGTCCTTCATCCATCTTCTCGGAAACCTTCTCCATGCACATCATGTACATCACTGATGATGACGAATGCGCGCGGATCAATGGATTTAATGATGACGCTCATTCGCCGAATTTCTTGCCTTGAAACTACGCAATAGGCCATGTGTTTGGCTTGCTTGGAGTAAGCTCCGATGGCAGGAATCAAGGTGACTCCTCGATCCATTTCAATTGTGATCAAATCCGCTATTTCGGGAGCATGGTCACTGATAATTGTAAATGCTTTGGCTGCATATATCCCCTCCTGAATGAGGTCAATGATTTTGGAGGCAATGTAGACAGCAACGAATGTATATAGTATTTTTTCCTTCGGTATGTAAAATAGGGATAAACCAATAATGATAATATCTATAACTAGAATGACTTGACCCATTCTCCATCCGAACTTACGATTACATATCCTGGCTATAATATCAGATCCACCTGTCGTGCCACCAAACCGAAATACAATTCCGAGTCCAGCGCCTAGTGTTACTCCTGCATACAGAGAGGCAAGAATATAATCATATTGGGTCACAAAAGGATAGATTAGACCGGCCTCGATCATTTTCTCAAATAGCCATAAGAAGAATGTTAGTGAACCAATTCCGACCCCTGTATAGATCATCTGTTTACCGCCAAGGATTCTCCATCCTAATATGAATAGGGGGACATTCAGGATTAACGTAGATAGGGAGGGTGGAATTTGATAAGCATAATTAAGCAAGATGGTGATACCTGTAACGCCACCTTCCATTAATTGATTAGGAATAATGAAATAGAGTAGACCGAAGGCATAGATCGCTGTTCCAAGAATAATAGGTAACACTGTTTTGAACTGGGTAAATAATTTGGGTGAAGTCATAGAATCCCTCTCATGATCAGAATTAGTAGTAAACGTTCATTGTAACTGTTCTTTGTATACATTGTACCCTATTATTTAAAAAAGATTTGTTTTCAAAATAGCTTTAATATAACATATGGAGTAAAATAAATATCGGGAAAATGTGGTTAGTCATAACTAGTAACTGGATTGCCCTATATAAAGGAGTGACTCATCATGGATAAATCTTTGGCAGAAATGCAACGGGAAGTTGATCGTTACATTTCACAATTTGAAGAAGGCTACTTCAGTCCATTGTCCATGTTAGCACGGATGTCAGAAGAAGTCGGTGAATTAGCTCGTGAAGTCAATCACCAATTTGGTGAAAAGCCTAAAAAAGACAGTGAAGATGAGAATTCCATTGAACTTGAGCTAGGAGATATTCTATTTATTACATTGTGCTTCGCTAATTCATTGAATATTGACCTTAGTAAGGCACATGATGCTGTTATGCATAAATTTAGTACACGAGATGCGAATCGATGGACAAAAAAGAACACCGATCAGGCCTAATATACATATGCTGTACTAAAACCCATTTGAAAGGGTGGAAGAACAGGATGTGGATTATAAAGAGGAGCTTGTTAGGGCTAGTCAAGAATGAGATGATGTCTGAAATATAAGCTTCATTAAACATAGAGAGAAAGCAGGGGATGTAAATGTCAGTTCCAATCAAGGTGGCTGTTATAGGCGCTGGAGGTCGTATGGGTAAAGAGGTAGTTAAGTTGGTGTTGGAGGATCAAGAGCTAGAATTAGTGGCAGCGGTTGATCGCTCAGCGGGTGAAGTGGATGCGGGTAGTCTAGTGGGATTGCCTACATGTGGTGTTACCGTAACATCAGATTTAGAGCTTGCTTTCGTAGAAGGGAAGCCGGACGTGATGGTGGACTTTACGACACCACAATCGGCATTCATGAATACAGAGATGGCCATTAAACATCATGTTCGTCCCGTGATTGGAACGACAGGGTTTACACCTGAACAAATCAAGGAATTGGACAAGCAGTGTATTGAGAAAGGAATCGGGGGTCTTATTGCTCCCAATTTCTCAATCGGTGCAATCCTTATGATGAAGTTTGCTGCACAAGCAAGCAAGTACTTCCCTCATTTAGAGATTATTGAATATCATGGAGATCAAAAACTGGATGCGCCATCGGGTACGGCTATTAAAACGGCTGAAATGATCGTTGAGGGTCGCAAAGAACTACGTCAAGGAAATCCGAATGAAGAAGAGATCATTGAAGGATCACGTGGTGGATATTACGGTGGATTCCGAATTCATAGTGTGCGTCTGCCAGGTGTGTTTGCGCAACAGGAAGTCATCTTTGGAGGATTCGGTCAGACCCTAAAGATACGTCATGATTCATACGAACGTGCAGGCTACATGCCAGGCGTCAAGCTTGGAATACAGAAGGTGATGGAATATACAGGTATGATATACGGATTTGACAACTTCATTGACTAAACAGGGGGAGAATAGAATGATGAAAGTAGCATTTATTGCCCATGATCGTAAAAAAGACGAAATGGTTAATTTCGTAATTGCATACGAAAGTGTTTTTGATGGAATGAAGCTTTATTCGACGGGTACAACTGGGCTACGTATTATGGAACATACGAAATTGAACATTCATCGCTTTATGTCTGGTCCTCTCGGTGGGGATCAACAGATCGGCGCCATGGTAGCACAGAATGAAATGGACTTAATTATTTTCTTGCGGGATCCATTAATGGCTCAACCGCATGAACCAGATATTAATGCCCTCTTAAGACTATGTGATGTACAAGGTATTCCACTTGCAACGAACATTGCCACAGCAGAAATTCTGGTAAAAGCATTGGATCGCGGAGACTTCGCATGGCGGGAACTTGTACACAAATATAAACCAACCAGTGATGACCTATGAATGAGAAGCTAGACATACTCGTATTTGGTGCACATGCAGACGATGCAGAGATTGGAATGGGTGGAACCATTTATAAGCATGTTGAAGCAGGATTGCGTGTAGGCATATGTGATTTGACAGCTGCAGACATGTCTTCTAATGGCACGGTTGAGCGTCGGAAGATAGAGGCGGAAGAAGCGGGAAAGGTACTGGGATTAACTTCACGTACTAACTTAGGTCTTCCAGATCGCGGTCTTTATATTACACAACATCAGGTTGATTGTGTTACGGCAGAAATACGCCGTCATGCACCCTCGATTGTGTTTGCGCCTTATTGGGAAGACAGACATCCTGATCATGTAGCTTGTAGTAAGCTCGTGGAGGAAGCGGTATTTAATGCTAAATTGCGCCGCTATATGCCGGACAAGCCTGCAGTTACGGTGGATCAGTTGTATTTTTATTTCATTAATGATTGGGTGAAAGCTGATCTGCTTGTAGATGTCTCACAGCAGTATGCGAAGAAGGAAGCATCCATGTTATGCTATCGTTCCCAATTTGAGATAGAGGAAGAAGACCATGTGTTTACACCTCTGAATCAAGGATATGTAGAACGAGTGAAATACCGGGACAGATTGGTAGGACAACGTAGATTAGTACCTTATGCGGAAGGCTTTGCGGTTAAATCGCCGTATTTGCTTGATCACTTTAACATATAGATAGAATGAACTAGAGAGGAACTCTCATGATCTTGATTTTTATTGAAATCTATAGGGTTGGAAGAGTGGAAACTTTAGTTCAATCTATAATAGGTTATATAGGTCTCCTACCATACATAAATATGGGTGAGTTAGTGCGAGATGGAAAGGGGAGACTCTACATGAGTCAATCATTAAAAATTGGAATTACATGTTATCCTTCACTCGGCGGTTCTGGTGTCGTGGCGACTGAATTAGGTAAATTGTTGGCTGAAAAGGGTCATCAAGTCCATTTTATCGCGCACAGTATTCCATTTCGTTTGGGGACAACATTTCAGAAAAATATTTTTTATCATGAAGTAGAGGTTAGCGATTATTACGTATTTCGGTATCCTCCCTATGACTTATCTTTAGCCACCAAAATGGCACAAGTGGCCAAAATGCAACAGCTAGACATCTTACATGTTCATTATGCTGTTCCGCATGCTGTATGTGCTTTTCTGGCAAAACAAATGGTAGGCAATCAGTTGAAGGTGGTCACCACACTTCATGGAACGGATATTACGGTGTTAGCACAAGATGAATCGTTAAAGGATCTTATTCGGCTTGCCATCAATGAGAGTGACGGGGTAACAGCGGTATCTAATGACCTCATTCGGGAGACGAGGGAAGTTCTAGATATTAGTCGTGATATTGATTTGACATACAATTTTGTAGATAAAAGAGTATATTATCCACGGGATACATCCGCACTGCGTGGGGATTTCGCTAAACCTGAAGAGAAAATATTAATGCATATTTCTAATTTTCGTCCGGTTAAAAGAGTGTCTGATGTTGTGGATATTTTTGCTAAAGTAAATGAGCGGGTTCCCTCAAAGTTATTGTTTGTAGGAGAAGGACCAGAGTTACCGAAAATTCAAAGTAAAATTAATGAATTAGGTCTTCAGGATAAAGTTCATTTTCTTGGGAAACAGGATGAAATTGCTCAGGTGATTTCGCTCGCCGACGTACTCCTACTTCCATCTGCCAAAGAAAGCTTTGGACTTGTTGCATTAGAAGCGATGGCTTGTGGTGTGCCTACAGTGGGTTCTCAAGCAGGAGGTATCCCTGAGCTTGTCGTTCATGGTGAGACAGGCTTCCTTGCTCCGATTGGAGATGTGGATCAGATGGCTAAGTATGCGATTCGTCTGTTATCTGATGATGATTTAGCTCGCAAAGTAAGCGAAGCTTGTCTCAATCGAGCATGTATCAATTTCTGCGATAAGTTGATTACGAAACAATATGAAGATATCTATTACCGTGTATTGGGACGTGAAGTTCCTGATCTTGATCCGGTATGGAGGTAGTCAATAGTGGTGAAATGGAGTTATGCAGACCCCAAAATGGCGGAGCAGAGTGAACGAGTGCTTCAAATGTTACTTCATCATGGGTATGAGGCTTATTGGGTTGGAGGATGCGTAAGAGATGAACTGATTGGACGTCCCGTTCATGATATGGATCTGACGACATCCGCGCTCCCTGAGCAGATGGTTGAACTATTTGAACATACGGTTCCGACGGGAATCAGTCATGGGACGATAACAGTACTGTTACATGGATATGCATTTGAGGTGACTACTTTTCGGATAGATGGAACTTATGAGAATCATCGCCGTCCAGAAGAGGTAACTTTTGTTAAGAGTGTAGTGGAGGACCTTAGACGGCGTGACTTTACAATGAATGCTATTGCAAGGGATACAAGAGGGCGGTATTTAGACCCCTTTGCAGGACAACAGGATGTCGAACGAGGGATTATTCGCTGTGTTGGAGATCCAGAAGAACGTTTCGAGGAAGATGCATTGCGGATGGTTCGATGCATCCGTTTCGCATCTGTCTTTGATTATAGAGTAATGCATAATACATGGAAGGGCTTATTGAATAAGCGTGATAAGCTGTCGTTTGTAGCAATGGAACGTATACGTGTGGAGCTGGAGAAGGTCATCGCAGGGGCTCATCCACTTAAGGGTCTCGAACTACTAGGGCGGAGTAAACTGCTCACATATGCTAAAGCCGCTGTGGATTGCAGCCGATTTAATCGGATGCTGGTTCGACACATGGATCGTATTCCTAGTGTAGAGGTTCACTTGAGATGGACCCTTCTTCTTTATTCGGGTCACTTTTCTGTTGCCGAAGCAGAGCAGTGTTTACGAAACTGGACGTTTACGAAACAAGACAAAGAGCAAATATGTGACATTCTCAAATTAGATGAAGAGATCAAAGAGCTTATTAATATACTTGAAGCTAATGACATTGGAAATCCTGATTTAATGAAAAAGCAACGTGTGCAATGGATGTCGTTGGTGTTGAAATTTGGAATTGTGACGGCAAAACGTTGGATAGAACTTCATACCCTCATCTCGCAAGATGAGGGTCATGAAGTCAATGAATGGATGAAATTATGCTCACGATGGAATACGGAGATGAATGCTTTTCATCTGAAAGAATTAGATATAACAGGTCGAGAAGTTATGGCATTGAGCGGTCGAGCTGCGGGTCCTTGGCTCGGTCAAATGCTTAATCATCTTTTGCTGCAAGTAGCCGTGGGAGTTATTAGTAATCATAAAGAATCGTTGATTCGAGAAGTAGAGAGGGTGGATAACAATCATGGTTAATGAGTCATTGTTGGATATCCTACTTCAGAACCCTGATGAATTTATCTCAGGTGAAGAAATCAGCAGGAGATTAGAAATTAGCCGTACGGCCGTGTGGAAACAAGTGAACAAGCTACGAAATGCAGGCTACGAATTTGAGGCTGTATCTCACAAAGGCTACCGCATGATTAAGAAACCTGATCAATTGGACACGGCTACACTGATCCATCATCTGAACACAAAAGTGATGGGAAGTCGGATTAAGATAATGAAAAGCACCGTGTCGACTCAGAATGAAGCCCGGGCCTTGGCAGAGACAGGCGCATCTGAAGGCACACTTGTTGTTGCGGAAGAACAGACAGGGGGTAAGGGGAGGATTGGACGCAAATGGTTCTCTCCCTTCGGTAAAGGAATTTGGATGAGTCTGATTTTACGACCCCAGCAGCCGCTTCAATACACCCCACAGCTTACATTATTAACGGGTGTAGCCGTATGTAGGGCTATTCGTAAACTAACTCGGCTTGATGTAGGGATCAAGTGGCCCAATGATCTTTTACTAAATGATCGGAAAGTTTGTGGTATTCTGCTCGAATCTGCTGCGGAAGATGAGGTTGTGCGGTATTGTATTGCTGGAATTGGTATCAGTGCGAATCTAGATTGTGAAGATTTCCCAGACGATCTCCAGTCCATAGCTACCTCCTTGAAAATAGAAAGTGGTGTAGCGGTGGACAGGACTGTACTTATCGCAACCATTATGGAAGAATTGGAATTGTTGTATGAATTGTACTGTCTTAAAGGCTTTCAGCCGATTGCATCCTTATGGGAAGCATCTTCGGTTACACTTCATCACCAAGTGGCTGTAAATACCCTTCAGGGTCGTCTAGAGGGGATAGCTAGAGGCCTTGATCCAAGTGGGGCCTTACTTATAGAGACAAGCAACGGAGAAATCGTACCTGTGATTTCGGGAGATGTTAATCGGATAAATTTATAAGATGAAATCCGGTATGGATTTTGATATAATATTCGCGAGGCGACATCGATTTTAGTGATCGGGCTGCACTCCGGTTGTGTTAACCATTTGAATGAATAATCTTTCTAAGACACGTGATGTACCAGTTGGATTCTGCTCTGAGCCGAAAGGACCGAGACAGAAGGGACGAACGCAAGTGACTCTTTTTTGTGCTTTCGGACCTTTTTAGCGGAGATGCTAAAAGGTTTTTTTGTTGTTCACAAGAACGAAAGGGGTCAATAATGAAATGACAACCAAACAAGCGTTAAATATCGTGAAGATGAAAAAAATGAAAGAGGAAGCTGTTCCTCTTACGATGATTACGGCCTATGACTATCCTACAGGATTGTTAGCGGATGAAGCTGGAGTCGATATGATTCTGGTTGGAGATTCCCTTGGAAATGTTGTATTAGGTTATGAGTCCACGATACCTGTAACTATTGATGATATGGTCTATCATACGAGAGCCACCGCTAGGGGAGCGCGTCATACCTTTATCGTAGCGGACATGCCATTTATGACCTATCATGGAAGTATAGATGAAACACTTCGAAATGTGAGAAGATTAATGCAGGAAGGTCACGCTCATGCGGTCAAAATGGAAGGTGGGCTTGAAGTTTGCCCTGCTGTGGAGGCGATTGTGAAGTCGGGTGTTCCTGTACTTGGTCATATTGGTCTCACACCTCAATCTGTCAATCAGATTGGTGGTTACCGAATTCAAGGTAAGGATGCCGCGGATGCTCAGCGCCTTATGAATGAAGCTAAAGCACTTGAGGCAGCGGGTGCTTTTGGAATTGTATTGGAATTAGTAACGGAGCAGGTAGCCGATGCAATCTCCAAAGCATTAACGATCCCAACGATTGGCATCGGTGCTGGACGATATTGTGATGGACAAGTGTTGGTGTTCCACGATGTCTTTCAATATGCTTCCCCTTATCGGCCTAAACGTTTCGTCAAAACCTATGGTGATGTAGGTGCAATGATCCGTGAGGGTATTGGAAACTATGTTAAAGATGTGAAGGAGCGTGCATTTCCAGCTGAGAGCCATGTGTTCTTAGCAGATGATGACGTCTTGGATAACCTATATGGGGATACGAAATCAGAAAGGGTGGAGAGATCATGAAGGTAATCAGAACGATTAGTGGGCTTCGTCAAGAACTGAATTCACTTAAACAAACGCGTAAAGACGGCGGTTCGGTTGGTCTGGTACCTACGATGGGATTCCTACATGCGGGTCATGCTAGCTTAATGACACGCGCTCGTGAGATGAGCGATACAGTCGTTCTAAGTATATTTGTGAATCCGATCCAATTCGGTCCAGGAGAAGATTACGAAACGTACCCACGTGATGAAGAACGTGATTTGGCATTAGCTGAGCGCCACGGGATTGATATTGTATTTATTCCCACTGTACAGGAAATGTATCCAAAACAGGTCAAGACTAAAATTGTTGTCTCCGAACTAACAAGCTTGCTCTGTGGGGCATCTCGTCCTGGTCATTTCGACGGTGTGACTACAGTCGTCAGCAAATTAATAAACATCATTAAGCCGAATAGAGCATTCTTTGGTCTAAAAGATGCGCAGCAGGTAGCGGTGTTACAGCAGATGGTTACGGATTTGAATCTGGATGTAGAGATTATTCCTTGTCCCATTATTCGTGAAAAGGATGGGCTTGCACTAAGTTCGCGTAATGTATATCTTAGTCAGGAGGAACGTACACAGGCTCTAATCCTTTCACGCTCACTGAACGATGTTAGGGAGGCCATGAACTGCGGAAAGGCAACAACGGCTGCTGAAGCTCGCCTCATGCTTAATGAAATCATTCACAGTGCTCCGCTAGCCGTAATTGAATATGCAGAGGTGTTATCGTTCCCGGAATTATCACGTGTGGAAGATGATACGTTGTTAGTAGATCTTCAAGGTCAAGTGATCATGGCATTAGCTGTGAAGTTCGGTAAAACTCGACTGATCGATAACCTGTTATTTACGCCAAAGGAGGTACTTTCACTTGTATAGACATATGATGAAATCCAAAATTCACCGTGCTACCGTTACGGAAGCGAATTTGAATTATGTAGGAAGCATCACTATTGATGAGGATTTAATGGAAGATGCGGATTTGTTGGAGAATGAAAAAGTTCAGATCGTAAATAACAATAATGGTGCAAGGCTTGAGACATACGTCATTCCTGGCCCTCGAGGAACGGGTGTTATTTGTTTGAACGGGGCAGCGGCACGCCTAGTACAACCAGGGGACACAGTTATTATTATTTCATATGCTATGATGGCACAAGAAGAATTGGCAACACACAAACCAACCGTTGTGTTTGTAGATGAACATAATCGTTCAGTACAAAAAATGGACAAGGAAGTTCATGCAACCATCCTATAAGACGCATGAATTGCACATTTAATGCAATGTATGGTAGGTGGGGATATAAAGCAACACTTCAACAAAAAATGAACGTAGGGTGATCGAACTTTGAACCTTACTGATTTCATTTTTTGTTGAAGGGTGGGATGCAGGCTATGTTTCAACATGTATTCGCAGAAATGAACGACATGTTAGAGGAAATTGTCAAGCATTACCCTACTGCGCAGGATTCACATAAGCAGGTATTGCTCCAGAAATGGACGATGCTCAAATCCATGAGTGATGGAATTATGGAAGAATGGCTCTCGTTTGAAGAAAAGATGAGCGGCTTCAGGGAACATACGATGTTACCCCCAGTTTTTTCTTTAGGCGAGATTCCTGAAATGGGGATGGAATCATTCGTTCGTGGTCAAGGGTATTTCAAACTGCTAATGTATCGGCAGTCTATACAGCAATTTTCTCGCATTGTTTATGATTATCCGAATAGCCTTATTGCGCGATTATACCTTGCAATGGCACACCTTCATCTGGAGGAGATCACGGAGGCCATGATGCATCTGCAGTGGATTCTGCCATTAGCGGAGCACAAGAAACTGAAAGCTATGATATACAATGCGCTCGGGTGTATTCAGTTCAAATTATCAGATTTAGGAAAAGCGCAAGAGTATTTCACGATTGCATTGCAGCATGATCCGACGTTACCCGAACCTCTCCTTAATTTACAAGTCTGTCAAGGTAATCGTGGTCAACTACAGTATGGGAATCAATTGATTACGTTGATGTGAGAAGATGGATGTTATGAGGTGAACAAAAAGACGATACATGTTGCTCATTCGAGTAACGATGTATCGCCTTTTTGTTCAAAAATAAGAATGTATAAGTTTTCACTATCCTCTGCTGATATTGCAAAGATAATCATTTGGATCAATGAACACCTAAACCACTCTTCTTCTATAGATTAATTTTATTTGTTTACAAATATTTATCCTTCTTGATTAATTATTATTACAGAAATAGCTGCTGTTTATGAGTGAACGTCTGATGCTTCGTTCTACTTGGTGAATAAATTGTGATCTTCTGTTATGCTGGTATTGAGACTGGATTGAAAGGGATAACTTAATCATGAAATTTGCTGTACTGGACTTTGAAACAACAGGCAACCAGTCCGCCGATGAAATTATTCAAGTTGGACTTGCCATCATTGAGGAAGATCAAACCATATCCCGTGTATACGGGTCTTATGTTAATCCCGGGATACCCATCCCGCCTTTTATTACTAGCTTGACAGGTATTACTGAACAAGATGTAGCGGATGCTCCTTCTTTGGAAGAAATGATGATGGAACTCGTTCCACTTCTAGACGATGTCGTGCTGGTAGGTCACAATGTCGCTTTTGACTTTGGATTTCTCCAGAATGCACTGGATCGTTGTGGTTATCTGCCCTATGCTGGACGAATCCTTGATACTATGGATTTTCTCAAAATATGTTTCCCATCCTTGACGACTTATCAATTAGGATTGGTCTCTTCTCACTTTGAGATTCAGCATGAGCGGCCTCATCAAGCAGATAGCGATGCACTCGCGACGGCGCTCGTTCTATTGAAATGTCTTGATGAGTTGTGGAGCCTTCCACTCATCACATTACAGCGGCTTAGTGAGCTCTTTGCTAGCGAAGATAGTGACCTTGGTTGGTACTTTGATGGATTATGTCAAGAAAAGGAGAAACAGCCGGCTCAGGACCTTGAGAATCAAACCTATTATCGCCAGTTAGCACTAGCTGTGGAGGATTGGAATGAAATTGCACCCCCACGTGATAAGTTAGAAGATAACCCATTACGGACGATGGAATTCCCACAATATCTTGCTAGCATTGAAGAACGTTTGCGGGAAATTATGCCTCAGTACGAAGCGCGCGAATCACAGAGCATTATGTTCAGTGAGGTTATGACTGCCTTAGAGAACGAGAAACATCTTATTATTGAAGCGGGAACGGGTACGGGGAAATCACTTGGTTATTTGATTCCTGCCATATATCAGAGTGTCAAGAACGACCAAAAGGTGATGGTAAGCACCCATACCATTAATCTTCAGGATCAGCTTCGAGAACGTGATGTTCCTTTACTTACAGAAGTTGTCCCTTTTCCTTTTAAGGCTGCTGTATTTAAAGGTAGACAGCATTATTTGTGTTTGAGAAAATTTGAACATAAAATAAATAAAAAGGACTTTGCAAATCCCAAGGAAGACCTGCTTATAGCTGCCCAAATGTTAATATGGTTAACACAGACGTTGACAGGAGACGACGAGGAGCTGAACTTAGGTGGCCGAGGAGGCGACTTCTGGGAAACTGTAGCCAGTGATTCCGAATCTTGCTTAGGTCGTGCTTGTCCTTGGTTTCGTAAATGTTTCTATCATAGAGCGAAGCATGAGGCAGGAATTGCGGATGTCGTGATTACGAATCATTCTAAGCTTTTTACAGATATTAAGGCAGGGCATCAGCTATTACCAGCGTATGAACATTTGGTGATTGATGAGGCTCATCACTTAGAAGAAGTAGCTGGTAAGCATCTGGGACTTCAGATGAAATATTTCACGATCGTGCATACCTTAACACGACTGTACAAGGATAATCGTAGTGGGCAATTGCCTGCCTTACGCCAGCAAATTTCCTCTTCAGGGTATGAGCGGGCTTCTGAGTGGTCTTCACTTATTGATAGATTAAGTGGCGATTTGGTTGAAGTTAAGGAGCATTGGGATCGACTTAGTGATATGCTGTTTAGCCTTCTGCCTGAACGTAGTGATGCCGCACCGGGAGATACCGGTCAGTTCGTTCTACGTCTACAGCCTACGAAGAAACCACAAGATTGGGAAGCCTTATCTGCGCTTGAGCACCAGATACATGTGATCCTGAGCGATGTGGTTCGCAAAGGCGAGAAAATGATAAATGAACTTAGAGACGATCATGATGAGTACAACTCAGACAGCTTAGTGACAGATATCAGTGGGTTATTCAAGGACCTGAATGCAGAGAAAGAGGATCTTCGCTTCTTCATGTCACTCAAAGAAGAAGGAAATGTATATTGGATGGAAGCCAATGGTCATTTCAGAAGTAAGTCCTTACAATTGTTCGCAGTTCCTATAGATGTGAGTAAGCAGTTAAAGGAAGTATTCTTTGATAAGAAGAAAAGTATTATACTAACATCTGCTACACTTTCGATTGAAAAGTCATTTCAGTATATGATCGAGAACTTGGGCCTACAGGAAGCGGCAGATACTAACCGATTAATGACAGTCCAATTACCCTCGCCGTTCCGTTATCGTGACCAGGCACTGCTCGTGATTCCGCGTGACTTTCCGAGTGTGAAGGGGAGCATTGGCGATGTGCTCTTCGTAAATACATTGGTTAAATCTTTAGCAGATACAGCCGTGGTGACAAAGGGTAGAATGCTCGTATTATTTACATCATATCGAATGCTTCGTCAAGTGCACGAACCCTTGCGTCAAGCACTCTCTACTAGCGATATCACTGTCCTAGGTCAGGGAGTGGATACAGGGAGTCGAAGTAAGTTGATTCGCCGATTCCAAGATAGTAGTGCTTCTGTGTTGCTAGGTACGAGTAGCTTCTGGGAAGGTGTAGATATACCTGGGGAAGCGTTGACTTGTCTTGCTATCGTCCGCTTACCATTTCAACCGCCGAATCATCCACTTGTAGAGGCCAAAAGTGAGCTTTTGCAACAACAGAAGAAGAATCCTTTCATGAAATTATCGGTACCTCAAGCGGTGATTCGATTCAAGCAAGGGTTTGGCAGACTTGTACGTACAGCAAGTGATCGAGGCATTGTTATTGTGTATGATACACGCGTTATAGAATCTTATTACGGTAAATATTTCCTGTACTCGCTACCTGGCCCCAAAATGGAACACATGCCAATGAATCAGATGGTTCCGCGGATATCTGAATGGCTACATGAGGGTGGGGCATCTTGAATCGGCGAGATTCTATAGCAATAATTAGGAGGAGCAAGAATGAAATCCGAGAAAATATCAGAAGCTGTGGTCCGCAGATTACCTATCTATTTAAGGTATCTGTCGGAGCTTCAAAGCCGAGAAGTTGCTACTGTCTCTTCGCAGGAATTGGGTCAAAAGCTTGAACTAAATCCTGCACAAATCCGTAAGGATTTAGCCTATTTCGGTGATTTCGGTCGTAAAGGAATCGGATATGATGTTGCTTATCTTATTGAGAAAATTCGCCATATTCTGAATCTTGATCAGCGAATAAATGTGGTATTGGTGGGAGCCGGGAATTTGGGGCAAGCGTTGTCCAATTACAATACGTATCTCAAAGAAAATTTGAAAATTATTGCTGTGTTTGACTCTTACACACCTAAAATAGGCACAGAGATTAATACATTAAAAGTACAACCGATGGAAGAGCTTCATTCGACAATTGTTAATAACAACATTCGAATTGGGATCATTACAGTTCCGGCATATGAGGCACAAAGCGTAGCTGACCAACTGATTAAATCAGGCATCGAAGCGATATTGAATTTCGCACCGACAATTCTAAAAGCACCTCCTTATATTCGGATTCATGCTGCTGACTTTACAACAGATATGCTGAGTCTAGCTTATTATTTGAACAACGGAAAGGAAGAAGAAATGGATGACAAGCTCACCGACGAAGTGGATCATTAAGAACGGAACCTTTGCTGTTTCGAATAGTGTACAACCGGTTATTCGAGGATATATGGTTATTGAAGATGATCTCATTACGTACATTGGAGAACAAGCACCCCCTGTTGAACAAGATATTCCCGTGATTGATGGGACTCATTTGTTCTTTTTACCTGGATTAGTTAATACGCATGGGCACGCTGCAATGTCATTACTGAGAGGGTATGGAGATGATCTAGCACTTCAAGTGTGGCTTCAAGAAAAAATGTGGCCAATGGAAGCGAAATTCACTTCAGAAGACGTGTATTGGGGAACGTCCTTGTCTGTCATGGAAATGTTAAAGGGGGGGACTACAACCTTCTTAGATATGTACGACCATATGGGACAAGTGGCTAATGTTGTTGAAGCTTCTGGCATGAGAGCCGTATTAATGAGGGGGGTTATTGGTCTATGTTCTGAAGAAGTTCAGAATGAAAAGATCAAAGAAGCCATTGCCTTCGCTAAGGATTGGAATGGGCAAGCAGATGGAAGGATCACTACGATGATTTCCCCACATGCACCTTATACATGCCCTCCAGCTTTCTTTGAGAGATTTGTACAAGCGGCTCATGATTTAGATCTACCTATGCACACGCATATGTCTGAAACGTTGACTGAAGTCCAGCAGAATGTGAATGATTATGGCCTCAGACCCGTGGAGCATTTAGAGAAGTTAGGGATGTTTACACGACCTTCCTTGGTAGCACATGGTGTTCACTTAAACGATAAGGAAATTGACATATTGGCTAAAAATAATGTCGGTGTATCGCATAATCCAGGTAGCAATTTGAAGCTCGCAAGTGGTATCGCACGAGTGACAGATCTGTTGAAAGCAGGTGTTACTGTTTCTTTAGGGACCGATGGAGCGGCAAGTAATAACAACTTAGATATGTTTGAAGAAATGCGACTAGCTGCATTAATACACAAAGGGATCTCGGGAGATCCAACAGCCATTCCTGCGGCAGAGGCGCTACGTATGGGTACTGTGTATGGAGCTAATTCTCTATTCCTAGACCGTGTAGGAAGTCTTGCTCCTGGCATGAAAGCGGACTTCATTGCTGTAAATACAGATCAAGCTCATTTCTTACCTCATACTGACTTCATCTCTCATGTTGTATATTCAGCAAGTGCTAAAGATGTTGAACATGTATGGGTTGATGGTAAACAGGTTGTGAAACACGGAGCTTGTCTAACGCTCGATGAAGAACGCATTCGTCGTGAAGCACAGTTAGCATTCGAGGGCTTGTTGTCTCGTTAACAGCAGGGGTCTCACTCTCGGAGAAAGGAAGTTCAAGTGAAGAACAAAAAAAAGTGGTTTTTTTTTGGTGTTGTTATTTTTCTGCTGATATTGTTTGGACTTTATAGATATTACATATATATCATTCAAGATCAACACAGTCAGGAAGCGCTCGCGATCACTGCTGCCAAACAAAATACAGAGCTAGTAAAAGTAACGGATACACAGAAGTCAGTGTGGGACACTATTTCTTGGGTTATAGAAGGTAAAGATAACGAACAGAGAGATCTTATGGTCTGGGTTCAATTCACTGAAGATAATCAGCTCGCCTTGGAACAGGATGCAGTACACAGCGAGTTATTAGAGAATGGCGTATCCAAAGGTCAAATCCGATCAAAGATCATAAGTGAGTTACCGGGCATAGATGAAATCAGGATTCAAGCGGGAATGTATTATGGTGAATATGTATGGCAAGTGTATTATTTTGAAAAGGACCATTACTATTACCGTTTTTATAAGTTTAGAGATGGTTCACCCATAGGAGATCGCTATACTTTACCTAATCTATAAATAAGAGGTTTACAATAATATGACCGAGATATCCTTCGTGGAATCTCGGTCGTTTTTTATGGATGGAATGATAACGCTGAATGCGACTGGGTTCGACAATAACGACTATAATAAAACATAAAATTTTAAATATAGCCACACTTTACCTGCAAAATCTGATATACGATGTGATATACTTTATCATAGATTATTGATATACGATTTCGTATAAGAATAATATATCTATTTATAAAAATAAGTTTTCTGTCTATAAATGAAAGGAGAATGACTAGTTGAAACCACGTGTATTACCCATAATTATTACTGTCGTCCTCTCTGGTGCCCTTTTATTTGGTGGATGGTTTTTCTATCGGCAAATCACTTTGCAAAGTCCCTTACAGAGTATCGTGACCAAATATGAGGGAGTTAACAGCGCTCAAATGGACATCACGCATGACAAGATTGTTTTGAAACTTGATATTAAACCAAATACGCAGTTACCAGGACTTGTTCAACAACTAAAGACTGAAGGGAAGTCATCGATTGGAAGCCGTACTCTTCAATTTGTTGTTGTAGATTATTCCTCTGATATATTGAATGAGTTCTGGGAGAAAGCGATGTTTTCAGTAGCTGAAGCTATGGAGAATAAACGCTATACAGATATCCCTAAGACTCTAGAAGAAATGGCACAGGCTTCAGGCGATGTGAAAGTGACAACCCAAATGGATGATACAAATGTGTATGTGAATTTGATTAGTTCAACAGATGCTAAAGCTAGTAAATTCATTATTCTTCCTCGTGATCCAGGTAAATTGGAGGTGTTTAACAATGCCTAGATGGACTAAAGAAGTTTTGATTGGTTTCGTACCTGTGCTTCTTATTTTCCTTGCCTTTATTGGCGTGAATATTATTCCGGTACTCCTTGTAGTTGCGTTAGTAGGCGTTCTGACATTGATGAAGATGCGCGGTGGGATTGCGGTAGGTGCATCTGCTGATCGGAAACGGAAGAAGAAAGGTCCAGGCAAACTAACCTTCGATGAAATTGGAGGTCAGGACCATCCCAAAGAAGAATTGATGGAGGCTCTCACTTTTCTTATCCGACATGAGGAAATTCAGAAATTTGGCATTCGTCCATTGAAAGGGATTCTACTTACAGGGCCCCCAGGAACAGGGAAAACCTTGCTAGCAAAGGCAGCTAGTCAATATACGGACTCTGTGTTTGTAGCAGCATCAGGTAGTGAATTTGTTGAGATGTATGTGGGAGTTGGTGCTGGAAGAATCCGTGACTTATTCCATGATGCCCGTAATCAGGCAACGAAAGAGAATAAGAAAAGCGCAGTTATTTTCATAGATGAGATTGATGTTATTGGTGGTAAACGTGAAGGTGGGCAACAGCGAGAATATGATCAGACTTTAAATCAGTTATTAACGGAAATGGACGGTATATATAATTCCGATTGTCCACGTATTCTTCTTATTGCAGCAACAAATCGTAAAGAAATGTTGGATAGTGCCCTGCTTCGTCCAGGGCGGTTCGATCGACACATTCAAGTGGATCTTCCTGATAAAAAAGGTCGCAAGCATATTCTAGAGATTCATGCGAAGAATAAACCTCTCGCAGAGGCAGTTAATATGGATAAGATAGCTGAGGAATCTTTCGGATTCTCCGGAGCTCAGCTCGAAAGTGTGATGAATGAGGCTGCAATCTACATGATGCGAGAGGATAAACAAGAGATAGAGCAGCGCCATATTTCTATGGCCATTGATAAAGTGATGATGGGGGAAAAAACGGATCGAGAATCGACAACAGAAGAGAAAAGAAGAGTTGCGATTCATGAATTAGGACATGCCATTATGGCAGAGGTTGTTCGACCGGGGAGCGTAAGCCAAGTAGCCTTGAGTCCACGTGGACAAGCACTTGGTTATGTACGTCATAATCCACAGCAAGAGCAATATCTCTATACAAAGTCCTTCCTAGAAGAACAGATCATGATTGCACTAGGAGGAGCCGCATCTGAGGAAATATATTATGGTGGACGGAGTACGGGTTCAAGCAATGATTTCGAACAAGCATTGAATATTGTCCAAACGATGATGAAATCGGGTCTGACCTCACTTGGTATTATAAACATAGAGATGGTTACCACAGAAGAACTCATGAGAGAGAATAATGTGGTGCTAGAAGCATTAATGTCTCGAACTCGAGATGTTCTAGAACAGCATCATAACGTATTCGATCAGTCGCTTGAAATCCTACTTGGGGAAGAAACACTCTCTGGGGATCAATTTCGTTGTCTATTTCGTGAATCTTCACTTTTACCAGCATAAAACATGATGCTGGTTATTTTTTTTTACTTTTGTTCCGTGCTAAGATATTATTATATGTTGGAGTGAGAATAACGTATTTTTCGATAAGCAGGGTACAATACCGAATATACGACATAAAAAGGGAGTTGCATACCGCATGTTATTTAAAAAGATAGGTGTCATCGGCGGTGGTACGATGGGACAAGGAATCGCAGAAATGCTAGCTGCAAAGGGCATTGATGTATTGTTAGTTGAGAAATCTGCAGAGAAATTGGATTATTCTTATAATATGATTGAAATAAGTCTCGACAAACAACTCGAGAAATGGGGGATCACCCAAGCTGAGAAGAAGCTTATTCTCAGCAGAATCACTAAAGTGGTTCATTTCGCAGAGCTAGGTACATGTGACATGGTCATAGAGACGATTTCTGAAGATATTGAAGCAAAGAAACAAGTATTCTCTCAATTGGATCAGGTCTGTCCTAATAATATAATTCTTGCCAGCAATACATCTTCACTTAGTTTAACGGAGCTTGCAAGTTCTACAATGTATCCTGAACGTGTCATTGGAATGCACTTTATCCATCCCGTTGGTAAAGTTGATTTAGTTGAAATTATTCGTGGATTGAAGACATCAGATCTCACATTCGTAGAAACGAAAAACTTCGTAGAAGATGTGGTGAATAAAAAAGGAATCATGATCAATGAGTCTCCCGGGTTTGTATCTTCTCGATTAATCTGTTTATTAATTAATGAAGCCCTTCATATTCTTCAAGAAGGTGTTGCTTCAGCTGAAGATATCGATGACGCTATGCGTATAGGATACCAATTCCAGAATGGACCTCTAGAAATGGCGGATCGCTTCGGACTTGATTCCGTACTTGCTGCTCTTGAAAGAATGTTCCGTGAATTTGGTGAATTGAAATATCGTCCGTCCACCATACTTAAGAAGATGGTTCGTGCAGGGCATCTAGGCGTTAAAACAGGTGAGGGATTCTTCAAGTATGACAAGGATGGTGACCGGGTATGAATATTTTAGTTATTAATTCAGGAAGTTCTTCTTTGAAATATCAATTGTACGATATGACAGACGAGTCTGTTCTGGCAAAAGGTCTTGTAGAAAGAATCGGGATGGATTCTTCCATCATGACTCATAAACCTACTGGCGGCGAGGAAGTAACAGAAGTTAAAGAGATTCTGGAGCATAACACAGCCATTCGAAAAGTTTTATCGATGTTAACTGATGAAGAACATGGTGTTATTAAGTCCATTGATGAGATACAAGCTGTAGGTCATCGCGTTGTCCATGGCGGAGAATCATTTAAGGCATCTACGCTTGTTGATGGTCCAGTTAAATCGGAGATTCGTCGCTTATTCGATCTAGCACCTCTTCACAATCCTGCAGCTATGATGGGGATTAGTGCAGCTGAGACGAACATGCCAGGTGTTCCGCAAGTTGTAGCATTTGATACCGCGTTTCACCAAGCTATGCCGGAGAAGGCTTATTTGTATGCTATTCCTAAAGTGCTTTATAACAAGTACAAAGTACGTCGTTATGGAGCGCATGGTACATCGCATGAATATGTTAGCCAAGTTGCAGCTGAGTTCCTTGGACAACCGATTGAAGATCTAAAGATTATTACTTGTCATATCGGTAACGGAGGAAGTTTAACTGCCGTTCTAGGAGGCCATTCTATAGATACGTCTATGGGTATGACACCGTTAGAAGGCTTGATGATGGGAACTCGTAGTGGAGATCTTGATCCAGCGATTGTACCGTTTGTCATGAATAAAGAGGAATTGACTGTGAATGAAGTGAACTCTATGCTTAATAAACACAGTGGATTGTTGGCGATATCTGGTGTTAGTAGTGATATGAGAGAAATAACAGATGGTATGGCGGAAGGCGATGCGAATTGTACGCTTGCTTTTGAAATGTACGAATATCGTTTGCGTAAATATATTGGTTCTTATGCTGCAGCTATGAATGGTGTCGATGTGATTGTATTTACTGCTGGGATTGGTGAAAACTCCATTATTGTACGTGAAAAAGTATGCGAGAATTTAACTTATCTTGGAGTAGAAATTGACGATGCACTGAATGCTATTCGTTCTGGTGAGCCTCGGTTGATCTCAACTAATAATTCCAAAGTAAAAGTGATGGTCATTCCTACAAATGAAGAATTGGTCATTGCACGTGACACGTACCGTATCGTTAATGAAAATAAATAGACAAACTTTTATCTTGATTTCGTTATATTGAAGATGCGTTAAAAAGGGAGCGATTAAGACATGTCCACTAAAAGTGTGATTCGTGAAGTGAATCAGCATGTTGGCGAGACAGTGACCCTCGGGAGCTGGATTAACAACAAACGCTCAAGCGGAAAAATTCAATTTTTGCAATTGCGTGACGGTACCGGATATATTCAAGGTGTTGTTGTGAAGAGCGAGGTTTCAGAGGAAGTATGGGACGCTGCTAAGAGTCTAACACAAGAAAGTTCACTGTATGTGACGGGTATTATTCGTGAAGAACCAAGAAGTACATCTGGTTATGAGATGACGGTAACAGGAATCGAAGTGATACATATCACTGAGAACTACCCTATCACTCCGAAAGAACATGGTGTAGATTTCTTAATGGATCATCGTCATTTATGGCTACGTTCTAATAAACAACGTGCAATTCTTGTTATCCGTGCAGAAATTATTCGTTCAGTTCGGGCTTTTTTTGATAATAATGGATTTACGTTAGTAGACCCACCTATCCTTACACCAACATCTGCAGAGGGAACAACAAACCTGTTCCATACGAAATATTTTGATGAGGATGCTTATCTAACTCAGAGCGGTCAATTGTACATGGAAGCTGCTGCGATGGCGCTAGGTAAAGTCTATTCTTTCGGGCCGACGTTCCGTGCGGAGAAATCTAAAACACGTCGTCACTTGATTGAATTCTGGATGATCGAGCCCGAGATGGCTTTTACAGATCATGAAGAAAGCTTACGTGTACAAGAGAACTTTATCAGTTATGTTGTACAATCTGTTGTTAAGAATTGTCGTGTTGAATTGGAAGCGGTAGGCCGCGATATTTCGAAGTTAGAACAAATTCAGGCACCTTTCCCACGTATTACTTACGATGATGCCATTGAATTCCTACATGGAAAAGGGTTTGATATTCCTTGGGGAGACGATTTCGGCGCACCACATGAGACAGCTATTGCGGAGAGTTACGATAAGCCCGTATTTATCACACACTACCCTGTAGGTATCAAAGCTTTCTACATGAAGCCTGATCCATCCCGGCCTGAAGTTGTCCTGTGTGCTGATATGATTGCACCTGAAGGATATGGTGAGATTATCGGGGGATCGCAGCGTATTGATGATCAGGCGTTATTGGAAGAACGATTCAATGAACATGGATTGTCATTAGATGCATACCAGTGGTACATGGATTTACGCAAATATGGATCCGTTCCACATTCCGGTTTTGGTCTCGGTTTAGAGCGTACTGTGGCATGGATTTGCGGACTTGATCATGTTAGGGAGACGATTGCCTTCCCACGTACGTTATATCGTCTTTATCCTTAAGTTAAGAGGTGAGGCTCATGGATAGTACTGGATGGAGAACATGGGCAGAGGGAGCTTCATCAGGCATGGGAGCGGGCGTAGCTATATTCCCTTATGCTCTGTTCCGTTACTATCGTAGATTAAAGCTGGAAGATCACGAGCTTCTTTTATTGATGCATCTCATGTCGTTTAAGCAGGTGGAGATGAAAGAATTCCCTACGCTTGAAGATATGCAGGAGCTCATAGGAGGAACAACACATGCGATATCTTTGAGTTTACAAAAGCTGATGAAGGATGGTTTCTTAAGCATCGATGAAGAGGTGGATGAGGACCGAGGTATTCAGTATGAACGTTATAATGTTTCAGGTCTTTATGAGAAGCTTAGTATCTGTATGGCGAATGATGCCAAGAATAAGTTGAAGCAAACTCCTGTAGTACGTAATTCTTCTACAGAAGAACCTGAGGGTGAGCCTAACATCTTCAACATTGTTGAGAAGGAGTTTGGACGCCCTTTATCTCCAATGGAGTGTGAGACGATATCCGGATGGTTAGATCAGGACAAATATCCTCATGACCTTATTCTAATGGCACTCAAAGAGGCTGTATTTGCAGGTAAGGTACATTTCCGATATATTGATCGTATTTTACTGGAGTGGAGCCGCAACCGGGTCAAGAATGTGACGGATGCCAAAGCATATACTCAAAAATTCCGCAGTAGCGGAAGATCGTAATCATAGCAATTTCAAGAACGTTTCCTTTGTAAAGGGAACGTTCTTTTTTAATTGGTAGATCATTCTAGTTGACATCACATGTAATCTATCATATGATGAATCTCTGTTTCAAATATTCTTATAAATAAATAACTCAAACTCTACCCTTGGGTAGAGTGGCGGAAATTTGTCAGAGATATCATCTTTGGTTTAATCGCCCCTTGTCGTTATTAGACAGGGGGCTTTCTTACGTCATTTGTGGCTTTTAAAAAGAAAGGAAAGTGGTTTACGATGAATATCAGATTATTAAAATACTCATTATTAGTATTTATAGGGGCGTGTTGTTATGGCGTTCTATCAACTATCATGAAGCTTGGATTTAAGAGTGGATTTACAATGCAGGAGTTAGTTGGGGGTCAATTTTTCTTTGGAT
This sequence comes from Paenibacillus sp. DS2015, assembly GCF_050433705.1. Classification (NCBI taxonomy): domain Bacteria; kingdom Bacillati; phylum Bacillota; class Bacilli; order Caryophanales; family Paenibacillaceae; genus Paenibacillus; species Paenibacillus sp. DS2015. Next base: position 25,393 of record NZ_JBNPWS010000033.1, on the reverse strand, counting down.
GGTGTATTTTGTTACTATTGGTTTTGTTGTTTTCTCGAAAAAGACTCGGGTTAAAACACGTGGCTTCACTGTTGGGAGCTGGAATTACGATCAGTTTAACGGGTATATTCTACGGTTTCGCCGTTGAACAGTTGCCTGCTTCGATCGCGGTTGTACTATTATTCCAATTTACTTGGATTGGTGTTATTTTAGAAGCTGTTGTAGAAAGAAAATTTCCTAGTCTAGAGAAGTGCGTATCGATGGTAATACTCCTTATCGGGACAGTATTAGCTGGGGGCGTTTTTGAGCCTAGTGAAGGTGAAATCACGACTAGTGGTATCCTTTTCGGGCTATTGGCAGCTGTGACATTTGCAATATATTTCTTTGTTAGCGGAAGAGTAGCCACACAAGTCCCTGTTGTTAATAAAAGTTTCTATATGATTACTAGTGCATTGATCGTTGTTATGGTCGTTTTTTCTCCTTCGTTTATTTACGACGGAACAATCTCAGATGGACTTTGGAAATTCGGTATCCCGTTAGCATTACTGGGCACAATTATTCCTGTTATTTTCTTTTCTATCGGTGTCCCCAAAATAGGTTCAGGTCTAGCAACGATTCTAGGTGCAGCAGAACTACCATCAGCTGTAGTGGCCTCCGTGTTAGTTCTACAAGAACATGTAACACCGCTTCGTTGGGTTGGAATTATTGTTGTCCTAATCGGAATTGCGGCCCCACAATTACTACCGATGTGGACAAGAAATTCTTCAACAAGAGCGCCAGACAATACAGCACCACAACTTCATAAGGTAGAGCTTTAAGCTACAAAGAAAGAACCAGTCTAACACTTCATTTTGTGTTTGACTGGTTCTTTCTTTAACAAACATGGACAATCCATCCGAGTAACGGTCATCTTTTAACACAATACAGTTTTCAAGCACGAGAATGGTGTTGAAACTTTTTTTTGATAAATATGCAGTGTAATGGAGATAGGGTACGTCTATTACTTTGGGAAGGAGAGGAGAACTATTGACGAGGATATCATTATAGAGAATATTCGCCAGGGCGATTCGGAAGCTTTTCGTGTCATCGTGGATCAATATAGTAGGCATATTTTTCAGATTACCTATTCCGTATTACATGACGTCAAGGATGCCGAGGATGCTGCGCAGGAAACTTTTATCCAGATCTATAGATCTCTTGCTCAGTATCGCTCCCAAGGCTTCAAATCTTGGATTTCTAGAATCGCCTTGAATAAAGCTATTGATCTTAAACGTAAGAAAACTAGGCATAGTGAGCACACGATCACATCAATGATTGAGATGGAGACCCTACCATCCAATGAGGAAGGTCCATTATCGCTCTCTGTTCGTAAAGAGAAACACCGATTGCTGAAGGATAAACTGAACGAATTACCTGACAATCATAAACAAGTCTTGACGGCTTATTACCTAGAAGAGAAAAGTTATGAGCAGATCGCCCAAGAGCTTCAGGTAACAAAGAATACAGTGGAGTCCAAGTTATATCGAGCGAAGCAGTGGATTCGTAAGAAATGGAAGGAGGAGGAATGGAAGTGAATCATATGACCACCAGTACCAAAAGAATATGGGCTGAGAATTATATAAGTGGAATATCTAGTGAAGAGGAGCAAGAAATCTGGGAAGCCCTTTTGATGGATGATCCAGAGTCACTGGAAATACATATGCAGTTGCTAACGTGTGAAGAATTGAAGCTTCCGGGGCTAGAATATCCCTCTCAATTCACGGATACGGTCATGAACGGGCTACCCGAAGAGTTGTATTCTAAAGCTCCAACATCATTGGAATCGAAGCGCCGCTGGTATGAACACTCCTTCGTCCATTATGCTGTGGCTGCATGTCTGACAGGGGTATTCCTGTCTACAGGTCTATTCGATAAGGTAATGAATTCTGGGTTAAGTACTGAGGATATCTATGAGGGTGTCTCTTATAGTAATCAGATGATGGATGTAACGATAAATTGGTTGGATCAATTTAAGTGATTATCTTGAAAATTAATGGAAAGGGTGGGTTATATGAAGCCTAATCACAATAAGATGTTAGCTTTAATGTTAAATGTAGTTCCGGGTCTAGGGCATTACTATCTGGGGAGAAAAGGGAGAGCTGTTATATACCCCTTCCTATTCATAGGAAGTATTGTACTGGGGTTTCTGATGTATTTTGCTAGTGGGGGTCAGGATGAGATATTTATTTTCTTTACAGCTATAGCCGCATTGTTCTTCTGGGGAATCAATATGCTTGATTTGCTGATTGTACTACTTAAACAGCCAGATTATACACCTGAGATGTCATCGGATTATGGTATACCCCCACATGATAAACGCAGTGTCCAGAGTGGAGAAAGTGAACGCTTCTATACGATCTTGTTGTCTTTTATTCCTGGTTTGGGACATTTACAATTGGGTCTCATGCAGAGGGGGCTATCTTTCTTAGTCGCTTTCTTCGGTCTTCTGACGATAATGCTGTTCGTGACGGGGTTAACAAGTCAGTCAATATTTCTACTGTTTCTAGGCGTGTTGCCGATTATATGGCTTTATTGTATGTTTGACGCGGTTCAACAGGTACATCGTAAGCAAGCTGGAGAGGTATTAGTAGATAGAACCTTATTTGAAGAATTTGAATCGAGCCGTGAGGAAGGTAAACGTAGTAAAATATTGGCTACATTGCTGTCGGCCTTTCCAGGTGCAGGACATATGTATATGGGGCTGCAGAAGAGAGGTTTGCAACTCATGATATTATTTCTGGGGTCCATATACATTCTAGATATTCTAAGACTCTCCGTGTTTCTATTTCTCATTCCTGTCATTTGGTTCTTCAGTTTCTTTGATGCCTTACAGCAATTAAGTCGTTATGGAAAAGAATTTTTACAGGATAAACCCCTGATTGAGGGGATAGAGAATCATCGGAAATGGATAGGCGTTGTATTGTTAGTATTTGGAATATATTATATAAGTAGCTCTTTAATTATTCCACTGTTAGAATCCAGATTTCCTAGCTGGCATATTGAGTACAGGGTACGAACCTATTTGAGAACATTTATTGTATCCCTACTACTCCTTGCAGGTGGAATTAAATTGCTACTCGACAACAACAAGACGAAGACGAAACAGGAAAGTAGAGGGCGACGCTAATCGCTAATATGGCATTATAGGATTAAAGGAGGAATTTCATGTACAGAGTATTGGTCATGGGTGGAACTCGTTTCTTTGGTAAAAGATTAGTTCAAGTCTTATTGGACGATGGAGCAGAAGTCACCATCGCAACGAGAGGTCATACGGATGATTCCTTTGGAGATACTGTAGAGCGGCTTATCGTGGATCGTGAAAACTATGAGTCGTTAGCCGGAGCAGTGAAAGATCGTGAATGGGACGTTATTTACGATAATATTTGTTACTCGCCGCAAGATGCTTTGAATGCCTGTGAGATTTTTGCGGGCAAGGTTAAGAAATATATCTATACGTCTACGATGTCCGTCTATGAGTCAACGTCTGCGGATAAGAAAGAAGAGGAATTTGATCCAACCAAGCTTCCGATTCGGCTGGGATCACGAAATGATTTCGACTATGGAACGGCTAAGGGATTGGCTGAGGCTGTATTTGCTCAACGAGCGCCTTTTCCTGTATGTAGTGTAAGATTCACATATGTATTAGGCGAAGATGACTACACACGGCGCCTGGAATTCCATATTAACCGAGTTAAGAAGGGCATCTTGATTGGAATCCCGGATGTGAACGCCAAGATTAACTTCATTAGCTCTGACGAGGCCGCTGACTTGTTATTGTGGCTCAAGGATCGCAATATAGAGGGTCCGTTGAACGCGTGTTCTACAGGTGCTATATCGTTAGCTGAGATGATATCCGCGATTGAACAAGAAGTGGGCAAAAAAGCTATTATTGTACAGCGTACTTCACAAGAAAATATGTCTCCTTATGGCGTAGAACGTACTTTTACGATGAATAATAAAAAAGCTACGCAAGCGGGATTTGCATTTCAACCTTTACATTCATGGTTTCCAGTATTATTGAGACATCTTGTGCGATCTTAAATGGATAACGATTACACTAAAAACCTCCAAGCCCACTTTTAAAGTGGTTGTGGAGGTTTTTAGTGTGTACTGGTTAAAAGTCCTTTTTAGGTATCTGTTATTGTTTAGATACATTCTGAAGAAGTAAAGCACGGTATAAATATTCGAAAATAAACTCAAAGGCTTCCAGATGCTTTTTGGCTTCAAAAGCATTCTTACCCCATGCATAAATCCCATGATTTCGTAAGAGGATACCTGGGATTGCTGGGTTAAGGACACCCTCAACTTCAGCAGCAATTAGTGGAATATCGGCATAGTTAGGGAGGACTGGGATAGAAATCTTAGCATCTTCTTCCCATATATTGAAGGCTTTAATAAGTTCAATGCCTTGAGCTGTAACATAACCACTATTACCCATCCATTCGCTAATAAGGTTATTGAAGACAGTATGTACATGGAACACTGCGCCGCAGCCCGTTAAACGGTAGATTTCACAGTGAATAAGTGTCTCGGCACTTGGTTTCAATTGCGTATTCTCGCATGGGCGACCTTCATGATCAACGAATAAAAAGTCCTCAGGGGTATCTTTAGATTTGTCTTTGCCACTTGAAGTGACAGCGAAATAAAATCGTTCTGGACTATAATCACCAACACGTAAGGATAAATTGCCGCTAGTTCCAGGGAAAAGCATCCGTCCGGCTAGTTGATTCTTAACTGTACGTAGATGCTTAAGAACCGCTTGTTTCTCTTCTAAAGTGATATTTACAAAGCTCATTTATAGCACTCCTTGTTCTTGTTTCTGTTGTAAGTCGTTAATGATATCATGGAACGTTTCAAAGGGGACATGATTGACTCCAAGTTCTTCACATTTCGTGGTGAGCCACGAGCGAGAATAGACGAGATCGGCAATCTTGGCACCTTCGAAGTCCGTTAGGCTGTCTCCGATGAGGATCCGTAAATAAGTGTCTTCCGGAAAATTACGGATCACGGTTGTCTTGCACATGCCACAGCCATTCTCACAAGGTGGAAGACAAGGATTTGGCCAAGTAATCTTAATATATTCGCCAGAAAAATCAGCCCCGTTACAATAAATATGGTCTTGGGGGATTTCAAAAGGCTGGAGCAAGGGATTAATAAAGAAGTCCATACCACCACTGGTCACATAGAATTCAATATCTTCTTTATTGAGGTAGTGAAGGAATTGTTGGAATCCTGCTCTGATTCCAGCGTAGTCCAGTACGAAAGAGATAATCTCTTCTCTCTGGCTGGAAGGGATGAGTGCGAACATGGCACCTACACCTTCCCGAAGGCTGATTCTCTGCTTGATCGTATCCTCCATGATTTCTTCATAACCTTGCGGCTTGAAGTGCTTCATGATCGCAACGATATTGTCAGTTATCGTGATCGTTCCATCGAAATCACAGAAGATGACTGGTTTTCTAATAGATGTCATCGCTCTCCACCCCAGGTATGAATAGCAGATTGTAATTCAGGATGGGTTGCAGCATATTCTGCGAGCGGGATAGAGCTCATTGCGGCATCAATAGCCTGTACAAAGGCACGTCCACCGGCTGTTGTTCCCATAGGATGTCCATGAATACCTCCACCTGCATTGATGACAACATCGGTTCCGAAATCTTTCAGTATTAACGGTACTAGACCGGGATGAATACCGGCAGAAGGAACAGGCATGCTAGTTGGAATATTCAGATTAGAGGTGATGAGTTCATGATGAATAGCTAAATTCTCTTCTCTTGGCATCGTAACCGAGCCATAAGGTGAAGGGAAGAGTACTAAATCGGCACCCGCTAGTCTCATGAGTTGCCCTAAAAGAACAGATGGTGCAATGCCATAGTGTTGTGCTGGATACATTGCGCCTGCTAAAGCAGGGTGTGCTGCAATCGGCACGGTGATTTCAGGATCACTAGACAGTTCATGAAGAACGTCGTAGCCATAAGCTAGCACATTAAACAATAGCGCGTTAGCTCCCGCATCGATAGCCTTTATAGCTTGTTGTTTAAGTTGGGAAGTACGTCCAGTTAGATTGGCTGCGTAGAGTAGCTTTTTACCTGTGTCCTTACTTGCCAATTCTGCAGCTTTCATACAGATTTCAACTCGTTTTTCTATAGGGGTCAATTCATTCTCGAATAAAATTTCATCATCCTTGATGAGATCGACGCCACCGAGTGCTTGGTGATAGAACTGTTCACGTAATTCCTCAAGGTTAAGACCAATAACCGACTTGAAGATACTCATAAGCAGTGGACGATGATAGACACCAAGCTGTTGTCTGATTCCTGCTATACCAAATTTAGGACCTGGGAATGCTGAAAGGAAAGATTCAGAAAATCCGAGGTTGATTAGTTTAATTTGACCATCCATCGATATCTTTCCAAATACAGTAACGAGTAGGGCAGGAATATCGTGACTGAAATTCACATCTGGGTAAGCAATCGTGATATCTGCATATCTAGTACCGGTGGAAGTACCCACGGTTTCATATATATCTACATTAAGGACCTGCCCTAAATGTTTCTGCATAGAATCTCGTTTCGCTTGGGGTAACTCTGTCCAGCTACCGACAGTCATACCTATTGCGATAGATTCTGCCTTTTTACGAAAATCTACTTTGTCATCATAAATGCGATAAGTTGCTGTACATTGATTCATGAGCCTTCCTCCTCTAGCGCTGCGCCCATCTCAGAAGAGCGTTCCGCGCAACGGTTGACAGCAGCAATAACATCTTCGAAGAAATCACCTTGATCAAGCATCATAATAGCAGCTTGTGTTGAACCATTCGGAGAGGTTACTTTAGCTCTGAGCGCACTTGGCTCTTCTCCCGTCTGTTGTACCATACGTGCAGCTCCAAGAACGGTCTGTACTGTCAGTTCTTTACACTGCTTGGGTGATAATCCACCACGAATCCCTGCTTCCATCATCGCTTCCATCATGTAATAAATATAGGCAGGACCACTGCCAGAAATCCCCGTAAGGACGTCCATATGCTCTTCAGGAATGACAGTCACTATTCCAACGGCTTCAAACAAAGTCGTGACGGTCTGGCGTTGATCCTCCGTGATTTCTTTCGAGAAAGATAAACCGGTAGCACCAAGACCAATGGAACTAGAAGTGTTTGGCATCGTTCTTGCAATAGGCTGTTTACGTCCTAGCAGACGTTGCATGGTCTTAATTGATAATCCGGCTATGACAGAGACGATTAATTGTCCATCTGAGAGGAGTGGACCTAATTGTTGTAGTGAGGCAGCCGCGTCTTTGGGTTTCATCGCGAGCACAATGATTGGAGAATTCTGCAGAATTCTTACTTTAGCTGTCTCATCATTATTTGTAATCACATTATAACGTTGCTTCAGTTCTTCAAGTCGTTCAGTATTACTTCGATTAAGCATTGTAATGGACGTAGATAGTACAACAGATCGAGCGATAATACCACGGACGATCGCCTCAGCCATCGAACCCGCTCCATAGAATGTAATCTGATCTTTAATTAAAGCACGCGGTTGGCTCATAGTTTACGAATCCTCCTTGCCGATTTTAACGGCGAATTTGTCCATTTCCATAGATGCGATATTTCGTTGAAGTTAGCGAAGGAAGTCCCATAGGGCCTCTTGCATGTAGCTTTTGAGTACTAATTCCAATCTCTGCTCCATAACCGAATTCGAAACCATCAGTAAAGCGGGTGGAGGCATTGTGATATACTGCAGCAGCATCTACTTCTTGTATAAAGTAATCTGCCTGAGTCTTATCCTCTGTTACGATGCACTCAGAATGTTGCGTACCATACTGTGCAATATGGCTTAAGGCCTCTTGGATATTGTTCACTATTTTAACATTTAGAATGTAATCGTTATATTCTGTGCCATAATCTTCTGACGTAGCTGCCGTTGCCCATGGAACAATTGCAAGTGTAGGCTCGCAACCCCGTAGCTCGACATTTGCTTTGCGGAATTGTTCAGCAAGATGAGGTAAGTGTAATGCAGCAAATGCTTCATGAATGATCAAGGTCTCCATTGAATTACAGACCGAAGGACGTTGGACCTTGGCATTCAGGCTTATCTCTGTAGCCATAGTAAGCTCTGCTGTTTCATCGATATACGTGTGGCACACACCTGCACCGGTCTCAATGACAGGTACCGTAGCATTGGTAACGACATTCTGAATAAGTGAACGACCACCACGCGGGATGACAACATCGAGTAGCCCGTTCAATTTCAACATTTCGTCTACGGATGAACGGTTTGGATCTTCAATGATCTGCAAGGCATCTACAGGGATATCGGTGGAAGCGAGTGCACGGTGGAGGACTTCGATAATTTGGCGGTTAGATGAGAGGGCAGCAGAACCTCCACGCAAGACCACGGCATTCCCTGTCTTAAGGCATAAACCAGCGGCATCTACGGTTACATTCGGTCGTGCCTCGTAAATAATACCGATGACCCCTAATGGAACACGGATTTTATCAATCCGTAAACCGTTTGGACGATCAATGGTTTCTAACACATCCCCAACAGGATCAGGTAGACTAATGATTTGCTCTAGCCCCTCAGCCATAGCCTCGATACGCTCAGGATTCAAAGCGAGTCGGTCGAGTAGAGAAGAGGGTGTTCCTTGTTGACGCCCACGTTCTAGATCTTCTGCATTGGCAGTGATAATACTCTGTTGCTCTTGTCTTAGGGCATTGGCCATAGTTCCTAAAGCAATGTTCTTTTGTGCTGTCGTTAATCGATTCAGCACCGTCGAGGCTGATTTAGCCAGTTCTGCTTTGGATCTCACTTCGCTTCCATTCATTGATATTACCTCCCATAAAATATTGGCTTAAGATGTGACGTTACCTTGCTATTTCAATGTAATCCATTCATCTCTATGGATGACTTCTAACCTGTGGATGTGATTCAGTTCCTGAATGACCTTGGAGCTCGATAGCCCACGAATGAGTCGTAATTGTGCATCATCATAATTAATGATACCACGTCCTAGCACTATGGCTTCGGAGTTAAGAACTTCAACGACATCTCCAGCATTGAAATGACCAATCACTTGCTGTACGCCTACGGGAAGCAGACTATGACCGCCATGTATCAGAGCTTGCTCTGCGCCTGCATCTACGGTAAGTGAGCCGAGTGGTGTAGACATGAATCCTAACCATTGCTTCTTCATCGAAAGCGACGAGAGCTCAGTATCGAAGTACGTCCCTTGTCCATGACCGTCAACAGCATCTTTCAAGTCACCGGGTAAACTAACTTTACCTACAAAGACAGGAACACCACCACGGGTGGCAATTTTGGCAGCATCAATTTTGGAACGCATTCCGCCAGTGCCTAGGGACGAACCGGCGCCACCTGCAGTGGCATATATTTCTTCTGTTATCTCCTGGACATGCTCGAAACGAGTAGCATCCGGATGTTTGCGAGGGTCACCTGTGTATAACCCATCCATATCCGTTAGGATTAATAGATGCTTAGCCCTGACTAGATTAGCCACCAGAGCAGATAAGGTGTCGTTATCCCCAAATTTGAGTTCATCCACCGATACGGTGTCATTTTCGTTGAATATTGGCACAACACCTTGCTTCAACAACTCTTCAATCGTAAGACTTGCGTTATTCATTCGTTTACGGCTGCAAAAATCGGTACGTGTAAGGAGAATTTGAGCATTAATGATACCATGTGCCGCAAAGGCAGCTTGGTATGCTTGCATTAACAAGGCTTGCCCAACGGCAGCAGCAGCTTGTTTCTCATGTAGAAGGTGTGGTCGAGTCACATATCCGATCTCACGGAATCCAGCGGCAACGGCACCAGAAGTGACTAGAAGTACTTCATACCCAGTCGCTTTCAAGGATGCTATTTCTGTAGCAAAAAAATGAATGGCTTCTCGATTTAACTCACCTTCAGTAGAGGCTAGGGAGCTACTCCCGATTTTGACAACAATACGAGATGACATCAGAGTCACGTCCCTTAATTAATTATAGTGCAAGTTGAAAAAGTTGACTATTTAGACACCTGTTAAACAGCTTCTTATAGACTATACAACAAAAAAACTTTCATCCTTGACGAGCAAAGGACGAAAGTTTAGCTTCCGCGGTACCACCTTTATTGATGAATAAATCATCCAACTTGGGACCTTGTAACAGAAGGCACTGTCCTGCTAATATGAGCAGGCCGCTCAGGGGTAGGATTCCGTAAGGATTCACGGTAAATTCTCTCAGCCAATGGAATTTACTCTCTGCTAATCGTGAAATGGACTTACGTTTAGGTCCCTTCAACACGTTTTCTTATGTTCAGTTCATTATAAAAAATTAGGATGTATATTTCACATAGAATAACATGGAAACCTAGTGTTTGCCAAGGTTTATGCGAATAGACCTAGCTTCCCAATACGTTCTGCGGCTTCTTGTAATCGTTCTTCAGGACTTAATAGTCCAAGTCTCACATAACCTTCACCGTATTCCCCAAATCCAATGCCAGGCGCTACAGCGACTTTGGCTTCTTTAAGCAGAAGGTCTGATAATGAGACTGAAGTGTGACCTTTAGGTACAGGCAACCAACTAAAGAAAGAACCGCTAGGCTTAGAAGCTTGCCAGCCTATATGGTCCAAAGCATCATATAGAGCATTGCGTCGGGATTCATAGCGCCCTACCAATTGCTCAACACATACCTGTGATGAGGTCAGAGCGACGGCAGCGGCAGATTGAATTCCTCCAAACAAGCTAACATACATATGATCTTGTAGCGTATTGATAAGCGATATTACTTTAGAGTTACCTAGCGCGAAGCCAACCCGCCAACCCGCCATATTGTAGGTTTTGGAAAGCGTATATAACTCAATACCTACTTCCTTTGCGCCAGGCGCTTGTAAGAAACTAACGGGGCGATGTCCATCGAATCCGATAGCACCGTAGGCGAAGTCGCTAGCAACGACGATGCCATGTTTCGCTGCGAATTCTACCGTATCCTCATAGAAAGAGAGGGGGGCGGTAGCAGATGTTGGGTTATTAGGATAATTTAAGAACATAAGCTTCGCTCGTGCTTTATCTTGCTCACTAATACTACTATAATCAGGCAGATAGCCATGATCTTGAAGCAGCGGCATGAAAGACATCTCTGCACGTGCAAGTGCTACTCCTGACCAATAATCAGGATAACCTGGGTCTGGAACTAGACAGAGGTCACCGGGATTAAGCAAAATTTGGGGTAACTCCACAAGTCCTGTTTTACCACCAAATAGAATTGCAACTTCGGTCTCAGGATCTAGAACAACCCCATAGTCATCTAAATAACGCTTAGCGATCGCTTCTTTGAGAAAGGAATGTCCAGTAAAAGGTGAATATTTATGATACAGCGGATTCGTAGCCGCGTTCTGAAGTTCTTTAACGATATGTTCGGGTGTCGGTGTGTCAGGATTGCCTTGTCCTAAATTGATGACATCATGACCCGCAGCAATTTCACGGTTGACCTTCTGGACTAAGGTTGCAAAAAATTGTGTCGGTAGTCCTTTGAAGATTTCAGCAGGCTCGATATGAAAAGCTGAGTTCAGGGTCTTGTTGTTTGTTGTATTCATCGTTCATCACTCTACTCTCATCTGAATATAATAGTTACAATTTATCATTATTTAACAGGGCTGTATAGAGGGGATTACCATGGGAGGAGTTGCAGAAAGTTACGTTTATCCACTAGTCTTATAGACCGGGGGATTTCAGTTATCAATCAAACCCATGATATCTGTCAGTCCATAGGGACGAAAGAAAAAGTATTAGTGGAGAAATAGTAACTGAAATGCCTGTACGCCAAAATATAAGCCAAACCCTATAAGGGACAGCCCTGATAGCATAGAAATAATTTTTAAGACACGGAGCGTGAGAAATTCCCGGAATAGGCTGGACACAGTGGCCATGGTTACATCCCAAAGGAGAATGCCGAGTACGATAGCGCCACTATAAATTAAAAGTTGCTGCATCGGAAATTCATTGACCGCCTTAGCCAATATAGATCCATAAATACCGAGCCAGAACAAGATAGACAACGGATTCAATATAGCCAACAGGAATCCGGAGATAAACGTCCTCCCCAGCGAAGCATCGCTTCCTCGCATTTCTACTGAAGATGAAATTGCACCTGCATCTTTGATGCTCTCGATACCTATATATACCAAGACAAAAAAGCCGAAAAGCCATAGAAAAGCTTTTATAAATGGAGCATCAAGCAGATGAATGACGCCAAAATACACAAGTAACATATAGATAATATCTGCGCTTAACGCGCCAAGACCGATTACATAGGCGTGCCAAAACCCTCCTTGAATACCCTTGTTTAGCTGTGCTGCGTTGATGGGGCCAATAGGTGCGGAAAGTGACAGCCCAAGAAAAATATAGCTAAAAAATGTACTGATCTTGTACTTCCCCCTTTAGCTTGTTTATATAAGCATATTATGTAATTAGGCTATTCGGACAAACCTATGTATACGACAAGTTTTTAATTTCAATAAAACGTCTCGAGTAGAAATATTAGGATCAATTTGCGGATTGTAGATGCAAGTATATAATGATTATAGAAAAATAACATATTCTGCAGAGGGGGAACTTAAGTTGAAAGTGAGCCATAATAATTTACGTGTAGCCTTGATCCAGACACCCATTCAACTAGGTCAACCCGAAGTAAATAAGGCACATATTCTGGGGTTAATGGAGAAAGCAGCACTTATGTTACCTAAGCCTGATCTGATCGTACTTCCTGAAATGTGGAATACGGGCTATGCCCTGGAGCAAATTCATGAGCTCGCAGATACTGCCGGTAAACAAAGTAAAGAGTGGCTTAGTGCATTTGCTAAGCGGCATGAGATGATCGTGGTAGGGGGTTCCATCGCTGAGAAGAATGGGGACAACATTACGAATTCGATGTATGTGTTTGATCGCCAAGGTGAGCAGGTAGCCAAGTATTCCAAAATCCATTTATTTTGTTTGATGGACGAAGAAAAATACCTACAGTCAGGCGACCAGAAGGTTACATTTAATCTTGATCACAATTTTACCGCAGGAGCATCAATCTGTTATGATATACGGTTTCCAGAATTAGCCCGTAGTTTAGCTCTAGATGGTGCTAAAGCATTGTTTGTGCCGGCCGAATGGCCACACCCTCGTCTGCATCATTGGCGCACATTGCTCATGGCCCGGGCTATCGAGAATCAAATGTACGTTATTGCTTGTAATACGGTGGGTGTAAGTGGAGAGACATCATTCTTTGGACATTCTATGATCATTGACCCATGGGGTGAAGTGATCGCTGAAGGTGGAGAAGGAGAAGAGATCGTCGTAGGCGAGATCTCCTCAGCATTGGTAGATGAAGTGCGAGGACGAATTCCAGTGTTTAGTGATCGTCGCCCAGATCTGTACTCAATCATTTAATTCGTTCATTGATTTCTTGAAGGAGTCGATGAAAGCTTCTGCTGCTTTAGATAAATAACGACCACGTCTATAGGCTACGACCAATGTGCGGCTTGGGACAGGCTCAGCAAGTGGCAAATAGATGGGCACGAAGTCTGTTCTAGGTGCCCGGGAGATGAAACGCGGGACTAGGGTTATACCCATGCCTGCGGCAACTAACGATTGAATGGTTTCCATATTACTGCTCTCAAAGACGACCTTGGGTTCAAATCCAGCTTGCTGGCAAAGATCAAGGGTCATCTTGCGGAAACCCTGTCCTTTCTTGAGTACGATAAAGGATTCGTCTTTGAGTTCTTCTATTTGAATGGGTTCAAGTGTATGGTTAGCATACTTCAGAGCGAAAGGATGATCTGGTGGGACAGCCAAATCAATCTTTTCTTCTCCAATGACTTCATAAGCGAGTGATGGTTCTAGGAGAGGGAGCGAGAGCAGGCTTAAATCTGTTTTGCCATTGGCTGTTAGCTTTTCTAGATTCATAGAGGAATCCTCAAGAAGTGCGATTTCAATATCAGGATAGGTCCGTCTAAAAACGGGTAATACATAGGGAAGTAAGTGAGAGCCTGTAATAGGCATACTTCCGATAACAACCTTTCCTCCGCGCAGCTGGGATATATCGGTCATTTCTTGATGAAGTAGTTCCACAGCATCTACTATTTTTTGTGCTTGTTCCATAAAGGCTGCACCCGCATGTGTAAGCTCGACACTACTTGTATTCCGTTGAAAGAGCTTTACACCGATCTCTTTCTCTAACTTAGAAAGTTGCTGACTTAGCGAGGGTTGGGCAATGTGTAGTTTTTCAGCAGCTCGTGAGAAGTTACGTTCTGTGGCAATTTGCAGTGCATATTGTAGTTGGCGTAGTTCCATATTCAATCGACCTCATTTACGTTTATGAATTAATCTTATAGCGTTCACCTATAGTATATCCGTAATCATTGTAGCAAAAGATGAACAAAAAAGAAGCTTCTCATAATAGTTCAGCGAACCATGAACTTTTGGAGAGGTATTTTCAATAGGATAAGATTCGTATGGAAGTTAAATTTGCAACAAAGGAAGGGTTATACCCGTCATTCATTGTAAACGTATGTAAGTTATGAGCTGATGATTTAAATGAATACATCGTTAACACACAATAAGAACCGCTAGAAAATGGAACAAAATAACGAGTAAGTATAAGGAGAAACTATGTTCCTTCGTAGTGTTACATTATTAAGAGAGAAGATAGAACAAGACAATCAATATCCATTCTCCATTCCTACGATTCAGTCCATGGATGTCATGAAATTTACGAGTAACGTAACTTTTTTTGTTGGAGAAAATGGTTCCGGAAAGTCTACATTACTAGAGGCTATCGCCTATCAATGTGGATTCAATACGGCGGGTGGGGGGAGGAATAACAACTATAATCTTGAAGCTTCGGGATCGGCGTTGGGTGATCATATCCGATTGGCTTGGTTGCCCAAAATCACGAATGGTTTTTTTATGAGGGCAGAATCATATTATAATTTCGCTACGCACATAGACGACGTCAATGCACAGAGTTCCTATGGAGGACGCTCTTTACATGAACAATCGCATGGCGAGTCTTTCTTGAGTCTATTTGTAAATCGATTCAGTGGCAAAGGAATATATCTACTTGATGAACCCGAAGCCGCCTTGTCTCCATCAAGACAACTCGCGTTCCTTAGAGTGTTGTACGATCTCCAAGATACATCACAGTTTATTATTGCAACACACTCGCCCATTATTCTCGGATTTCCCGATGCACAAATTCTTAGCTTTGATCATTCGCCAATCTGTGGAATTCAATATGAGGAGACAGAGCATTATCAGATCACTAGAAGATTTCTTGAGAATAAGAAACGATATCTGAATGAATTATTTGATGATACCGAAGGGGAATAGAACATCCAAGTTAAAAGGGTATACGAGAAAGAAAAGTAGAATACATGAGGACGCTTATTGAAGTCTAGACATTCATTATGGATGAAGCAGAAATATATCAAGAAAAAGAAAATGGCAGTCTAGAGAGAAAAGCATACCCTCTAGACTGCCATTCGTTCCTAAATTACAGTTATACGATGTTTTTCTGTGAAGGCTCATTCGACAACCTGCACAGGCTTGACCTAACGATTTAAGCGGTAGCCGCCATGGAAGACAGGTCCTACATATTCATTGAAGGTATAGCCTGCCCGAATGGCAGCCAAGACAAAATCCTTGGCTTTCGCAACAGCCTCATGGATCGGAAGACCGTTAGCTAGACCGCCGGTGATGGCTGCGGCAAAGGTACAACCGGCACCATGATTCGTTGCAGGCTCAATTTTGTCCGCTGTAAAGACTGTATAATCTGAACCGTCGAAGAAGACGTCTACTGCTTGCTCTCCTCCTAAAGCTTTGCCACCTTTCACGACGACATTACGTGCTCCAAGATCATGAATAAGGCGAGCGGCTTCCTTCATATCTTCAATAGAGGAGAGTTTACCAAGGCCCGAAAGAACACCGGCTTCGAATAGATTTGGTGTTACCACAGTTGCTAATGGCAACAGCAAATCGCGAATGGCATCCGCGCTCTCTGGATTTAGAACCTCATCTTCACCTTTACATACCATGACTGGATCAATAACTACGTTAGTCTGGCTATTATTCTTAATGGCTTGTTCCACTACACGTACGATGTCCACACTACCCAGCATACCGGTTTTCATGGCATCGACCGGTCCGCCTGCAAAGATAGTCTTCAGTTGTTCAGCGACAATAGCTGCATCGATCGGATATACATTGTGGTGCCAGCCGTTGTCAGGGTCCATGGTTACAATCGTAGTTAAGGCGCTGAAGCCATACGTACCATATTCCTCAAAAGTTTTTAAATCCGCTTGAATGCCTGCGCCTCCACTGGAGTCACTTCCGGCAATAGTTAATGTTTTAATGATTTTTGTCAATGCTAACGTCCCCTTCGTCTATATCTGAATTCAAAAAATGTGAATTGAGTTGATTATAACAAAAATTCACACAAGTTTAACCCTTGTAAATTCCTATATGTCTATTTTTTGAGTTGTTTATGTATAATTTATGTGATTTTCATGAATAAATTGAAAAAATGACTGGAATTATGTCTATTGGCTATGGAGAATATAGGATTCCCCTTATTAGGAGATGTTATTCTGCAAGTACTTAAGCATTAATCTACAGCTTGTTTGATATCTTTGAAATGGTATTCTTGCACTATACTACTATATAACTTATTGTGAAAGCTGATATTGAAGTCAAATATTGTCGAAATATGGTATGTTTAACGTACTCAAATTGATATCATTATGGGAATAATTGTTATACGAAAGGTTGGCAAAGTCAACATGAGCATGATTACCTGGTTTAGAGGACAACGAATTCGATATAAAATTATTATTATTTATTTTCCTCTTATATTTATCCCGCTCTTAGTACTTAGTATTTTTTCTTATACGATTAATACGGAGGCCGTTATTAAGAAGACTAAAAAAAATATGCTTGATGAGTCATTACTCATTACGACGCGAATTGATACGATATTAGAGAACGCAGAAAGCTTTGCAAACATTGCAATGTTAGATCTCAATAAGGAAATAGAGTTAAAAACCTTAGAACGAAAGGGAATACTAACGGATCAAGTTCCAATAAATGAGGACTATATATTGCGTAATCACATTGAAAATAAGCTTGATATTGCTAAACTTATATTCCCTGATGTTGAATCGGCTGTGTTCATTGATCGTAATTATAATATATATACGACGGATGACAGGTTAATTGAAGGTACATTATTGGCGTATTCCAGCACTATGTTTCATGAGGTAGAGAAGAGTAATGGTATAAATGTATGGTTTCCTATGCAACGCCGGGATTTTTGGGTGATAGACCAAGATAAGGTCGTGCTATCGGTCGGGAAAAAAATATTAGATACCGAGACAATGGATACGCTCGGATATTTGTTTTTGAACATAAATGAGAAAACGCTATCATCTGTTTATGCTCCAGTAGGACCCATCCAATCCAACGGATACTATATTGTGGACAACCGTGGTATTGTGATCTCTTCATCGGATGAGAATCGGATATTGCAGTCGCCTGAGCCAGATCGAAAAAGGGATATCCTTGCCCAAGAACGCTTGTTTAAGGAAACAAGAAATGCTAGTGGTGATAAATCTTTACTGACTGCAATGCGGTTTGGTAAGCCAAATTGGAAATTGGTGAATGAAATCTCTCTTAAGGAGTTGACGAAAGAAACAAGACAGGTCACAAACGTTATACTCATCGTGGGTAGTATATGCTTGTTATTTGCCTTATTCGGGGCTGTCATTCTATCCCAGTCGATCGTAAATCCAATAATATTTCTTGCTAAACACATGAATCGAATCCGTGAGGAGAATATAGATCGTCCTGTTCAAGTGAAAAGTCGCGATGAGATTGGCATTCTCGGGGCGGGTCTGAACATGATGTTAGCTAGGGTGAATGATTTACTAGTTAAAGTGAAAGAGGAACAACAACAGAAACGGGAGTATGAGCTCGCACTTATTCAGGAACAGATCAAGCCCCATTTTTTTTACAATAGTCTCGATCTGATCTATGTCTTGTGTAAATCAGGAGAAAGTGAAGATGCTGGTAAAGCTACTAAAGCGCTTGCGGATTATTATCGGGTAGGTCTAAGTAATGGTAAGGAAATTATTACTGTTCGTGAAGAAATTCGTAATGTAGAAAATTATCTTTACATTCAAAGTACTCGTTATTCCGATCTATTTGACTTCAAGATACAGGTTCAGAACGAACTACTTAACTATTTGATTCCAAAGCTTACCCTGCAACCCTTAGTAGAAAACGCGATTTATCATGGTTTAAAAGAAAAAGGTAGATTTGGTCATATAACAATTGATGGATTCAGACATGAGGATATTATGCGCTTGAAGGTAACAGATGATGGAGTTGGATTATCGAGGGAGCAAGTATCTGGATTACTAGAAAGGAAGTCTGAACGAATATCGTTCGGTTTGAGAAGTGTAGACGAACGAATTAAACTCTATTTTGGAGAAGAATATGGTATTGATATTCACAGCATTGAGGGAGAAGGTACGGATGTATTGGTTGAAATACCTATGATAGGAGACATACAAGATGTATAAGGTTATATTTGCTGATGATGAGGCGGTATTTCGAAAATATATTAGGAATATAATCGACTGGGAAGCGCACGGGTTGCAACTATGTGGAGAAGCTAAAAATGGTTTGGAAGCGCTTGAATTAGTTGAACGGGAGCATCCTGATATTGCTTTTATAGATATTAATATGCCTTTTATGAACGGAATGGATCTTGTGATTCAGATAAAGGAGCGTTATCCACTAACTTCTGTACTACTTGTGACAGGCCATAGTGAGTTCGAATACGCTAGACAAGCGGTTAAGATTGGTGTGGATGATTACATTCTCAAGCCCTTTGATGAAGAAGAGTTGCTGATGGCACTTGCCAAAGTGAAGAGTACTAGAGAAAAGTCAAGAATTGAACAAGACAACACGCAGAAGGAACGGTTTGTGTGGAAGGAGAGCTTTCTGAATCTGCTAATTAGTAATGAGTATATCGAGGATAATGAGACCATTAAAGTGCAGATCAATAGGCTGCTGCAGATAGATAGCATGCACTTTCAGGTCATATCGATTGAAATTGATGGTCTTCATGAGCATTGGCCAGGATCAAACGATGTAAGACTGTACAAATACATTATTGCCAACCTCTTAAATGATCTGATAAAAATTGCAGGTCAACACTATACTTTTAACGGACCGGAGAATCGCATAATATCGCTACAGCAGTATGAAGAAGGTGGCGAAAAGAGCTTAAACACGGAGTGCTTATTTAAGTTGTGTGCATTGATCAAACGGCATTTTGGATTTAGTGTAACTGTTGGTGTAGGTTCATCTGGATACGGAATTGCTTACATCCGTCAATCTTACAAGGAATCCATTATCGCTTTAGGAAACAAGATTGCTCTGAATCTGACAGATGTTTTGCATTTTGAGGACATCCAATCGAGATCTAGAAATATCGGCTTCTATCCTAGTGAGATGAATGAGAACTTACTTATACAATTGAGACTTCAAGATAAGAGTGGAATTGTTGAAAATTTACATGCTATTCGTGATTATATTCTGATCCAGAAGCTTTCAAGTGATTATATTCATATGATCATGGCGGGGTTAGTGTCTTTATGTCTGACTTATATCTATGAGATAGGCAAGCGGGTTGAGGACATTCTCCCAAGTGAGTTCTCTCCATTTCATGAAATGATGAATAAATCTTCTCTTGAAGCAGCATTTGAGTGGATAACCGAATTATATGTAACTGTAGCAGATCATTCCAAGGGAATGAAACACTCTAAGTCAAGCAAGATATTATCACTTGCCCGAGATTACATTGAAGCCCATTTTTCTGACAGCCAACTTAAAGTGGAGAATGTGTCGAAACATCTCTATATTCAGCCGCGCTACTTATTGAGAATTTTCAAGCAGGAGCTGGGCATGAGTGTTAGCGATTATATTGTCGAAAGACGAATGCAGAGAGCAAAGGAGCTTCTTACATCAGGGAAAAATTTACGCTTGACGGATATTTCGGAGATGATTGGTTATAGTGATGCAAGTCATTTTAGTAAGAGTTTCAAAAAATTTACAGGTCGTTCCCCTAGTGAGTATGAAGTTTTACGATCGAAATGAGCTGAAATGAGTCAAATTACACAAATGTGTTCCGAATTATCCCTTACTAGTGAGCATTCGATTCATTACAATAACACATATACACTAAAGGGGGATTATTAATGAAGATGACTAAACCAATGTTGATGCTTGTTTCACTTATGCTTTCTTTGACAACGCTTTCTGCATGCGGTTCCACCAATCAAGCAACGAATGAAGATGGAAACAAGAATGAGACAAGCAGTAAGGTTGAAACCGTGAAATTGAAATTCTATGCACAGTATAGTGGGCAAGAGAAAGCCGTCTATGATGCAGCCCGAGATTCAATGAAGAAAATAATGCCTGAAGTTGAAGTTGAATTTGAAGTTGCGGCACAAGATGATGAGCAAAAAATAAAGACGTATGCAGCGGCGGGTACCTTGCCTGACATCTTCTTCGCATCTAGTGGTCTTATTGAGACGCTTAAGAAATCAGATAACCTGATGCTATTGGATGATGCTATTAAAGAAAACAATATCGAAGGATTACTGAATGAAACTTCTAAACCGATGCTGTGGAATAAAGATGGACATTCCTATTCTGTTCCTAACGTAGGACAGTGGGCTGGGGTTATGTATTATAACAAGGAACTATTCGAACAGCATAATGTTAAAGTACCTACTAATTACACAGAATATCTCGAAGCTGTAAAGGTTTTCGCAGCGACGGATATCGTTCCACTAGCTTTGTTTGCAAAGGAGAAATGGCCAGGTTTGTTGTTGCTTGATATGGCGATCGTCGGATCTGAACCTGCGGGTCTGCAAAAACTGGATCAAGGTGAAGGATCATTCTCTGATATGGCGTATGAACAAGGGGCACGTAAATTATCTGAGTTGACGGCAGCAGGGTTGTTGTCCAAGAATACATTTAACACAACATATGATGACGGGGTTGCACAATTCACTTCTGGAAAAGCGGCAATGTTCTTGAATGGCGCATGGACCATGGGAAGCATTGAGAGTGAGATGGGTGATAAACTAGGGCTTCTATACACTCCGCTTGTTGATGCAGATAAAGTTGAGGAAGCGAAATGGAATATAAGCGGTGGAGGTTTTAACCAAGGTTTCGCTGTATCCGCAAATTCCAAACATAAAGAGATTACTGCGAAATATGCTGCACTGTTCTCCTTAGAATTTGCAAAGCAACGTATTATTCAAATCGGCGATCCAAATCCAATTCTGGTGGAGGAAATAACACCGACAGCTGGTTTCACTGCGATTCAAAAACAGTACGCGCAAGATTCGACGAACTTCAAAACGATGACAACATTTGCTTGGGGATATGAGAACGCGAAGTTTAAGACAGCACTTGAAGACAACGCACAAAAATTACTTGCAGGGCAATCTGCAGACGAGTTTATTAAAGAAACAAACAAAGCACTCGTGCAAGCTAGAAAATAATAAATTCAAAACAAATAGGTTGTCCAGTCTCTTAGGGACAACCTATTTAATCTAGGAGGACTTATGACTTCAAAACAGAAATACAAATTGGCTGTACTCGTATTTACTGTTCCGACTTTGTTTTTTTTCACCGTCATGGTCGTCTATCCAATAATGCAGACGTTTCAGAAGAGCTTCTTTGATTGGAATGGTCTAACAACGCCGAGTTTTATCGGATTTGATAATTATTTGCGTTTATTAGACGATGATGATTTTTGGGTTTCGTTGAAAAATGGCTTAATATTTGCCTTTGTTTTGGTGGTTTACCAGATCGGTCTTGGAACCATATTAGCGATTGCGATGAGTACCAAGTCGTTACGAGGGCGGAAATTTTTCAAGACAAGTTTCTTTATTCCTGTTGTTCTATCTGGTGTAGTCGTATCTCAATTATGGATTGCCATCTACAATACAGACGGTGGTTTAATAAACAGTTTATTTGCTAAATTAGGTATAAATTATGAGCAATCTTGGCTTAGTGGGGAACATTCCTCCATATGGGCGATTGCACTTTCGAATGCATGGCAGAATATGGGTGTTCATCTTGTGCTTATTTATGCAGCAATTAAATCTATCCCTGAGCACCTTTATGAGGCTGCGAAGATTGATGGTGCATCCTTCTTGCACACGCACAGGAAGATTACGATTCCACTCTTGGGTGAAACGTACAAATTCTGTCTCATTATTGCCATAACAGGCGGATTGAATGCATTTCAGAACATGTTTGTTATGACGAACGGCGGTCCTGGTAACATCTCCTATACTTTCACCTTTATGATGTATAAAGCTGCTTTCCGATCTGGAGAATACGGTTACGGCTCAGCAGCTGCGGCGGTCTTAGTTATCCAATGCTTGTTGATCACCATCCTGATTAACAAATTTGTATCGCGTGAAAAAATTAGTTATTAGATGGGAGGATCCTATGTTATTGCGAGTATCAAAAAAAGCGCTGACCTACGGTCCATTATTATTGTACGTATTAATCAGCATATATCCGTTATTGTGGTTGTTGTTCTATTCTTTTAAAAACAATGAAGAGATATTCTCCACTAATGTATTTGGTATACCGGAGAACTGGCGCATTGAGAACTACATAAATGCATTTGAAGCGTTCGATCTCTTACATTACTTTAAGAATAGTATCATTGTATCGATTGGAACCGTCGCTATTACTGTATTCCTTTCACTTATGTTTTCTTATGCAACAGCTAGAATGAAATGGAAGTTATCTAATATAAGTAGAATCTATATGACGGCTGGCATGTTCATACCGATGCAGATCATCTTAATTCCGCTGCTTATTCTTAGCAGAGACCTTCACTTGCAGAATAGTTATTTTGCGGTTATTGCACCTTATGTGGCATTTCAGCTTTCGTTTTCATCGATTATATTTTATGCCTTCTTCCGGTCACTGCCCTTTGAACTTGAAGAATCAGCGTCTATTGACGGTGCTAATGTGTATACAACCTTCTTTCGTATAATGTTACCCTTAGTGACCCCTGCGGTTGCTTCGGTTAGTATCTTCGTCTTCTTGTTCGCTTGGAACGAATTTCTAGTGGCGCTTGTTATGATTAGCGATGATGCTCTAAAAACATTGCCGTTGGGATTGTTATATTTCCAAAGTCAGTTCAGTTCGGACTGGGGTGCCATGGGAGCTGTTATGGTGTTATCGACTCTACCGACAATTGCGGTCTATCTGATATTCTCTGAACAGGTTGAGAAAGCAATGACGGTCAGCTCGGCTGTGAAAGGATAGTAGCGAATCAAAGTGAGGGAGGACGACATAAATGTTGTATCAAGCAGGCAACAGAGAGTTATTCGTTGTAGGCGGAGCAGATTCCTTTCGCATATCGGTTGAGCTTATGCAAGAATCAGAAGGAATTGAGATGATTCGTTTTATAATGAATACGGATAGTCCTCAAATTCCTGAGGGGATTCACATATCGTGGTTACAGCCCGCGATTGATATTGCGGGTTACTGGGATCCAGGTGCGAACCGAGAGAAGGGAATTCGGACTGATTTTAGCAAACCTTTTCAATCTAAGGCGACTTCGCTTGCGCCTGTATGTACGCTCTATAATTTAGCTGGTCAGAATCGCTTGACGGTAGCATTGTCGGATGCGTTGCTTCCTATCCAGGTGCGCGCGGGAATTCATGAGGAATCTGCCGAATTTACTATATCGCTGGAGTTGTTTACCGAGGCTTGTCCTCCAATTACACATTATGAAGCCGTAATTCGAATCGACACGAGAGATCAATTCTATGCAGATTGCTTGCAGGAAGTAGGCGACTGGTGGGCTTCTTTACCGGGTTATGAACCTGCCATAGTGCCTGAGATGGCACGTTTGCCGATGTATTCGACGTGGTATAGCTTCCATCAGCAGCTCGTGCCTGAAGAAGTTGTCAAGCAATGCATGCTCGCGAAACAGCTGGGTTGCGAGGCCGTCATCGTCGATGACGGCTGGCAAACAGCCAATGATGAGCGTGGATACGCCTATTGTGGTGATTGGGAGGCTTCTCCAGATCGAATACCGAATATGAGAGTCTTTGTTGATCAGGTACATGACATTGGGATGAAGTTCATCCTATGGTATTCTGTTCCATTCGTAGGACGCCATTCGAAGGCGTGGAATCTATTCGAAGGTAAGTTTATAAATACGTATGATGGTCCCGATACGGCTGTGTTGGATCCGCGTTTCCCTGAAGTAAGGGATTATTTGATTGGAATTTATGAGAAAGCACTGATGGAGTGGGATATTGATGGCTTCAAGTTAGACTTTGTTGATTCATTCAATCTATCGGAAGAAATGAAATACTCGCTAGGTGAAGGCAGAGATTATGATTCGGTTCCAGAAGCAGTGGATCGTTTGTTATCAGACGTGTTGAAGCGACTTCAAGTGATTAAGCCTGATGTGATGATCGAGTTCAGACAAAACTATATCGGTCCCCTAATGCGCAAATATGGCAATATGTTTAGAGTTGCGGATTGCCCGAATAATTTCAGTCAGAATCGGATCGGTTCTTTGGACATACGTTTGCTGAGCGGTAACACGGCAGTTCATTCCGACATGATGATGTGGAATTGGAAAGATTCGGTGGAGAATGTGGCTCTGCAGTTCATTCATTCCATCTTTTCCGTACCCCAACTTTCTGTGCTCATTGATCGCATTCCGAAAGAGCATCACCTCGTTGTGAGTTTCTGGTTAAGCTTCTGGAGGAAACATCGCGATCTGCTATTAGAGGGTAGTTTAAGACCAGAGTCACCAGACTTCATGTATCCTATTGTGTACGCCTATAACGATCATCAGTCATTGGCGGCTGTTTATAGCGAAGGTATTGTAAGACTCGGAACCCACAAGGAGAAAGGTCATTTGTTCGTAAATGGTACCTCGCGAGAAACAATAATTGTGGATTTGGACGAGAACATACAGGCTAGATTGACCGTGACGAATTGTACAGGAACCATTTTGTCAGATCTGTACGTCCGATTAGATAAGGGCATTCATAAGCTGAAGGTTCCTCCTTCAGGCATAATACAGCTGCTTAGGCAATAAGAGTGAGCATCTAGGAAAGTGTATGATCACAGATCGTAGGTCGCGTTAATCGCGGCCTTTTCTTTGTGTGGCGTGCCCAGAGGCACGCATTATCTAGTTGGTGAAAGTCCAACCGAAGGAGGGACCAAGCCACCTTCGTAGCTAGGATACCTGCGTATGGC